>CAKPVJ010000003.1 GCA_934193515.1 uncultured Megasphaera sp. | reverse complement strand
CGTGAAATATTTTTTGACACTTTGGTCTCTAAGGCCCAAACTGCAAAAAATTCAACGGACTTCGTTCAGGCCTTGTGTAAGCTGGTTTCGATAACTACCGAGGCTGTGTAAAAGTTGTAAAGTGCTGTATTTTTAAATAACCTGTTAAAAATATCAAGCCAATCTTAATAAATAGATTGGCTTATCCCCATTTTACAATGATTTTGTGTAAAATGATGCTCATAAAGTATGCTGCCAATAAATTCACTAATGTCATCTTATAAGTAATCGAATTGACAAAAAAAGACATAAAAATAGCAGCCGTTGTAGACACAAATAAATAAAATGAAAAAAAGTTGTGATTAACTTTAAAATTTTTATAACTAGCGCATGTCAAAACGCCAAACAAAAATGTAAAAATAAAGATGAATATATCTCCATCTTGCGCAAAATCTTCAAACATTGTGCCTGTATTCATAGCATCAATATTTAAAGCCTCATTTCTTTGCGCTAAAATTGACTTGGTTTCTTCCGAATAGAGCGCATCCAAACTAAAAAATTTAAAAAAGCCTTGAAACGTTGCAAGACCATAAAGATCGCTATGATCACTAATTAAAAAACCATATAAGTTTTCATAGTTAAAAGCTACATACAAATAAGGCTGAGACAAAACTTTCAAAGACTCCGGTAATTTCATTTGATATGCTGTTGCAATTTTATCAAATGTGATATTATACATGTTTTGATATACTAATACAAACAACCCGATAAACAATAATATAATCAATCCCATAAAAATAGCTAAAGTCTTTATTTTGATTTTTTTCTTAAACGAATTATGTGCAATGAGTATAATTAAACCCATATAAATAATTTGATATTTGTTAGAAAGCAATACCGCAATAACCACAATAGTTATCACATATAACCAAAATATTTTTCCTAAACTTTTTTGATGATATCGATCGTAAATAATCATTCCCCAAAAAGCAGATTGCAAGGTAACAATACTCCCGATACCAGATATAAAATACTGATTTCGTATAGTCCCACTAATAGCTGGTGGAGGTCCTAACACAATAATTTCAATGAAAAACGAACCAAGAATACCTACCCACATAATAAAGGATAATAAATTTATGGTCCAAGAAGTGTATTTAATATTTTTATTATTTTTTCCCCATTGCATAATATTTGCAAATTTAGCACCAATCAAAAAAACACCAATAATTGCAAAAATTAAAAGAGTAAACCACGTGGGGTACTCATGTTGCAATCCTGATAACTGTAATATCGCCAAAAAATATGTTGATAAAATAATAAGCGGAAATAAAGTCATTGGATCTAATAAATTTACGTTCTTTCGAATTTTAAGAACTATTAAATATATAATCAAGGTACTACCTACTACAATAGTCATTCCTAATCTCCTTAATTATGTCTATTACCTTTTTTGTCTTATCTATTTGCAAGTTTCTATCTGTCCGATAATAAAAATACTTCAATAATCTCAATCTGAGGCGATATGCTCGATTCATATTTTTCAATGCTTTTTGTACTTCATTTTCTCCATAAAATTTTTTAATAAAAATCATATCGTTTTGGATTAATTTTTCTTGCTTATTATAATTAAAGTTTTGTGCTTCACTCGCACCACCTAAATGGATCAAAGATACATTAGCCAAGTAATATATATTTTTTTTCAGAAGACTGTCTACTTTTTTACATAAATCCATATCCTCTGTATACATATAATATTCAGTTGAAAAACCACCTATAGCTTTTGCTTCCTGAGTCCTCATTACCATTTCGGCACCAATTACCCATTGAGGGTAAAAATCATCTTTAGCATTATAAAAATTCGTAAAATATTTTTTACAGAAGAATTGAGGAAAAAGTTTGCCTATATGTAATATCTCTCCTGCCATGGAATAAGCATCAGCAAAATGAAAACAAGATGGCTGTAAACTGGAGTCTAAATTACGTAGTTTGCACGCAACTAATCCAACATCATGATGTTCTTTCAGCACCTGAACAGATGGATTGATAATATCTTCGGTAAGGATGGTGTCCGGATTAATAAAGCAAACATATTCGCTGTCAACTTGCCATAATGCCAAGTTGTTGGCTTTTGCAAAGCCAACATTATCCGGGCTAATTATTAAATCTATAGAAGGAAATTCCTGTTGGATAATCTGAACTGTCTCATCAGAAGATTGATTATCTATAACGATAATATGATATGGAACCAACGTATATTTCATAATAGTCTGCAAACACTGCCTAATCTGCTGTTGATTATTCCATGTAACAATAACAAAGGTGATTAAATCCATATATGCTATCACTCCTTATATGATACTTCATGAAAAATCTTTCTTATATCTCGCCGAGCAATCTTTTTCGTCCGATATTCCAAAATTGACTTAGGAATAAATTTCTTCAAAATTTGCTTTCTCTTTGCTGAAGCCTTGAACCAAGAAGCAGTATACCAATGAATAGTATATGTCTTGTCAAATATACTCAACTGTTTTGTATCTGCATCCAAAGGATTAAAATATTCCTCTGGATAGACATCAAGTCCTTCTAAATGCTGAATAATCTTACTTGCATGATAACCCACTTTTAAACCACATTTCATAAGTCCTACTGTATTAGCTGCTGGACAAGGTATTATATTATACTTGCCATTATCTAAAATAAATCTTCTTCTTGAGTAGATGTCCAACATTGATTTTATACAAAAATTATGCGGTGCTGCTGCAAATCCTAACCCAGTAGTGACTTCCTCTGAATTTTGAAAGCCAATATATCCAATACCCTTTGTAATAAGCGGTGTTAAATCTTTGATAACTTCAACATCTGTATCTAAATAAATGCCTCCATACTCATAAATAACTTTCAATCTAGCATAATCAGATACAAAAGCCCATTTTTTGTGCTCATAAGCTTCTTTGCAATAAATATTTTGTGTTACATCAAAATTATCCTCATTCCAGCACTTAATTTCATAATCAGGACATTTTTTTTTCCAAGACTTCATATAATTCTGGTAATTTAACGGCAAAGGCTTTCTACCAAACCAGCAATAGTGTATTATTTTAGGGATCATGTCTAACTCCTATGCATTCTCTCAATTATTAAATGAATCAACCAATTTTCTTATCTCCCGTGAATTAGTCGAAGACGCTGTATATTCACTACTTTCCAAAAATGATGTATTCAATAAATGGCGAATAGATCTTTTTGCTTCTTCAAAATCAGGGAAGCTAACTTCTTTATCAATATAAATTTTCTTATATAAAGCTGGAATAATTAAAGCCATGGAAGTTTGAAATTTATAACTCTTACTGGACACACCATAGATTTCCTTAGATAAAGGGTAAGGTGTGTCATTCTGCCACTGAATCAGCCAATGATTAAATTCGTCAAATCGAGAAATCATCTTTTCAAGATCAGCCTCAGTTTTCTCGTCACAATGATCTTCACCGTTTTTTTTCGCAAAAAAAGATTTCTTTTGCATATATTTATTCGCATATTCAGTGGAATCTTTAAAATTTGTACAAATGCCATATTCCAATACATAAAGAATAGTAAATATTCCCTCATGCACTTTTTTCTTTAAAAATCTACTTTTAGTAACATTATAAATTTTTTTTAACGATTCATTTTCGCCTTTATACAATTTTTCAACAAAAGAGCTAACCCAGTCATTGTAAGGTGAAGCATAGACTGCATTTCGAATTTCTTGCGATGTTAATGGCTTTGACCCTCGATTGTATCGATTAAAAACTTCCAATTCAAAATTTTTACCTGGAAAATTTTCAAAAGTATATGCCGATAGTTTATAAGTCAAAATTTTTTCCTTATATTCAGTTTTCAATTCTGAATAGTTCTTCCCATTAAGAACACTTAAAATAGGTAAATCAATCAACCTAAATGCATTTGTACAAAATCGATAAAAGGCTTTTAACCGATGTTGCCCATCAACAACATCGGTTACTCGTACACCTTTATAACGAGTTGTACATAAAAATACTGGCGGTATAGGAATTCCTACTAAAATTGATTCAATCAGTGAACTTTCTTCAGCAGTCGAAAAGCGATATTCACGTTGATAATCAGGCTTCAAAATTATACTGTCGATATATGATAATTGAACATCCTCAGTAATTGCGATATTTTCATCTTGTTGAAGTTTATTTCCCTTTTCTATATTATCAAGAATATCTTTGACAGCCATATCGCTTTTTTTAGGATCTACACTTTGTAAATTAATTTTTTCCTCGTTACTCATAGTCATTCCTCATTATTTTGAATATATTGCTTAACATCGTATTCTAGTTTTATATCTTTCGATATAGACGTTAGTTCTGGATAAACTTTATTAAATCGTAAACCCAACCGATATAATGACGATAAAATTCCCTTTAAGTATCGATGAGGAATCTCTATTTTCTTTAAAATATCTTTGGCAATAGGAATATGTTCTAAAGAGTTTTCCCCGTTTTTAAAGCAAACAAATAAGCCATTTTGTGCTGCAATACGTTTATTATTTCTCTTCGCTGTACATACAAAAGGCATACCCGCCCTCATCGTTTCAATAGTTTCCGAAGAAGATAGATTTATTACTTGACTATCCCCAAACACTCTACTATTTAGCTCCGAAGGATTAAGGAACCAAACTACTGCCATTTTATCATTTGAATCATCATGTAATTCTTCTTCGTTTTGATTTGCTTCAAACGCATTTTCAGCTGCAAACAACAATGCTACTAATGGTGAATATGTAAAATCAAGTAAACAAGTATTGACGCCAAAATGCTGTGCACAAACAAGCCATTCATTTTCATTATTAATATTAAAATCATGTAAGTATTGTGCAGCATAAATTTTAAAACTTTCAATAAATCTTTTCTTATCCGCCTCAGAATAAAGGGCCATTCCCCGTTCATCTTTTCTATAAATTCCCGGATATAATGGGTAATCCCAAAACTGCCCTCGTGCCAAAGAAAATTCAAAAGGTAAATTTTCTATGTAGTTAATATAGTCTCTAACACTAGTAATATGCTCTGAATCAATCATAATTCTACTACCCTTTACTTTATTAATTCAAATATTATTGCTATTTCCGAAGCATTTGCTTAAACACAAATGCCCGCATCCCATTTGGTATAATAGCACCAATCAAACGGACGATGCTTTGAATTACGTATTGATTATAAGTAATAAAACCAATTTTTGCCATGTATTTAAAAAGATTGCGTTGAGACACAATATATTTCCAGCCGCCTCTGCGCTTATACATATCACTGCCAGCCCGCATCCACAGCAGAGGTTCCTGCAGGTTATAGCCTTGATAGCCCTTCTGCAGCATGCGAATCCACAAATAATAGTCTTCCAGCAAATAAAAATCTTGATACGAGCCAACCGACTCTACGACAGATTTTTTGTACATGACGCAGGGATGGTTGAACGGGTTGCGTGTTTTGGCAAATTGGATGATTTCATCATTCGTTTCCGGCGGGACTCGTTTGGCATCGATTACAGTCGGTGTTGTAGAAAATTCTTCGACGATGCCGGAACAAATGCTGATATCCGGTTGCTTTGCAAACAGTTGTAATTGGCGTTCACATCGGTCCGGATAGGCTATATCATCACTGTCCATTCGAGCTACTAATTCATTCTTGCAGTGTTTGATGCCTATATTCAATGCGTTTCCCAAGCCACCGTTTTTTTCTAGTCGGCACACATGAAGAACATTGCCAAATTGTTGCTGCATTTCGTCAATCACGGCATCCAATTCCGTATTCAGCGGCCCATCGCAGACTAAGACAAAATCATCTGTCGGGACAGTTTGCCCATAGATACTTGCCATGCTTTGTTTGAGATATTCCGGTTTTTCTTTATAATATACTGACATGAGGACAGAATACGTTTTTTCCACCTATAGACTCCTTTCCCGATGTAATCGCTTATTATATTTCATAACTGCTCAAATCCTTTTCCTGCTGAATCCCCGTGCCTTCCGTTGCGCTTTTGGTGAAGATGACGCGCACGGTTTGGATCATGATGATCAGGTCTTCGACGACACTGCATTGCTGGATGTACATGAGGTCGTAGACCAGTTTGTCGTACGCTGTCGTGTTATATTTGCCGTAGACTTGGGCCAGACCCGTGATGCCGGGTTTGACGTTGGTTCGATAGGCGTATTCCGGCGTTTCTTTGACGAATTGTTCGACGAAGAAGGGACGTTCGGGTCTAGGGCCTACGAGGCTCATGTCTCCGACGACGACGTTCCAGATTTGAGGCAGTTCATCGAGGCGTGTCGCCCGCAGGATTCTGCCGACTTTGGTAATGCGCGGGTCATTTTCTTCTGCCAGCTGCGGGCCGGAGTATTTTTCTGCATCCGTCCGCATGGTACGGAATTTGTGAACTTTAAATGGTTTCCCGTTTTTGCCGATACGTACCTGGCTGTAAAAGATAGGACCATGGTCGCCGAGTTTGATGGCCAGTGTACAGATTGCCATAAACGGTAACGCAATGACAAAAGCGATACCGGAAACGATGAGATCGAGGGTTCGTTTGAGGACTCGTTTTTCCAGGCTCAGCTGCAGGTTTTGGATTTCAAAGACGGGAATATCATCGATTTTTCCCAATTCTGCGTCATTGCACAGAACTTCATACATGTCCGGCACAAGAATCGCCTGTTTGTTGTGCTGGTAGCAATAGTCGATAACGGCTTTCTTTTCTGCTTTAGCCACACCGGGGCAAACAATCAGGCCCTGTGTTTCTTCAGCATAAGACTGCCAGTTTTTATGCATATCCGTGCAGACATATTGCAGATGCCAGTTGAGCTGGGGCTGATGGAGCAAGCGATTGTAGACATGGAGGCATTCTTCTTTTGGTCCCAGCAAAAAGGCTTTGCGCCGAGCATGAATTGCGCGTTCGACATGCCAAGCCGCGCGGCGCCAAGCGATAAAGGCGATACATTGGATAGCCAGACTGGTCAGGAGCTGGCCGCGGGAATAAGAAAATTCTCGTACAAAAAAGCTGAGTGCCATCATAATGACCGCTGTACCCAGCATGCTGACCAGCAGGCTGAGAATGATTTCCGCAAATCGTTTGCGGCCAATTGAATACAGTCCGTTAATGTTAAACAGTAAGCCGTTGATGACAATCATAACCAGCATCATATCGGAATACATGGTAAAATTGGCTGCCAAAATATTTTTATTTAAAACAAATGCGGTTGCCAGGCAGTAGGAACCAATCATAATCAGTATGTCGCCGACTAGCATGACAAATTTACGTGATTGCGGAAATTTCCGTTCCCCCATGGTATGTTTCTCCTTTCAATACTTACTGTTGCTTCTTCTTTTTATGTTTTTCCCCTTCTTCGTCGTAATAGTAGTAATAGCCGTATCCGTAACCATAGCCGCTGTGACGCTGCGGGACGGCGTTGAGGACGGCCCCCAGGATATTGGCACCGGCTTGTTCCAGTCGGGATTTGGCCAATTTGGCTTCGTCCGGTGAGATTTTTCCGGATCGGATGACAAAGACGATGCCGTCTACTTTGGATGAGAGGACAGCGGCATCGGTAACAGCGAGTACCGGCGGCATATCGACGAGTACATAGTCATAGATATTCTTAACTTGCTGCAGCAGTTCATCCATTTTCTGTGAACCCAGCAGTTCGGATGGATTAGGCGGTACAGGGCCGCTGGCCAAAATGTCCAAATTGGGATGGTCGCTGGGCTGAATTGCCTCATCCAACGACATATTCATGGCGATACAGTTGCTGAGGCCTTTGTTGAACAGGCCAAAGATTTGATGCTGCACGGGCTTGCGCATATCGGCATCGATGAGCAGTACTTTTTTGCCGTCCTGTGCCATGGCCAATGCGATGTTGGAAATCGCCGTCGATTTTCCCTCTGATGGTGTTGCTGACGTAAAACTGATGCAGTTGATATCCCGACCTGCGCTGGCAAATTGTAAGTTAGTACGAACGGCTCGATAGGCTTCGGATATAGGAGATTTACTATCTGTTTGTACAATTAATTCTATTTCTTCCATAGCTTGTCTCTCCATTTCTGTAATACATTTCTATGCTGATAGGGTCTATCTGCCGCACTTGCTTCAGGAATAATACCGATAACAGGCAGTCCCAGGATATTTTCGACATCGTCCGTTGTCTTAATCTTGCGATTGAGCAGCGATTTGGCTACGACAACACCTGTTCCGACGATAGCTCCCAACAAGATGCCTATTACCATCGTCAGCAGTTTGCGCGGTTTGATGGGTTTTTCCGGCAATGTCGCGGCATCGACGACTTGGACTTCATTGGGGACCATGACTTCTGCGACTTTGGATTCTTCCAAGCGTTTTGCCAGCATGACATAGATTTCCTGTGCGACATCGGCATCTCGTTTGACGCGGATATAGCCTCGCTGCTTGGCTGGCAGTGCGGCTATGGTCGCATTGTTTTTGGCATCGAGGTCAGCAATGGCCTGGCTCTTGCCTTCTGCAACGGCTAATGCCGCTTCATTCTTGAATTTATCAGCCAACAATCCTTGCTGCACGGAGTTGCTTGACGGGGCCTGCTGGGAAACGATTTTATCTATTTCGCTGTTGAGTCCGGCCTGCGCCTGCTGGATTTGCTGGTTGATTTCCTGCATTTTGGGATGTTCGTCTGTATATTTGCCTGTATAGCTGGCTTTGGTGCTTTCGAGTTGTGCCAGCTGGACTTTATACTGCTGAATAGCTGGGCTGTCGGCAATACTCGTGCCGGCACTGCCTAGCTGCTGGTTGACGCTGGCAAGGGCAGCTTTTGCCGTTTCCATATCCAGTTGGTTTGCCGCTTTGGCTTTGTCGATTTCAGATAATTTATCCGTCAGGCCTTTCATTTGGTTGTCTGTCGAATAAATTTGATTGGCACTCTGGTAGGACTGCAGTTTTCCTTCGGCATCTTCCAATTCTTTTTTAGACGTACCGACACGGTTTTCCAAAAATTGACGCGTAGCTTGCTGTTCTTTATGAGATAATTCTGCCAGTCGTTTTAAAAAGCCATCGACAATCATCTGATTGGCTTTTTGGGCTTGTTCCGGTGTTTTGCCGGTTACGTCTACTTGTAAGATTTCTGTATCTTTGAACGGTTTGGTGGTAACGTGGCTTTTGATAAACGTTTCATAGGTCGGATACTTGCCGTCGTCATCGGGTTCTTCTGTTGCTTTGATAACCGGTTCGATGACGTTGCGGCTCTTGAGGATTTCCGCATCTGTATTCATACGCTGTTTGGTCATCGTATCCGAGCCGCCGGGCAGCTTGTCCATGATAGACGCTCCCAGCCCTTGGCTCTGTTTGATGCGCAGCAGCGATGTAGACTGATACGTTGGCGACGCAATCAGCAAATACGCGCCGGCACCGGCCGTAAACAGCGCCGTAACGGCGGCAATTGTCTTTTTATTTTCCCAAATGACTTGCCAAAGTTCCCGCAAGTCAATAACTTGTTCTTCCACTCGGTTCACTCCTTAGTGATATGGCTATGCTATCTTAGAAAATCTATTAGTCATCATGATCTTTAATACGCTGCATCGTGTATACTGTCGAGAAGATAGGCGCAATGTCTCTAGCAAAGCTGATACGGCTGTTTTTGGTGAGATAGAGAATATCTCCTTCCCGCATTTCATAGTTTTCGGTCATATCGCCGGTTTGCAGCATTTTATTGAGGTTGATAGGAATCGCTTTTTCTGGGTTGTCCTGATGAATGAGGAAAATTTTCTTTTTGGCTGTATCCCAGTTAAAGCCGTTGGCAGCCCCGATAGCGTCCATCACACGGTGGGATTTCGTCAATTCATAGGCTCCTGGTTTGTTGACTTCGCCAAATACATAAACACGTACGCCGCCGAGTTTGACAATATTGACAGCGACATCAGGCTGTACAATATAGCGGGATAAGCCCTGGCGAAGAGTATCTGTAAATTGGCTGACGGTCATTCCTTGGGCTTCGATTTCTCCTACCAACGGTACTGATACCTTGCCATCCGGGCGAATTTGATACGGCGTATAGTTGCTGTTTTGTGTCGTCGTACTAATATCTTGTTCTTGTGTAATCATAATGCTAAGCTGGTCGCCGGCCCGCAGGGTATAGTCTGCAGCAAAAGCGGCTGTCGTCATACCTGCTAAGACGACCAACGATGTTATGAATTTATACTTCATCCCAAAACCTCCTATAGTTACGTTTATAACTCTTCGTACTTATAGCATGCCAAAAAAGGCACCATATGGCTATGCTGCCTTATTGATATATACGCAAATATTTTACTCACACCACACATCGGTACATAAAAAGTGCAATACATGGCAATATTTACACAGCGGGGGGGGGCAGAACATTTTCATTCTTATCTACAACGCCATTTTTCAAGGCATACCTATCCACATCATAAGCATATGAAACATATGTATTTTCTTTGTAAGTCAGCATATTCATTGGATACATCTATTTCATTCCTTTCCGTATGGATTTTATAGCGTGCCTAATTTCCATGAAAAAGTCTGGCAAAAAATCCCCGCTTCTTTTCTTTCCATTCTGCTGGCAAATCAGGCGGATACACAGGTTTTCCCTGAAGCAGTTTGGCCGCATGACTCGTATATACGTCCAAGCTGCCGCCTAATTTTTGGATTTGCATCTGCCCTTTCCGCTGGTCTGGTGTACGCCAATCCGTGCGATGGGCATCACTTCCCACAAATACTACCATGTGATGGCGCAGCAGATTTTCTGCCCGCTGCTGTACATGTTCTCCAAATGCACCGACAAAGCTTCCCATATTACACTGCGTCAATACGCCCCGCTGCATCCACTGCAGTACTCTATTCGGATGATGCATAATGCATGTGTACCGTTCCGGATGCGCCAAAATAGGAATATATCCCCGCAGCATGAGTTCAAATAAAAGCTGTTCTGTCTGGTCCACCTGGCTTTGTTCTGTCAGTTCTGCCAATATGTATGGGGTTTCATTGAGACAATACTGTTTACCGCCTTTAGGCAAAAATTCCAAGGCTTTATAGTTCATTTCTACTTCTGCACCTGCATAGATATGAATCGGAATTTGTGCTTTATCTGCTTCGTCCTGTACTTGCTGAACCCGTTGTTTTATATCTTCCCAGCGGGGTACTGTTTCGCGGCGATTGACATGTGGTGTTGCAACGATATCTGTCGTACCTGCTTCTGCAGCCATACGCAGCATCTGCAGCGTCATATCCATCGAGCGGGAACCGTCATCTCCTTCAATATCCGGTAAAATATGTGAATGAATATCAAAAAAAGATGTCATATGTATTGCCCCTTTGTTTACTCTAATACTGTACTATAACACATATGTTACACGTAAACCTATTCGTTGTCAATAAATCTGTTCATTTTAGAGTCTATTTTATAACAAATACTCCAATATGCTGTGTGAACAGCATACGCAAACAGGTATCATATTCACATTGCAGGTATCCAGTATTCACAGTCTCTGCCATATCCCCTGCTTTTTCTTTAAAAGCTTTTCGTTTTTTGTTTGAAGTTTGAAGAAAATGAACAAGAATACTGCAAGCGGCCGTCTGCCTGTAGTAATTTCAGCCATCTCCTCTGGATTTTAGGAGATGCATATTTTATTTTTCTGTTTCTTCATGATTAACAGACGCAGCTGTTTTGGGGACATCTTTAGCGATGGCTGCGCTGGATTTCATTTTTGCTTGTTGGGCATGCCATTCCTGCAGGCTGGGAAATTCTTTAGCTGCTTGGTGCAGCGGCTGATGGTAGGGATTGGCAGCCGTATAGGCTCGTCCGCTGCTGGCTTCTGCGCCGGCAATCCGCCAGATTTCCTGCCGTGTTTTTTCTACGCTTTGGACGTAGTTCATCGTTTCTGTATAATGCGGTACGCCGCCGGCTCTATCGACGGCACCGGGGCCGGCATTGTAAGCCGCTTCAGCATAGACAAAGGGTTTATCCCAGGTGCGATAGCGGTCTACCATTTGTCCCAGGTATTTTACGCCGCCATAAATATTTTCTTTGCGGTCGTACGGATTGACATGGAGCTGGGCTGCCGTGTCCGGCATGAGCTGGGCAATGCCAATAGCGCCTACGCCGGATACGGCGGAGTTGTCAAAATTGCTTTCTGTCGTAAATACGGCTGCGACCAAAATCGGATCGACATGATACGTATAGGAAGCGTCACAGATATCTTGGGCAATATCGGCTGCATCCTGCCCGTTAATATATTTGCTGACTTGGTCATAGACGAGTTCTTCCTGCGTAATAGCATGGACAGGACAGCCTGCCGCCACGCCCATCCAAGCTGCGCACAACATTGTTATTACTTTGTTCCACACACTATCGAGACTCCTTTCATTATTACGTATTATACCACAGGAACGGATTTTGTGCAGACGGGCAATGTGAGAGGAGCTGTCATATAATGTGTTTAGCTGTCATGTACCATATTCTTCCTTTAAAAGTGTTTAGTTTAAGTTGGAAGAACATGAATCATACTGTTACAAACGATGCACATAAAACGGTATAGTAAAAAGGCTGTGACAAAATGAACTCAAAACGTTTCATTTTGTCGCAGCCCTGCGTATGTTGACCTATGCGCCGCTTTCTAGTGAATGGAAGCCATAAAGTCTAGATATTCTTGTTTGGTCATGATCGGATGGAACTGTTTTAGCACGGTTTCCAAGCCGGATGCATCATCGTACAGCAAGTCAATGAGCGTCATAGCCATGACTTGTGTCGTTTTGATGTATGCCGTTTTTTCTTCAAACAGCGTATAGTCGGCACTGTGCAGCGCACCGTGTACGCAGCCTACATGAGGGTGAATAATCGGCATCAAATGGGACAAGTCCCCCATATCGGTACTGCCTGCGTTGTGCGGCGCATGGATGATATGGTCTTTGCCAAAGATGTCGCTGCAGTTGGCTTCCAAGAGAGCCGTCGTACTCTTGTCCTGATACATCGGCAGATAGCCGGGCAGATTATGGATATCACAGGCCGCACCTACTGCCATAGCTCCTGCCGTTAATGCCCTGTCAATATCACTGTTATATTTTTTCATCGCCTTTGCAGATGCAGCCCGAACATAACTTTCCATGCGGACGTAATCCGGTACGACATTGACCAAATCGCCGCCGCTGTTGATAATGGGATGGAAACGGACATAATCTTCTTCCCGGAAGGTTTCCCGCAGCGCATTGACACCCATAATGCCGAGCATAGCCGCATTCAACGCGTTGATACCTTGATCCGGTGCGGCAGCTGCATGGGCCGCTTTGCCGTGATAATCGATGAGCTTGCTGATAAAGCCGCTGCTGGAGCCGCCGATAAAAATATTGCCCTGCGGGTCATCCGTCGTCGCGACATGCATTTCCATAGCCGCATCAATATCGTCAAAATCGCCTTGATACAGCAGTTCTTGTTTGCCGCCAAAGAAATGAATTTTTCCTTTTTCGCGGAGAACGTTGCGGTACTCGATTTCAATGCATTCTTCTGACGGCACGGCAAAGAATACGACATCACCGCCAAGATACTGCATGGCATTCGTATCTTTCAGCGCCATCGCCACGCCGAGCATGTCAGCCGTTTGGACATAATGGCCGCAGCAGTGGGCGGCCCCGGTCGTTTCATCTGCCGATGGATGGTTCCGGCAAATAATCGAATCCAATTCGCCCAGTACGGCGACGGTACGGCGGGAATGGCTACCTTTGAGACGCCCTTTGACGCCGGTAATGGCATGGCCTGTCGTAAAGGGAATGCCCAATGCGGCCAGTTTATCTTGTACTTTTTGCGAAGTTTTATGTTCTTTATATCCGAGTTCCGGTTCAGCAAAAACCGATTCGCCAAAGGCTTTGATTTCGTCTGCCCGCTTTTCAATCGCCTGGCAGACTTGTTGTTTTAATTCTTCTTTTGTCATACTATCCCTTCTATCTTAGAAAATCCCTTCCAAATGAAGCATAATTTCAGCCATTACTGTCGCGCAGATGAAAGAACCTGTCGCTACCATCAAGGCAACCGGTACGATGCGCCAGGACAGGCGTTTGAAAGCCGGAATATCTTTGCCCAGCGACAAGCCTCCGTATGCCAGAATCGGCGTCGTCGTAGCCAGGAAGTTGAAGTTTTTCGTGTGTTCAATAATAAATTCCGTGCCCGGAATGCCGGGAACAGAGCAAATAACAGAAAAAATAGATACCCAGAAAACGACGGGCAGTTTGCGAAATACCGGCAAATGGGCAATGCACAAGCCAATAAAGGCGATGATGACCAAAATCAGCGCGCCGGTAAAGCTGTCTGCCGCGCTGGCATGATAGTTGCCAACCATGTTGCCGATAAAGCCCAGGACGCCGGTCAGGCAAAGAATGAGCAAGTCGTCCACGCGCGTCAGGCTCTTCTGGTCTTTCAGAGCCGCTGCGTCTTCTGCCGCCTGTTTGGCTGCTTCTGCCGACAGCTGTGCTGCTTTGGCGTTTTCTGCTTCTGAAATTTCTTCATGCCGCTTTTTGCCTGTAATCAGTTCATAGACTTTGACCGTAACGGGCAGAGAAATAAAGAGCGCAAAGTATACGCCCAGCACCGAAGTCATCAAGTTGGCTGCGCCGGCATAGGCCTGAATCTTCTGGGCTTCTTCCGGAAATACGGCAACAATCGAACCGACGGAAGCCGCCATCATGCTGGCACTACCGATACCGCCGCCCATTGCCAGGGCATAGGGATGGAAAATTCCCGTACGGGCAACAATCCCGGAAAGGATAGAAATCCACAGCGCGCCAAACAATGTACCGCAAATGTACATACCCATAACGCCGCGGCCTTCCGGCGAAAACATGCCGTATTTTTCAGCGACGATGGCTACATTCGGTTCACGGTCAATAGAATAGCAGGCACCAACAGCTTCCCGCCCCATTTTCAGGAACAGTGCCATAGGCAGGCCAAAAATCAGAGTGCCAAAGAAATGGCCGAATTCCTGCAAAATCAGGGCCCAGCCGGAATTGAGCAGCATATGCAGATTGGGGCCAATGCCCAGGCCGATTTTTACGAGCAGGAAAAACATAGCAATCGGCATAAACAGCCCTGCTTTTTCCATCATGTCATCTGTCATGATGTGAAATTTGGGATAACTAATGACACCGCCAAGGACTAATGCATAAAATAAAGGCAAGAAAACGATTAAGCCAAATTTTTGGATGCCAATGAGTTCAGCAACCACGACGAGACACAAGGCAAAGACATGTATCCGCCAATACCGTAATAACTCCATTACAATATCCTCCTTTAATATAGAAATATAGAGATTTTTGATGTAAATACATACAAAATTTTAACATATTTACACCCCTGTATATGAAAAATTTTACACTTATATTTGCCATTTGACAAGTAAAAAACAAATAAAGTGTATACGTTATTCCTATCAGAGCCGCTGCAGCCTTCGTTTTATGCATATATATGCTTTCTAGCATTGTTTGTGAAAACGAGCCATTTTTCCCAAACACACAAAAATACAGCCCAAAAATCCCTTTGACAGCCTTATTTTGGCGTAACGGATGCTGTAACTTCTTTTAAGATGTGCTATTCTGGTTCGTCATGACGTAATACCCGGCAAGCATGTTATGAGAATTTTTTCACATATAATGTCCCCTTTGCCGACACCTTCAACTCACTCTCATCGCTGCCATGGTATACAAATAAACCGGCTGTCTGTCATCGGTTACAAGATGCAGTACAGCCGGTTATACTAGCGAATTTCTTTGGAATGGAAAGATATACTATTTCTTCCAAAATGGTTCTGCTTTAGCAATATTGCCGCGAATGGCATCACAGCAACGTTTAAATTCTGTTTTTTCATCTGCAGTCAACGTATATTCCATGACTTGTTCAATACCGTTAGCACCAACAACCGCCGGAATCCCGCAATAAATGCCTGTTTCACCATATTCTCCGTCAAGGTAGGCACTGACAGGCATAATCTTCTTTTCGTCATGAAGAATAGAACGAACAACAGTCGCGCCCGTAGCAGCTACCCCATATTCGGTACATTGTTTGCCTTTAAATGTAGTCCAAGCACCGTTAATAACGCGTTTTGTCATTTCTTCACGGTCAAAATCAAAGCGGGGATCGCCTGCCAATTCCGATAAGGGCTTGCCATGGAAGGAAATTAATGACCAAGGAACCATCTGGGCATTTCCATGTTCGCCAATCATAAACGCCGTAAACGAATGGTGTTCCAAATTCGTCTGTTGGGAAATGGCACTAATCAAACGCGAAGAATCTAAGCCTGTACCCGTACCAAATACCCGATTTCGCGGCAAACCGCTCAATTTTTGTACCAAATCCGTAATGACATCACAGGGGTTGGTAATATTCACAAAAATTCCGTTAAAGCCGCCTGCCATAATCTTTTCTACAAAGCCTGCTACTTCCCGTACAGAATTTTCCATTTCACTATCACGGTTTAAGGTGGCTAATAATTCAATTTTGCCGATAGCATTGACAATGACATCACAATCGGCAAGACCTGCATAATCCACGACGTTATACACGACGCGGTGAGGCATGAAATACGCTGCATCCATGAGGTCATTGCATTCACTGACTACTTTATCCGTATTTTTATCACACAATTTTACTTCATCAGCCACACCCATCATGCCCAGGTTATACGCGACATGGGCACCAACATGACCTAAGCCGACAACACCAACAATCCGTTTTTTGATACTCATAACAAATCCCTCTCTTCCAGAAAAACAAGTTATAAAATTCACATTCCTTATACGTATATAATAGGCTTGTTTTTTTTATTTGTAAATGAATAATCAAACGATATATCATTCAAAATGAGAATATACTCCAATGCCATAAAAGAAAGACGCTGCATTCTAATGGCTGCGGCGCCTCCGTTATGTTTCATTCTATATGATACGAAATATTCTACTCGTATATTTGCCATTTTACAAATAAAAAATCTCCCCTAGCCGACACGGTCCAATGCCGGCTGAAAGGAGATTTCTTGGAGTTTATGGCAATGTTCTAATCGTTATGTGAATTAGAACAACGCTTTATAGATGCTGTATACCTTGTCCGCATCCAGTACGACAAAGTTGTTTGCCATCAAGCGGCCCTGGTTGAGCATAACGGATTCGGTAAATTCTTTTAAGTCGTCTTCTGTTACGCCGTATTCATGCAGTGCCTTTTTCGGCAATACGATATTGAGCAGGTTTTCCAGCTCTGCATAGACATTGGCTACGTCGCATCCCAAAATGCCTGCCAGGAATTTATTCATGACGGCAATTTCACCGTCCGATTTGATAGACATGTAGCAATTCATGACGCCTGTAAACATAGCGTAGTTGGATTCACCATGGGCTACATGGTATTTGCCGCCGAGAGGATAGCTCAATGCATGAACAGCGGCACAGCCGGCATTGCCAAAGGCGATGCCGGCATAGTTGCTGGCTACGAGGAAGTCTGACAAGAGCGGAATCCGCGCTTCCGGGCCATGGTCACGAATCTGTTTATAGCCATTCAGAATTTTTTCAATTGCCCGATAGCTGAACATTTTTGTCGTTTCGTTGGCTTTCGGAGACAATGCCGATTCAACAGCGTGTACCAGCGCATCAATGGAGCTGGTTGCAAATACGCGATACGGCAATGTTTTCAACAATTCCGGTACGAGTACGGCCTGATCGGCATAAAATTCGTCTACAGCAAGACCTTTTTTCGTATCCCGGCTGAGAAGAGCCAATACGGCTACATTCGTTACTTCACTGCCTGTGCCGCATGTCGTCGGCACGATAACCAATTCACGGCCTTTTTCCGGTTTGATTTTACCGTCATAGAGGTCCAAAATCGGCGTGGTTGTTTTCAGTGAGAAGAATTTGGACAAATCGATAATCGTCCCGCCGCCAACAGCAATAATACGTTTGGGATTGCCTTTGAAATCTTTGTACATGGCTTCTGCCATTTCATCAGACGGTTCACCGGCACCATATTTTTCCTGGAATAATACATCACATTTCAAATGCAGGTCGGCAAAATATGGGTCATAGATGTATTTGTTCGTAATCATCAAATCGCCTTCGCCAATTTGAAGGGCTTCTGCCATTTCTTTACACGTATCGTACGCCAGTACGGTAGGTTTGAGCATAAATGTATCCATCATATACACCATCCTTTTTTATAAAGTACATATGTATTATATCAAGAACGGTCTTTTATTCCAAGCCCAGCACACGGCGGATAGAGGCTTCAAAGATAGCAAGACCTGCATCCAGTTGTGCATCTGTCATAACGAGCGGTGCCAAGAAACGAATAACCTGGCCGTGAGAACCTGCATTTTCTACTAACAAACCATGTTTGGCTGTATCTTGTACCAGCTTGGTGACGAGTTCCGGATTCGGAGCTTTTGTTTCGGGATCGATAAATTCAACGCCAACCATGCCACCGAGACCGCGTACATCGCCAATAACCGGATATTTGGCCTGCCAAGATGTAACGGTATCTACATATTTTTTGCCAAGTTCCAACGAACGTTCCGGCAAGTGATCGCGATCCATCAATTCCAATACTTTTAAGCCAGCTGCACAGGCTAAGGCATTACCGCCAAAGGTACCGCCAATCGTACCGCGCGGAACAGCATCATAAATTTCTTTGCGAGCGCAAACCATGCTGAGAGGTACGCCGCCGGCAATAGATTTAGCAGAAGAAATAATATCTGGTTCTACGCCAGCTTCCTGCCAGTACTGGGAAGCAAAGAGACGGCCTGTTCTGCCGAAGCCGGACTGTACTTCATCAGCAATCATGAGAATGCCGTTTTCATCGCAGATTTCACGAAGTTTTTTCACCCATTCAATCGGAGCCGGAATAAAGCCGCCTTCGCCCTGTAATGGTTCCAAAACAACCGCTGCAACATATTGTGCCGGTGATGCTTCATCAAATACTTCATACAAGCTTTGAATGCATTCATCTAAATATTCCTGTTCCGACATGCCTTCCGGACGGCGATAGATATACGGATATTTAGCACGATATACGCCATCAGGGAATGGGCCCATGCCTTGGGCATATGCTTTTTTAGCAGTCATGGCCATGGTCATAACCGTACGGCCGTGGAACGCGCCGGAGAATACGACGATATTCGGGCGTTTTGTATAGGCTTTGGCAATCTTGACAGCGTTTTCGTCTGCTTCTGCACCGCTGTTTACAAACATCGTCTGTTTTTGTTCGCCGCGAACAGGAACGCGTTTGTTGAGTTCGCCAGCCAATTTGACATAGCCTTCATGCGTAACAACATTGAACATGCCGTGCATGTATTTATCAGCCTGCGCTTTCACTGCCGCAACGACTTCCGGATGCGAATGGCCTACATTCAATACGCCGACGCCGCCGATCCAGTCGAGGAACAAGTTGCCGTCTACGTCTTTAATGATCGCGCCCTGTGCTTCATCCATAACAACAGGATAACTGCAGTGAATGGCATCTGGTGTATTGACAGCGCGTTCTTTGATAATTTCTGCCGCTTTCGGACCCGGTACTGTGCTTGTTATAATTTTTGGTAATTCGTTTGTTAACATGTCATCATCCTACTTTCTTTTCGCAAATTTGAATACTAATATAATGAGAAGCGAATAGAATCATTGAAAATAA
This sequence comes from uncultured Megasphaera sp., assembly GCA_934193515.1. Classification (GTDB taxonomy): domain Bacteria; phylum Bacillota; class Negativicutes; order Veillonellales; family Megasphaeraceae; genus Megasphaera. Next base: position 119,186 of record CAKPVJ010000003.1, on the reverse strand, counting down.
AACGCATTTTAGGGTATTTATTTTTATTGCTAATTGTTCTATTCACTATGAATCAACTAGGTATACTGCCTATACTTCTTCTGCTTTCCGTTTTTCTTCCGTGCCAATCGGTACGGCTCCGCTGGCTTCTGCTAAATTCAGTCCCCGTGTTTCCGGTGCCATCAGGATGCAGACAACTAAGCCAAATGCAATGATACCGACCATGGTAAGCATCGTCATTTGAATGCCAAACATTTCCAAATAATAGGGTAATCCAAAAGTACCTAAAATCGGACCGAATCGACTGATGCAGGTCGCCATGCCAACGCCGGCTGCGCGAATTTCCGTCGGGAACAATTCATTGGGATATACCCAGTCCAAGACATTGGGAGGGCCCGATGCCAAAGCGTATACGGTAAAACCAGTAACAATCAGCCAGAATGGCGGTTCTTCAACAATCCCAAAGACTAATAAGCCAATCGCCATGCCGACGAAACTCCAAATAATCAGCGGACGGCGGCCAAACTTTTCGATAATCAACGTGCCTAATACGACGCCGATAACAAAAATCAAGCCAATGACCGAATTACCAAGGAGCAAATCCTTTCCTTCGCTGAGTTTAATTGCTTTGAGCAGCGATGGGCCAAAGATATAAATCGCAAACATGGGAAGTACTTGCGTTGCCCAGAAAATGCCGGCAAAAAAGATACGTTTTAAATATTTCGGCGTAAACAATTCTGTATACGATGTTTTGACAGTCGTTTCTTCCAGCGAAGATACGTCTGCATCAGGGCCGTAAATTTCTTTCATAATAGCGGTTGCTTCTTCCACACGTCCTTTATTCATGAGCCAACGCGGCGATTCCGGACAGTTGCGTCTCAAGTACACCAAAATGATAGCTGGTACAGCGGTAATCCCCAATAAAATCTGCCAATTATACGCTGAATCGTATACGATATAGCCAACCACTTCGCCCAGGGTCATGCCGCAAATCCACATAATCATCAGACAGCCAATCATAAAGCCGCGCCGGTGGGCCGGAGAATATTCGGCCAAATAGGAGGTAACACTCGGATAATCCGACCCGATAACCAACCCCAAAAGGAACCGCACGATAAACAACTGTTCTGCACTAGTGACAAACATCGAGAGAATGGACAATATCGCCATGGCAATCGGGATAACCATAAACGGCAGCTTGCGCCCTACTTTATCCGAAACATAGCCAAAAATCGGTCCTCCTACTAAAATCCCAATCAGCGACCCGGCCCCAATGGCCCCCGTCCAAAACGAATTTAGGTTTAAAATAGGTCCCAGATGTACCAATGCCGGGCCAATAGCCGCTAAAATATAGCCATCCAGAAAATTAGTACTCCCACAATACACGGTCAGCCGATTTAAAAATGCATTAAAATCTTTTTCTTGCCTTTGCGAATGCGCCAAACCAATCCGCCTCCTTTCTTCTTCTCCATTTTTGTATCTGCCCCAATCATTTAGCTAAAGGGGACTTGCCGTATCCATCATTCTTTTTCCATATCCTCTCCTCTGCTCATCCAACTTATCATGTTTTTTCACATTTACTACGCAAACCAAAATATTTTTAAAAAATATCATGTATTTTCGTTAACCATTATAAAAAAACAGCCTTTTGCTTTCTTATGTGTCCATTATATACACATAATGCAAAAGGCTCAACGAGTTGAAAAACCAATATTTTTTTATGTTTTTGTGCTTGATGCACAAGAAAACGCCATATTTAATTACAAAATATCATGTCTATCTTTCATAATTTGAAAGTAATGGTGAATATGACAGGCCAGGTAATACGTAAAACGCGTATCTTCTGCGTTCAAATCGCATTGGAGCAGTGTTTCAATTTTTTGAATCCGATACGCTACGGTATTGCGGTGGGCATACGTTTCCCGAGCTACGGCCTGAATACTGCCGTTGTGTGCAATATACGATTCCAGCGTATGGAACAAGTCCCGCTTATGCGCCGCATCGTACTGCAGTACCGGCCCCAGCGCCTTGTCATGAAGTTCACGCATGGCCAAGTCGTTGCGCTGCGAAAACAGCAGGGCATAGACGCCCAGCGCACCAAAGTACTGACAGTGTTTGCGGTGAACGCATGCCCATGTGACAGCACACACGGCCTGTTCATAAGCAATCGCCAATTCATGCAGCGAGGATACAATCATGCTGCTGCCGATGACGGGCTTTACTTCTTCCCGGTCATGAAGCTGCACGTATAAGTCCTGTATCATCTTCGCCGCTTCGTCTGGGTTTTCGACTTTCATCATCAAAACAATTAATTTTTTCAAAGGAAATACAATATATTTTGCGCCCTGTTCGTTTAAAATAAATTTATATGACGTCAGTAAGGTTTCCAGCTGGTCTACAGACTGCACATCCTGAAAATGCAGGCCCATGACCTGATAATTTCCTCGTTCTGTAAAGCCATGCAGCTTGAGCCGGTTGATCGCTTCCAGCGGACGCTGCTCAAAGAAAAGCTGTTTGCAGGCACTGACGATTTCATATTCTTTCTGCTTTGTCAAAAAAATAGAATACAAAAAATCCTGTGTAATATCGGACAGTCGAATATTCCAAGGCATCGTAAAGAGTGGAAATTGGTGTTCATTGCATAAAGCCGCAACGTCTTCGGTAATATCTTCTTCAGTAATATATTTGCCGATATTGAGTACGACTCCCGTAGAGCCTATGGCAATCAACGCCGCAATGAATTTCTGCAGCCAGCGGGCATTGTCGCCTTTGCCCATGCCGGTCGTAAAAATCAGTTCATTTTTAGACAAAAAAGACGCATACTCGGTATCTTCCATAATGTGAACCCATGCCACTTCTTTGTATAAGCCGTTTCTGCCGGCCCGCAGTTCCAGTTTATAGGGGTTGTTTCTTTCATTATATAATCGGTATACAGGTATAGACATCGTTTGTCACCTAGTCTGCTTCTATAGAAATAAACGAAAAGGATTCGACATCGAACAAGCCCGTATCCATGAGCTTGATGGCGGGAATGACCGGCAGCGACATAAAGCATAACGTCATAATGACATCGACATCTTCATGGATGCCCATAGTATGACGGGCTATGTGGTATAAGGATGCCATCTGCGTATCGACCCAGGCACCGCTCTGGTCACTCATCAAGCCGGCAATCGGCAGCGGAATCGACGCCAAGACGCGGCCATTCAGCACCAATACCATACCGCCTTTTTGCCGTTCCAATTCGGTTACGGCAGCAGCCATATCGGCAGTATTCGTGCCGGCCGTGATAATATTGTGGGAATCGTGCGCAATCGATACGGCGACGGCCCCTTGTTGCAGACCATAGCCGCGAAGCAGTCCCAAGCCTACATGACCGGTCCCATGATGCCGTTCGACGACAGCCACTTTGACGATGTCTTCCTGGGGATTGTATACGAAATCACCTTGGGCATCGAGTTGAATATCTGCTGTGCCTTTTTTCGTTACGACACTGCCCGGCAGGATATCAATCGTATGTACATGCGTGCTTTTGAGATGCATGCGCAGCTTTTCCTGGGAAAAATCACGGAGATGGACAGTACTGCTGACACGGCTGTAATCACTGCGCGTAAAAGGCAGCCTGTATGTCCCGTCTTTTCCTGCCAGCGTTCCGGCAATCCATACCGCCTGCGCTTTAAAATCCTGCAGGTCTTGGAACAACACGATGTCGGCCCGTTTTCCCGGTGCCAGCGCGCCCCGGTCTGTCAACTGATAGCATTCAGCCGGATTCAGCGTGGCCATCGTAATCGCCGCGGCGGCTGAGATACCGTGCTGCACGCAAAGGCGCAGATGTTCATTTAAATGGCCTTTTGCCATAATCGTATGGGGATGCAAATCATCCGAACACAGCAGAAAGCGTCTGAGAGAAGCCGGAGTAACAGCCTGTATCAAGCGCGGCAAATCATGGCATGCCGAGCCGTTGCGCAGCATGACGTACATACCGGCAGCAATGCGTTCGCGGACATCTTCTATATCTGCACATTCATGGTCCGTCGCAATGCCGGAACCGATATAAGCCTGCAGCCCGTCGCCATGCAGTCCCGGACTGTGCCCGTCAATTACCTTATGTGCTTCCTGCGCGGCTGTGATTTTTTCTATAATGTCGTCATCTGCAGCCAGCACGCCGGGATAATTCATCAGTTCTCCCAGCCCAAATGTATCCGGACTGCGAAGCGGTTCTTGCAGCTCCGGCGCATGCAGGACCGCGCCGCTGTGGTCAAAGTCGGTCGCCGGGACACAGGACGGCACCATATAGCGAATGTCCATCGCTGTCTGTTTGGCTGCTTCCATCATATAAGACAGCCCATCCAACCCGCAGACATTGACGATTTCATGCGGGTCGGCAATAGCCGTCGTCGTGCCCAACGGAACCAAAAGGCGGCCGAATTCTTCCGGACTGACGTAAGATGACTCGATATGGATATGACTTTCAATCAATCCCGGTGCGGCATAGGCCCCCTTGCCGTCCCATACGGCCCGTCCTTCATAGGAACCGCCGACAGCGGCAATATATCCATCGATAACGGCAATATCTCCTTCCGTTATCGTCTGCGTATAGACATTGACAATATGACAGTTTTTGATAACCAAATCGGCAGGAATCCGTCCCTGCGCGGCTTCAATCCTGCGTTTTATGATATCGCGCTTCCCTTTCATGACCTTCTCCTTTATGAGCTTCAGCTAGTAATCGTACAGGTATATTGTATCATATTTTAATTTTATGCGTATAAAAAAACCGGTAACAACTGTTACCGGTTTAAAAGGTCGATCTATATTGCTTACGCTTTGACTACGTTAGCAGCCTGCGGTCCACGAGCACCATCAACGATGTCGAATTCAACTTCCTGACCTTCAGTCAAGGATTTGAAACCATCTTCCTGGATAGCTGAAAAATGTACAAATACATCGCCGCCATCTTCTCTTTCAATAAAGCCATAACCTTTTTCTGCGCTAAACCATTTTACTTTACCGTGCATAACAAAATCCTCCTAAAAAAACAATTCCAGCTATCTTCTAGCTCTTGTGTTAGTGTACCATAATCGATAAGCAATGTCAACCGAATTTATATAAGGCAGACATGCTGAAACCGCCTTACTTTCTTACATTTTTTACATAACGAACGAATTCGTATGCATATTTATTATGTTCACCTACGTCATGCCGTTCCCGTTCCGTTATGTGCCAATCTTCAGCTGCGATAGACGGGAAATACGTATCTGCCGGAAAAGACGCATCGATTTCTGTCAAATACATGCTGTCGGCTTTATCCATAAACGCCGCATATAACGACGCGCCGCCGATGATGAAATAATCTTGCCCGGCGTTCAGCTGTGCGCACAGTTCGTTAACGCTGTGATACACTGTGATGCCCGGATGGTGCTGCACATAGTCCGGCTGGCTCGTCAACACGATATGCTGCCGACCCGGCAGCAGTCCCGGCAGGCTTTCAAAGGTTTTGCGGCCCATGATGATGGCATGTCCCATCGTGAGGGCTTTAAACCGTTTCAAGTCCGCTGAAATATGGCACAGCAGCTGATTGTCTTTGCCTATGCCGCCGTCTTTGGCGACTGCCGCTATCATGTGAAGCATTATACGGCCACCTCCATCGCTAATTTTCCTAAATGCTGGTAATGGTCCAACTGGATATCATCAATCGTAAAATCATAGAAATTAGTAATATCCGGATTGAGGAGTAATTTAGGTGCCGGCAGTGCCTGACTGCGGCGTGCCAGCTGCGTTTTCAGCGTTTCCACATGATTGGCATAGATATGGGCGTTGTTGATGACATGTGTAAACAAGCCGGGCTTCAGCCCTGCCGCTTGGGCAATCAAATGAATCAAAACGGCATACTGCGTCATGTTGAAGGGCACGCCCAATCCCATATCGCCGCTCCGCTGAATGAGCATGCAGTTCAGCCGTCCGTCCGTTACGTCCCACAGCGTCTGATAGGCGCACGGCTGCAGGGCCATATCCGGCAAATCTTCAATATTCCACAGCGAAACGATCATGCGGCGGCTTTGCGGGTCTTCTTTGAGCGTGCGCAGCAGCGTATCTACTTGTTTGTATTTGCGGATTTGATAGCCATAGGCTTTGCCAATCGTACCGTCTTCCCGCATCCATTCGTCCCAGACATGGCAGTTCATCTTCTGCAGTTCCCGCACATCGTTGCTCTGCAGCTGCCAAATCCATAAAATTTCTTTAACGGCCGTTTTAAAGGCTACAAATTTTGTCGTCAGAATCGGAAATTCTTCTTCCAAGTCAAACTGCATGGTTTGATGGGGCAGTTTATATGTAGGAATTCCCGTCCGGTTGTTGGCATAATAGCCGTCTTTTAAAATATGTTCTACTATATCCAAATACTGCGTATCTGCTTTACTCATGAAAATCACCTCTGTGTTTCTGCTGCTTTTGCAATGACATCTATAAATCGTTTTCCATATTTATTCAACTTAAATTCGCCGACACCTTTGATGGCCGCCATATCTGCCAGCGTCTGCGGCTGGTGCGCAGCCATTTCCCACAGCGTCGCATCGGAGAAAATGACAAACGGCGGAATATGTTCTTTTTTAGCCAATTCGTAGCGTGCGGCACGCAAGGCGTCAAACAAAGGACGCAGCGCTTCTTCATCGACAACACCGCTGCGTTTGGGCTTAGCAAGCACGGCTTCCGCTTCAGCCGGTGCAATCACCCGTTCCTGTACGACCTGCCTGTTGCCTGCCAGTACATCTCGGCCTGCCGCTGTCAGACTGACCACAGGATACTGCCCTTCGGACTGCTGTAAAAAGCCGTCGTCAATCGCCTGGCGCAGCATATCCCGAATCTCACTGCCTGAAAAATCTCCCAGCAGGCCAAACGACGTATTGCGCTGAAAGCCGTATCGTTTGACTTTTGCATTTTGGCTGCCTTTTAAAATATCGCAAATCATCGTCAGGCCAAACCGCCCTTTCAGCTCATCGACACACTGGCAGATGTTGCGTACTGCCGGCGTGCGGTCTTCTTCGACTACTTCCTGATCGCAGTTGCCGCAGCTTTCACAGCGCTGCCATGCAGGCTGCTCGCCAAAATAAGTCAAAATATAATGGCGCAGACACTGCCTGCTTTCGCAGTAGCCCACCATGCGGTTTAACATCTGCAGTTCTTTTTCCTGCTGCTGCGGATTGTGGACGGATATTTCAATCAAATATTTTTGAATCATAATATCCTGCCGGTTAAACAGCAGAATACATTCTCCCGGTGCGCCGTCTCGTCCGGCACGGCCGGCTTCTTGATAATAGCTTTCCAGATTTTTCGGCATCTGATAGTGAATGACAAAACGGACGTTGCTTTTGTCTATGCCCATGCCAAAGGCATTGGTGGCTACCATGATATCCGTATTGTCATAGGTAAAATCATCCTGTGCTTTCTGCCGCTGGCTGTCGCTCATGCCGGCATGATAGCGTCCGACACGCAGTCCCCGGCTGCGCAGTTCCGTATATACACGGTCTACTTCCTTCCGCGTTGCCGCATAGATAATGCCGCTTTCACCGCGGTGCTTTTGGATATAAGCCAAGACAAAATGCAGTTTATCGGCATTGGCGACGACGCGAAAATATAAATTAGGCCGGTCAAAGCCGCCAATAAAAATGCGTTCGTTTTCTAGTCCCAGCAGTGCCAGCATATCCTGCTTTACTTTTTCCGTCGCCGTAGCCGTAAATGCGCCGACAATCGGACGGCGCGGCAAGGTCTGCAGCCAGTCTTTGACAGCACAGTAGCTGGGACGGAAATCATGGCCCCACTGCGATACACAATGGGCTTCGTCGATAATCAGCATGGCAATGGGCATGGTCTGCATAAAGGACGCAAAAAACTCATTTTGCAGCCGTTCCGGCGATACATATACCAACTTGACACGGCCGGCGCGAATCGCGGCAAACCGCTGTTTCGCTTCTTCAAAGGTACACTGGCTGTTGATATATGTCGCCGGAATCTGCTGAGTAATCAAGGCATCGACCTGATCTTTCATCAGTGAAATGAGCGGTGAGATGATAATCGTAATGCCCGGCAGCAGCAGGGCCGGAATCTGAAAACAGATAGATTTTCCCGCGCCAGTCGGCATGACAGCCAGGCAATCCTGTCCCTGCAGCAGTGTCTGTATGACTTCTTCCTGGCCAGGCCGAAACGCAGTATAACCAAAATATTGTTTTAATATATCAATAGGCCGTGCCATTATTTCCCCCTATGCAAACAAACGAACGCAATCACAACACAGCTATTGTACCATGCATTGCCGTGCCTGACAATCTTTTTACTGACCGGCCCGTTTCATCGTGCGGCGTACATAGAAATAACTGCCCGTCGTAAACAAGCAGGCTGCTACCCAGCAAATCGGGCTGGCACAGCAGATACCGAAAAAGCCCCACATGCCTGCCAGCACAAAGGCTGCCACGCCGCGCAGCACCAATTCAATAATACTGCTGATCAGCGGCACGCTGGAAATCCCCATGCCCTGCAAGGCGTTGCGGTATACAAAAATCTGCCCCAAAAAGAGATAAAACGGCACAGAAGTCCGCAAATACAGCGAGGCTTGGTCGAGGAGCAGCTCATCGGGCTCACTCGTAAAGATAGAAATCAATTCCCGGCCATAAAACAGCATGGCAAAAATAGCCGCCACACAAAAAACAAAGGAAACGAGCGAGCATTGGCGCACACCAGTCCGAATCCGTTCATAGTGGCGCGCGCCAAAATTTTGGGCAGAATATACGGCCATTGCAATGCCAAAGGAAACCATGGGCTGTAATGCCAGCTGTTCAATACGCGTCGCAGAGACAAAGCCGGCAATCGTTTCCGGTCCAAAGGTATTGCAAATCGACTGAATTGCCAAAATGCCCAGTGAAATAATCGTAAACTGCGCTGCCATCGGCAGGCCCAACCGCAAATGCTTCCAAGCAAACGCACGATCCCATACCCAGTCACGGCGAGTCAGGCGCAGCATGGGAAACCGCTTGAGCATGTAGCCAAAGCACAATACGGCAGAGATACCCTGCGCAATGACCAACGCAATAGCCGAGCCGGGAACGCCCCAGCCAAACTGCTGAATAAACAGCAGCGCCAAGCCGACATTCAGCACGGAAGACACCATCAAAAAGTACAACGGCGTCCGGCTGTCGCCTAAGGCTCGGCAAATGGCAGACAGCAGATTGTACATCATCATGGCAATGATACCGTAGGCAATGATGATAATATACTGATACGAGTCATCGTACAGCTCATCAGAAATATTCATCAAAATCATGATTTGCGGCATGAGAATGACGGCAGCAGCCGTCAGTATTGCCGTAATCCCGACAGCCAGCATGGCCGACATCGCCACAGAATGACGCACGCCTGCTTCATCACCGGCGCCGAACCGCTGTCCCGTAATGACCGAAAAGCCGGACGACAGCCCAATCGTCAGGCCAATCAACGCCATAAACAGCGGCCCGGCCGCCCCTACAGCCGCCAGGGCATGCACGCCGATAATGCGGCCAACGATAATAATGTCGGCAATATTATAAAATTGTTGAAATACATTGCCAATTAAGAGCGGCACCGTAAACGATAAAATCAATCGAATCGGACTGCCGGAAGTCATGCTTCGTACCATATCTTCTCCTTTTTGTATAAAAAGCCCCAAAAAACACCTCCAAACATGGGAAGCTGTCCCATATTCAGAGGTATCTATGCCTAATTACGACCGTCCTTTTTCATCCTTCATGTCTTTTTCCATTTGCATCAGCACTTTTTTCGCGTTGTGGCGCCGGTTCCAATACCACAAGCCGCCGTAGACAACAGATACCAAAACAACCAGAATAGTCAGCCGCAGTGAATGTTCTTCCATCATGACGACATCATGCCCGACGATAACCTCCACAGCTACCGACGGCAGCTTGCCAATCAAACAGCCAATCGCATAGTCCCGATAGCTGATATGGCTTAGTGCCCCCAACGCCGTCACAAGCCCGTTCGGTGAATACGGCACGGCCCGCGCAATAATCATCGCCTTGAGCGTACTGTATTCATCCAGCTTGCTGAGCATGCGGCTCTTTTCAATGACCTGTTTCGCTTTGCTGCGAAACAGCGTCCGCATAAAAAAGAAACTAATAATAACGCCAATCGTTTCAGCCAGCCAGGATACGACCGTCCCGGTGCCAATACCAAACAAGACGCCATTGGCCGTAGAAATAAAAATGGACGGCAAAAAACCGACAATATTGATGACGATGTCAATAATCATGCTGACGACCATGGCCCATACGCCAAAAGAGCGCAAATAGTCAATCGTGCCGTCCATGTTGCCGCTGATGGATAAATCCCAAACTGTTTGATAAAAATCAGGAAGTACTATATGTATGCCGCCCAACAAGGCCACTAGGAGAACGAAAAAGAGTATCTTTATATGTGTTTCCGAAATTGTCTTTCCATTCATTATTTCGTATCTCCTTTAATGCTGCGAACCGTTACAGACGGTTTGACAGCCGCTGCATCATGTTTCAGCTTCGTCAAATACATCGAGCCGCCGACAATACAAATCCCGCCGACGATCGTCATGAGCGTCAAGAATTCGTTGAAAATGACAAATCCCCACAAGGCGTTAAAAAATACGCCGATATACGCGACAAAGCTGACGACGACAGGATTGGCATTGGCATACGCTTCCGTCATCCAAATCTGCGCGATGACCGTAACGATTCCCAATAAAACATAGAATCCCCATTCCCGTAAATTGGGGATTTTAAAATCAAATCCCATAAGCACCGCACTGGCAACGGCTGCGCAAAAGAGGAAATAAAACACGATTTCATACTGGTGATGCTTGCCGGAGCCGGTCAGTTTGCTAATCGTCGTATACGCCGCGGCCGCGCAGACAGCCTGTGCCAGCACAAACAGGGAATAGACGTTAAAAGACGCAAAGTTCCAAGGCCGTACGACCAAGCATGCGCCGGCCACAATGACAAGCAAAGGAAGCCCTGCCCCTTTCGGCAAGACTTCTTTGAGAAATACAGCTGCAAACAGCATGACAAAAAATGCAGACAGCTGCGATAAAATAGACACATCAGCCAAAGGCATTCCCCGCAGGGCATAAAAAATACAAATCATGCCAATACCGCCGGCGATTCCCCGAAACCACAGCGCACCTTTGTCACAATGAGAAAAATGAATATGCTGTGCCTTCATCAGTCCCAATATCAAAACCGCGCTGAGAAATCCACGGAAAAATCCAATTTCTCCGGTTCCCATCGTATACGATAATTCTTTGACAATGACATTCTGTATACTGAACGCCAATGCCGAAAAAATCATATAAATAACACCTTTACTCACGATATGTGCCTGCTTTCATTATACTACTATATACTATTTCATACTAATAGCATCTACAAACGATAAGACGGCCTGTTTCATCTGTTCTTTTTCAATGGTATCGCTAAACCGTACCGGTTTGTTTTTCAATGCTGCCAGCGGTTTGGGAAGCGCCATGCCGGTAACACTGCCGATTTCCATGAGCATATCAAAGGGATCTTCGTACGTCTGCAGCGCCAGGGCTTTGCAAATGACCGGCGGGAATTTATACGGATGCGCCGTTGCCATAATGACCGTATGACGGCCTGCATCCAGTCCCTGTTTATGCCGGTTCATGAACACGCCGTAGGCAACTGCCGTATGCGGGTCCAGCAAATAGCCGAAATCATTGTAGACATGATTAATGACAGCTTCTGTTTCATCATCGTCAATCCAGCCGCCTTCAAATTCTTCTGTCAGCGCAGCCAATTCCTGCGGCGATACGGACATGCGGCCCGTTTCCAGCAAATCCGTTTCCCATGTTGCTACTTTTTCGGCATCTTCACCGGCTGCATAGAACAGGAACCGTTCAAAGTTGCTGGACAGCAGAATATCCATGGACGGACTGTCTGTCGTATAAAATTCACGGTTCATATTATATACGCCTGTCGCAAAGAAATCAGCCAGGACGTTGTTTTTATTGGATGCACAAATCAGCTTGCCAATCGGTACGCCCATTTTCTTAGCAAAATAGCCGGCCAGGATATTGCCGAAATTGCCTGTCGGTACGACAACGTCAAACGGTTCGTCTTCAGCAATCGCGCCGTTATCGACCAGTGATACATACGTCGATACATAGTACGCAATCTGCGGAAAAAGGCGGCCGATGTTAATGGAGTTGGCACTAGAAAACAGTACGCCCTTGTCATTGGCATAGGCGTTGACTTCTTCATTGGTAAATACGCGTTTGAGGAAACTCTGCGCATCATCAAAATTGCCGTAAATGGCCGATACCTTGACATTGTCGCCTTCCTGCTTCTGCATCTGCTGTTTCTGCATCGGGCTGACCCCTTCACTGGGATAAAATACCATGATGTTGGTGCCGTCTACATCCTTAAAGCCTTCCAGGGCAGCTTTCCCCGTATCGCCGCTCGTCGCTGTCAGAATGAGAATATCCCGGTCTTCCTGTTCCTGCTTTTTGGCAGCTGTCAACAGATAGGGAAACAGCGACAACGCCAAGTCTTTAAACGCTAAGGTGCGGCCGTGAAATAATTCAGAAATGCTGACGTCGGCATCCAAGGAATGCAGGGGAACAATTCGTTCATCCCGAAAGGTTTCGCTGTTATAGGCTGCGGCAATCATTTTTTTTCGTTCTTCATCTGTAAAATTCGTGAAGAAATATGACAATACGACAGCTGCAATTTCCTGATAGGACTTGCCGGCTAACTCTTTATACTGCAATACGTTTTCCGGAAATGTTTCCGGCACATATAAACCGCCGTCTTTGGCTAACCCATGCAGCAGGGCATAGGATGGTGAAACACATTCATTTGAACGGGTACTTCTAAACTTCATGATACCGTCTCCCCCTTTTTGGCTTGTAGAATCATCTTGTTAATTAGTGCTATTATAGCATATTTTTTCTGCAATCCCTATGCTTAAACGACTTGAAACAGATAAAATTTCAAATAATCGGTTTCCGGCACATTCCATAAAATCGGATGGTCCGGCGACTGCTGGCGTCCTTCAATCTGCCGCAAATGCACGCCTGCATCTTTGGCCGCTTCCCGCAGCATGCGGCGGAACAAGTCGTCGCGCATAAAATGCGAACACGAACACGTTGCCAAATAACCGCCGCGCGGCAGCAGCTTCATAGCTTTCAAATTGATTTCTTTGTAGCCGCGCATCGCATTATGTACCGTATGGCCTGATTTGGTAAATGCCGGCGGGTCCAAAATAATAAAATCGTAGTCATGGCGCTTCGTTTCTGCCAGCTCTGTCAATAAATCAAATACGTTGGCCTGCTTGGCCGTCACAATATGGCTCAAGCCATTTCTCTGAATATTTTCGTTGGTCATATCGACAGCTTCCTGCGAAATATCGACGGCAACTACCGAAGCAGCCCCGCCTTTGGCCGCATTCAGAGCAAACGCGCCGGTATGCGTGAAGCAGTCCAGTACGTGCCGGCCTGCTGCAATCTTGCCAACAGCCCGGCGATTATATTTTTGATCCAAAAAGAATCCCGTCTTTTGACCGTTTTCTACATCGACGTCATAGTAGATGCCGTTTTCATCAATCGTCGTCAAGACGCTTCCCGGTGTCGGCAGAAAATCGGCTTGATACCAGCCTTTGTACTGTTCCATGCCGTCCAGTTCCCGGACTTTGACATCATTGCGTTCATAAATACCGCGGACAGTGACTCCCATGGCAGCCAGCTCATCGACCAAGGCCTTAAAAATAATTGGTTTGACCTGGTCCATGCCGTAGCACAGCGTCTGCGCCACGAGGACATCATTATAGCGGTCTACAGTCAATCCCGGCATTTGGTCCGCATCGCCAAAAATAAGACGGCAGCAGGCAAAATCTTTGGGACCCATGACAGTACGGCGGTAGTCCAAAGCGTATTTGACACGACGCTGCCAAAAGGCGTCATCAAAGCGGTCATTAGCATTATCCGACAAAATCCGCACGCGGATTTTAGAAATATCATTGGCAAATCCTGTACCCAGGTACCGGTCTTTGGCGCTGTAGACATCGACAATATCGCCTGTCTTGTATTCTCCTTCGACGCGGGTTACTTCTTCCCCAAACACCCAGGGATGGCCGCTTTTAGCAGCCAGTTCCCCCTTGCGGGTTACATATAATTTCGTATACGGTCTCATATATCTCCCTTATAAAATGTAGTGGCTCAAATCCACATTCTGAACAACATCATCCAACTTGCTGAAGACAAAGTCTTTGTTGACATCAATCTGCGTATCTGCGATATCCGGTGCTTCATAGGCTACATCTTCCAATATCTTTTCCAGAATCGTATGCAGACGGCGGGCACCAATATTTTCTGTTTCCAAATTGACGCGGTGGGCGTATTCAGCAATCGCGTCGATGCCGTCATCTGTAAAATGGAGCGTTACGCCGTCCGTTGCCAGCAAAGAGGTATATTGTTTGACCAAAGACTGATTCGGTTCCGTCAAAATCTTGCGGAAATCTTCTACGGTCAGCGATTGCAGTTCGACGCGGATAGGGAAGCGGCCCTGCAGTTCCGGAATCAGGTCGCTGGGCTTGGATACATGGAACGCGCCAGCTGCGATAAAGAGAATGTGATCTGTTTTGACCGGGCCGTATTTGGTATTGACCGTCGCACCTTCGACAATCGGCAGAATATCCCGCTGTACGCCTTCACGGGATACATCCGGGCCGCCGCCGCGGCCTTTTTCGGCAATCTTGTCAAATTCATCAATAAATACAATGCCGGCCTGTTCGGTCGCTTCAATGGCTTTATCGACGATGACATCCATATCCAGACATTTTTCCAATTCTTCTTCTTTAAAAATTTCCCGTGCTTTAGCGACAGTCATCTTCTTTTTCTTTTTCTTTTTCGGCATAATGCTGCCCAGCATTTCCTGGAAGTTATTGGTCAATTCTTCGGTAGAGTTGCCTGTCAGGATACCTTGAATAGCTCGTTCCTGTTCTTTGACTTCTACTTCGATTTCCCGTTCATCCATTTTGTGGGCGCAAATATCTTCAAACATCTTCTGCCGGCGGTCGGATTTGCCTTCTTCGAGCTGTGTCGGCTGTTCCTGCTGTTTTTCTTCATCGTCATCATCATCGCTGGAGAAAAAAGCTTCCATCGGATTGACTACTTTTTCTTTTATAGTCTTTTTCGGCCAGAATACTTGCAAAATTCGTTTGTTGGCTTCTTCTTCCGCTTTGGTTTCAAACCGCTGGCTTTCCTGTTCCTGCACCATGCGGATGGCATTGGCTACCAAGTCGCGGATAATCTGTTCTACGTCACGGCCGACATAGCCGACTTCCGTGTATTTTGTCGCTTCTACTTTGATAAAAGGCGCACCGACCAGCTTAGCCAGGCGGCGGGCAATTTCGGTTTTGCCTACGCCCGTAGGGCCGATGAGCAAAATATTTTTAGGAATGATTTCATCCTGCATATCTTCACTCAAATGCTTGCGTCTCCAACGGTTGCGCAGGGCAATAGCCACGGATTTTTTCGCTTCTGTTTGTCCTACAATATATTTATTCAATTCAGCTACAATCTGTTTCGGTGTTAATTCTGCTTCGTTCATTTCTTCTCCTCAGTTTCCTCTTAGATTTCTTCTACGATGACATTGTGGTTAGTATATACACAAATATCGGCCGCGATATGCAGCGATTTTTCAGCAATTTCACGGGCGGACAAATCCGTATTCTGCAGCAGAGCCCGGCCGGAAGCCAGCGCATAGTTGCCGCCGGAACCAATGGCAGAAATGCCGTCGTCCGGTTCAATGACTTCGCCGTTGCCGGAAATCAGCAAAATACGCTGACTGTCAGCTACCAGCAGCAAAGCTTCGAGTTTGTGCAGGATTTTATCGGAACGCCAATCTTTCGCCAATTCAACAGCACTGCGGACGAGATTGCCGTTATATTCGTTGAGTTTTTCTTCAAAATGGTCAAACAAGGTAAACGCGTCTGCTACAGAGCCGGCAAAACCGCTGATGATTTTGCCGTGATACAGGCGGCGGACTTTTTGCGCGGTTGCTTTCATAATGACCGCGTTTCCCATCGTGACCTGTCCGTCACCGGCAATGGCGGTTTTGCCGTCTTTTTGTACTGCAACAATGGTCGTTGCATGAAATTCTGTAGACATTAATTCAGACATACTATATCTTCTCCTTCATTTCGTCAATTTCTTCCAACGCACGTTTTGCCAATAAGGCATTTTTTTCTTTCTTTTTCATGCGTTTTTTGATTCCCAAGGGTTCCATAATGCCAAAGTTGATATTCATGGGCTGGAAATTATCGTTGGGGCCGCTGGAAATATACTGGCTCAGGCCGCCCATGGCAGTCCGCTTGGAAAAGGTCAGGCATTCCTGTCCCTGCAGCATGCGCGCCGCATTGAGGCCTGCCAGCAACCCCATGGCCGCCGATTCCAAATACCCTTCGACACCAGTCAGCTGGCCGGCAAAAAATACGTTACGGTTGCGCCGGTACTGCAGTGTCGGTTCCAGTAAAATCGGGGAATTGATGTATGAATTGCGGTGCATCACGCCATACCGTACAAATTCGGCATGTTCCAGCCCCGGAATCATCGAAAAGACCCGTTTTTGTTCGCCGAATTTCAAATGCGTCTGAAACCCGACGATATTATAGAGCGTCGCGCTGCCGTTGTCCTGGCGAAGCTGTACGACGGCATACGGGAGTTCTCCCGTACCGGGAAGTTCTAAGCCTACAGGCTTCATCGGGCCAAAGCGCATCGTATCGATACCGCGGGACGCCATGATTTCAATCGGCATGCAGCCTTCAAATACGTTGTCGTTTTTTTCAAACTCATGCAGCTGCGCGCATTCTGCCGTCGTCAGCACCTGCCAAAAGGCTTCGTATTCGTCTTTTGTAAAGGGGCAGTTGAGATAATCGGCACCGCCTTTTCCATAGCGGGCAGCCCGATATACTTTCGTCATATCCAGTGATTCGATAGTGACAATCGGGGCCGCCGCATCATGAAAATGAAAATACTCCGCGCCTGTCATCGTTTGGATCGTTTCTGCCAAGGCATCGCTGGTCAGCGGGCCTGTCGCAATAATGCAGATTTGGTCATCCGGCAGCGTCGTGATTTCTTCATGCCGGATAGTGACCAACGGATGCTGGCGCAGGGCGTCCGTAATGTACTGGCTGAACGGGACGCGGTCTACGGCCAGCGCGCCGCCGGCCGGTACCCGATGCGTATCAGCCGCTTCCATAATCAGCGAGCCCAAACGGCGCATTTCTTCTTTCAAAAGGCCTACTGCGTTTTCTACATTCGCCGCCCGCAGCGAGTTGCTGCATACCAATTCGGCAAACAAATCCGTATGGTGCGCCGGTGACGACTTCACAGGGCGCATTTCTGCAAGCTCTACGGGAATTCCCCGCTTGACAAGCTGATAAGCTGCTTCCGAGCCAGCCAGCCCGGCACCGATGACAAGTACACTATTCTTCATTCACTACTTCTCCCTTTTTATGGTTTTCACATTCTGCGTTGCTGCAGAAGATTTTATCCGGTCCTTTTTTATAATGTTTAACAATCATAATGCTGCCGCATACCGGGCATTTTTTATCTACCGGCTGATTCCACAAGACAAAATCGCATGCCGGATATTCACTGCAGCCGTAAAATACACGGCCCCGTTTGGATTTTCTTTTAATCAGCGTTCCTTTGCCGCATTTGGGGCAGGTAATTCCCAAATCTTCTACAATCGCTTTGGTGTTGCGGCATTCCGGGAAGTTGGAGCATGCCAAAAATTTGCCAAAACGGCCAAACTTATACACCATGGGAGCCCCGCAAAGTTCGCATACCTGGCCGGAATCCTGGCCGGCTACGGTGACTTTTTCCATTTGTGCTTCTGCTACGTCCATTTCCGGCTTGAAGACATCATAAAATTCCTGGAGGACATGAGTATACGTATCTTTGCCCTGTTCAATCGCATCCAGTTCTTCTTCCATGTGTGCCGTAAAGCCGACATTGATAATGCGTTCAAAGAATTTCTTCAGCAAATCCACAATGACAACGCCCAATTCCGTCGGCACAAATTGTTTATCTTTCTTTTCTACGTAATTGCGGTTTTGAATCGTATCCATAATCGGCGCATACGTACTCGGGCGGCCAATGCCCTTTTCTTCCAGCGTCTTAATGAGGCTGGCTTCGGTATAACGGGCCGGCGGTTGTGTAAAATGCTGAATCGGTTCTACGGTCTGATTATGCACCAGCGTCCCTTCTTCTATATGAGGCAGTTCGCTGAGCGTTTTGTCCTTTTTCGTATCTTCGTACAACTCCGTAAAGCCCTTGAAAAGTACTTTATATCCGGCTGCACGCAGTTCATACGGGTCACAGGCAATCGTAATCGCCATGTGTTCCGTTTCGACAGCTTCCATCTGGCTGGCCAGGAAACGATTCCATACCAGCGTATACAGCCGCAGCTGGTCGCGCGACAAGTACGGCGCTACGACAGACGGCATCAATTCCAGCGAAGTCGGACGAATGGCTTCATGCGCATCCTGGCTGGATTGTTTCGTCTTATACACTCTGGGCTTCGGCGGAATATATTCTTCTCCATAGTTGGCTGTCACAAATTCTCTGGCAGCCTGTATCATATCATCATTGATACGCGTCGAGTCCGTACGCATATAGGTAATCAAGCCGACATGGCCACGATCCCCGATATCCAGGCCTTCATAGAGCTGCTGTGCCAGCATCATCGTCTTTTTGGCGCCAAAATTCAATTTGCTGACGCATTCCTGCTGCATCGTCGAAGTCGTAAAAGGCGGCTGCGGCTGCCGTTTACGCTTGCGTTTTTCGACCTTGGTAATCCGGTCCGGCGCATGGCCGTCCTGGCCGTTGGCTTCCCACTGCAGGTCCGCAGCAATCCGGGCAGCTGTGTCGCCGTCGCCAATGGCAGCTTTTTCTCCATGGATTTTGACCAGTTCTGTCGTCAGCACTTGGCCGTCTTCGGTTTTATACGTTCCGCTGACCGTCCAATATTCTTCCGGCACAAACGCCTTGATTTCTTCTTCCCGTTCACAAATCAGCCGCACGGCTACAGACTGCACACGGCCGGCACTGAGACCCTTGCAGACTTTTTTCCAAAGGAGCGGGCTCAGTTTGTACCCAACAATACGGTCGAGAACACGGCGTGCCTGCTGGGCATCCACTTTCTGCAAATCAATCGGTTCCGGGTCCTGCATACCGGCATGTACGGCTTTTTCTGTAATTTCATGAAACATGACACGGCACGTATCTTTGGGATCCATTTCCAGCAAATGCGCCAAATGCCAGGAAATCGCTTCCCCTTCGCGGTCCGGGTCCGTTGCCAGATATACTTTTTTAGAGCGGACATATTCATTTTGCAGCTCTTCAATGAGTTTGCGTTTGTCCCACATGTTCGTATACGACGGCGTAAAGCCATCTTCTATATTCACGCCAAACTGGTTGCGCGGTAAATCCCGCAAATGGCCGCGGCTGGCCATGACTTTATACTCGCT
The DNA here is from genome assembly GCA_934193515.1 of uncultured Megasphaera sp. Classification (GTDB taxonomy): domain Bacteria; phylum Bacillota; class Negativicutes; order Veillonellales; family Megasphaeraceae; genus Megasphaera. Next base: position 99,641 of record CAKPVJ010000003.1, on the reverse strand, counting down.
TCCCAAAAAGCGTTCAATCGTCTTCGCTTTGGCCGGTGATTCCACAATGACCAGATTTTTGGCATTCTTTGGCAGCGGATCTAATTTCTTCAACGGTTTCTTTTCCGGTAGATTTACCGTTCCATTGATGATCATTTTTTCGCCGTCTGCTTTTTTCTTACGGCCTCGTTTTTTCTTTTTCGTATCATCAATAATAATCGTTCGTTTAATTGGAAATTCCAGCATATATCTCCATCCTAACTTTCCAGCAAGCAGTTTCTGCCTGCGCTGCGTATCACATTGTAATAAAACCTTTTAAAATCATACACTATTCCGACAAGCCTTTCAAGGTATTTCTTATATACATCTATATATTATAGTATATTTTACAGCAAAGCAAACGACGCCGTGCAAACTGCTGGACTGTCATGTCGGCATCCATCCGTATTTTCCCGCATTTCCATATACAGGAAATATATTCGATTAAAATTCAAGAATATTTTTCTTTGTGACTTCTTTTAACTTACATTTATTGCGTATCTCTCTGTCATGGAATATAATGAAAGTATTCATTTTTTCAAAAAATTTTCGTATATTTTTAAACGAATACACGGTACTGCCAAGGGGGGGGATTTTATGAAACTTGCCTTAGCTCAACTGTCTATGGAAAAAGCCCTGGAGAAAAACGCCGCCAAGTCACTTCGTTTTTGTGATGAAGCCAGGGACTGCGACCTGTTGTTTTTTCCGGAAATTCAATTATCGCCGTTCTTTCCTCAATATGAAAAGCAAAACGCCGACGCCTACTGTCTGACGCCGGACGCTCCTGTGATTGCCTCTTTGTGCCAAAAAGCGGCACAGCATCACTACTACCTGTCTCCCAACCTGTATTTGGAACTGCAGGGCAAGCGGTACGACACGTCGCTTTGGCTGACGCCGGAAGGGAAATGGCTGGACTCTGCCAAAATGGTCCATATCGCCCAGGCCAAACAGTTTTATGAACAAGACTACTACACGCCATCCGATGATGGTTTTAAAGTGTTTGATACGCCTTGGGGCAAAGTAGGCATCGTCATTTGCTACGACCGTCATCTGCCGGAAAGCATCCGCACATGCACGCTGAAGGGAGCCGATTTAATTCTGATTCCTACAGCCAATACCAAAGCCGAACCGATGGAACTATTTGAATGGGAAATCCGCGTGCAGGCCATGCAAAACCAAGTCTTCATTGCCATGTGCAATCGTGTAGGAACGGAAGGGGCAATGGAATTTGCCGGCGAATCCCTCGTCGTCTCCCCCAAAGGCGACGTCCTCGTCAAAGCAGACGATCAAGAACAACTCGTATGCTGTGATATACATCTGCCAGATGCCGCCGCGCTGCGAAAACAAGTACCGTATCTGTCCACCCGCCGTCCGGAATGGTATTTGTAATCTAGTTTCTATAGAAAAAGTCCTCGAACAGACACACCTATTCGAGGACTTTATTTTTGTATATATCGATGCCAATTATGCCTTACAAGATGCAATCCACGCGCTGACGGCTTCTTTGGCGTCGGCTGCGGCACTGCCATGCACAGCCAACCCGTTCGTTACCCGTGCTCCCGGCGCTGCCTTTTGAATATCCTTTTCGGTATGCGACAAGCCGCCGCCTTCATGCGTGCAAAACGGATGAATGACTTTGCCGGAAAAGTCGAGTGCTTCCAAAAACGTATATACGGCCATGGGCATCGTGCCGCAGTAGTTCGGATAGCCAAGATAAATTTCATCATACTGTTCCCAATTCTGGGGCAGTGCTTTCAATGCTGGCCGTGCCTGATTCTGCAAATCCTGGCGGGCCTGGGCAACACAGGCATCATACGATGCCGCATACGGCTGGACTTGTTCTATCTTAAACAATACCGAACCTGTAATCTCTGCCACCATCTGCGCAACCCGTTCCGTGTTGCCTACGCGAATATACTTGTGTGCCCCATTAAAATAATTTTCATCTGCTCGAGAATAAAATACTGTCAATACTGCCATTTTATATATCCTCCTCACGTATAAACGTATATTATGTTTATTATGTTTCTATACGTTCTTCCTTAGTATAACGATTTTCATGCCTGCAATCAATTCTGCTTGCTGCTCTTTTTGATACGTTTGACTAATAAATCTATGAATGTCGCTGGAATTTTTTTATTTTAAAGGCTCCATAATAAAAATATAAGAAACCTTCACTTTCGTCCATCCTTAGGAAATGATTTGAAATGCACTCCAACATTTTACAACGGACTTACCATCAAGTAGTAGGGGCCGTGAAATGCCGTTTCTCTCCCAACTAAAAAGAAGAAGCACGACAAAATCATGCTTCTTCTCGTTTTACGGGGTATCAATCTCTGCAAATGCTATGTTTAATGTTTGTTGTAAAAGGTCTTCCGGCAACTGCTCCACTACGCGGTATCCTCTGGATTCAACGTCCAATGCCCGTATATGTTCACATAAGATGCATCCGGTTGTTATCGTTCTGTTATCTAAAGGAATATGCAATGGAAAATTATTTTTTGTATTCGTTATAGGACAAACAATCGCTAGCCTGGCTTTTTCATTAAACGTGTTGTTGCTAATCACTACAGCAGAACGGTACCCTGCCTGTTCATGTCCTGATTGGGGATTAAAGTTTATTTTGATAATAGAGCCTTGTTTTACCATATTTCGCTACCCGCTTTTTCTCCCCAGTCTATTTCTTTTGCTTTATACGCTCCCTGATACCCAGCAAACAATTCATCAATAGATTTTCGCTTAGGTGCAATCGGTTTGAGAAGCAGGCTTCCATTTTGTTCAATAATTTCTATCGTATCATTTTCTTTCCATTGCACCGCATCCAATACGACTTTAGGAAGCCGTATCCCATGTGAGTTTCCCCACTTTTGAATTTTAATTGTTGTTTCCATGGTGCCGTTTCTCCTTACGTATATACATAGTATATACTTTTATAAAAGATTTTATCAATACACCTCTTGTACAAACTATTTTACGCTCCCTTTGTTTATCAAAGAACCAAAAAGTGCTGTCCTGCAGCGTACACAACGCATGCAAAACAGCACTTTGCTGGTTTTTAACTAGGTCAAGAACAGATGACAGTTTTTTATATGTCACTCATTCTGCCTATGTTTTGAGGTTTTTGTTTCGTATAGCTTCCGCGATGCCCCAGTTTTTCTACTAAAATAAAGAGCATCGGAATGATGAATACCCCTAAGATAGTCGCCATGGATGTACCGAAGACGACGGCGATGCCCATGGTAACACGGGACGCTGCGCCTGCACCGGTAGCTGTTGCCAGCGGGATAGACCCGACGACAAATGCCAGGGACGTCATGATGATAGGACGCAGACGGATTTTTGCGGCTTCGATAGCTGCCGATACGGGATCCATGCCGCGTTCATCTACACGAACTTTAGCGTATTCAATAATCAAGATAGCATTCTTGGCGGCCAAGCCGATGACAGCCAAAATACCAATCTGGAAGTAAATATTGTTGGTCTGGTTGAAAATATACGTAAAGAGTGTCGCGCCAAACAAGCCTGTCGGTACACTAAAGAGTACAGCAAATGGTACTTTCCAGCTTTCGTACAAGGCTGCCAATACCAAGAATACAAAGAGCAGTGCTAAGGCAAAGACATAAATCGTTTGGTTGCCGGCCTTGACTTCTTCACGGCTCATGCCGGACCATTCATACTGATAGCCTTCACCCAACGTTTCTTTTGCTACTTCTTCCAATGCTTTCAGCGTATCGCCGGAGCTGACGCCGCTGGCAGGCGCCCCCATGACTTTGATAGCCGGGTAATCGTTAAAGCGGTTGATAATAGAAGCAGAACCGACGGATTTGGGTCGAACAAAGTTGGCAATAGATACCAATTCATTCTTGGAGTTGCGTACATACAAGTTGTTGTTGTCTTCAATCTTCTGGCGGTATTCCGGCGAAGCTTGGATGACAACTTTAAAGTTACGGCCAAAAATGGTGAAATCATTAATCTGATAGGAACCATAGAAAGCCTGCAGCGTAGAATATACGGAACTCAGAGAAACGCCTTCACGAGCTACTTTATCGCGGTCAATATCCAGTTTATACCCTGGCGTATCGTTGGAAAAGGCTGTATAAATGTTGCCGATTTCCGGACGTTTCCGAGCGGCTGCCAGGAACTTCTGTACCGTGTCATTTAACTGGGCTGTCGTGTGACCGCCGCGGTCTTCAATCTGCATGGTAAAGCCGGAGGATACGCCCATCCCGTCGATTGGCGGCGGGTTGATAGCTACAACCGTAGCCTGCGGTATTTGCATGCCGTGCATCATCGTTTTGCCAACCAACGTATCAACCGATAAGTCTTTTGTTTTACGTTCGTCCCAGTCGTTCATAGAAACGAAGGATACGGCACCGTTGGATTTGGCGCCGCCGGCAAGCATACTAAAGCCGACGACGTTCATAGACATTTTGACGCCTGGCTGTGATTCAAGCCATTTGCCCAAGTTGTTGGCAATTTTTTGTGTTTCTGTCTGCGACGTGCCTTCCGGCAGTGTCGTATTGACCATGAGGAAGCCATTATCTTCAGATGGTACGAAACCAGTCGGAATAATGGTAAACAAGAAACCGGAAATACCGGAAATAATAATCAGGAACACGACGCACCATTTGATGCGCTGGTTCAAATAGGCTAAGCGAATGCCGTACCAGTTGACGATGCGGTCAAAGGTCGCATTAAACCACTGGAAAAATTTGAACAGGCCATGGGCATTTTCCGTCGGCTTATGCACACGCAAAATGGATGCGCACATAGCCGGTGTCAACGTCAAGGCTACAAACGCGGAAATGGCGACAGATACGGCAATCGTCAACGCAAACTGCCGATACAGTACGCCGCTCATGCCGCTGAGGAAGCCGACCGGTACGAATACGGATGCCAGTACGCAGGCAACGCCGATAACCGGGCCTTGTACATTCTGCATCGCAATAATGGTAGCCTCGCGCGGCGACCTGCTGTTGTACTTGATTTCATATTCAACCGCTTCGATAACAACGATGGCATCATCGACCAGCAGGCCGATAGCCAATACCATGGCAAACAATGTCAACGTGTTAATGGAGAAATCGAGCACTTTGAAGCAGGCAAATGTACCCAACAGAGATACTGGTACAGCCAACAGCGGAATTAACGTAGAACGACCGCTTTGTAAGAATAAGTATACAATCGCTGCAACTAAAAGCAGGGCTTCGACGAATGTAATAATAACTTCTTCGATAGATGCTTTTACGAATTTCGTGCTGTCGTATACGATTTTATAATCCAAATCAGACGGGAAGGATTCTTTTGCCTTAGCCAATACTTTGGTAGCATTGCTTACGGTCTGCATTGCATTGGCATCCGAAGTCAAGCTAATCATAAAAGTAGCACTCGGCTGGCCGCCAAAATAGCCATGAACAGTATAATCCTTGGAACCCAATTCAACCCTGGCTACATCGCCGACACGAACCATCGTCCCATCAGCATTCGTGCGAATAATAACTTTTTTAAATTCATCAGCTGTAGACAAACGGCCGTCAGCACGCATCGTATATTGATACGTCTGGTCCGACGGCGTCGGCTGTGAACCGACAGTACCAACAGCAGCCTGTGTATTCTGTGTCTGAATGGCAGAAATAATATCCGTCGGCGTTACTTTCAGGACACTCATTTTTAATGGATCCATCCAAATACGCATGGCATAGTCAGAACCAAATTCCTGTACATCGCCGATGCCGGATACGCCTTTTAATTCATCCATGAAATACTGTGTCGCATAGTTCTTCATAAATGTTTCATCATACGAACCATTCGGAGAGTACAGCGAGAATACCATAGCTGTACCGCTGGAAGATTTCTGTACCGTAACGCCTGTCTGGGTAACTTCCTGCGGCAGCGTAGACTGTACCTGGCTGATACGGTTCTGCGTATTGACCATATCCATATCATCATCAGAACCCGTTTCATACTGTACGGTCAGAGAATATCGGCCCGAGTCGTTACTGGAACTTTCCATGTTTACCAAATCATCGACGCCGATCAGCTGCCGTTCAATGACACTGGCAACGGTATCGCCGATAACTTCTGCGTTGGCCCCTACATACGTAGCAGATACGCTAATCTGCGGCGGCGTAACGTTTGGATATTTAGCGACAGGAAGCGTGACTATCGAAAGTACACCCAAAATAGAAATAATCAGGGATATAACGATAGCAAAAATCGGCCTGTCAATAAAAAATTTAGATATCACTGTCTTCTCGCCCCCTATTTAGACTGGCTTGCAGCGTCACTGCTCGTGGTATCGTTTTCTACGTCATCTTTAGAAAGCAGATGCTGATCCAAGGTTGCGCCATTGGCTTTTTGATAGCCATCGACAATAATCAAGTCGCCGTCATTCAAGCCGCTGTTGATAATCCAGAACTTCCCGACTTTCTGTCCCGGCGTAACTTCTTTGTTTTGCGCCTGGCCGCTTTCATCAATAACGGAAATGAAATATTTACCTAACGTCTGCTGTACGGCGCGCTGCGGTACAAGCAAGGCTTTCTGCTGTACCTGCGTGTCGGAAACGACTGTGCCGTACAAGCCCGGAATCAAGAGGTTTTCCGGATTGTCAAATACGGCTTTGACAATAATAGAGCCGGAGTTGCCGTCCATGCCGTGGTTGACCTGGGTTACATGGCCTTCATAGGCATACATCGTGCCGTCACTCAAACGGAGCTGTAAATGGTCGCCCCAGCTTCCCGGTGCGTCCGGTGCTTTTTTCGTCATCTGCAGATATTCTGCTTCACTGACGGAGAATTCAACAAATACCGGATTGGTTGAAGAAATCGTAACTAATGCTGTAGAACCAGCCGTCGCATAGGTGCCGACCGGTACATCATCTACGTTCAATTTGCCGTCGAACGGCGCATACACAATCGTGTCATCAACATTGTCCTGTGCCGCCTGAACCTGTGCCGCCCGTGCTTCCAAGACAGCCTGCTGCTGCTGTGTAGCAGCTTCCTGATTCGTTACGGTCTGTACGGAAACCGCATCCTGATCGGCCAATGCCTGATACCGCTGTAAATTCAGCTGTTCATTGGCAAGGTTGGCAGCTGCCTGGGCCTGTGTAGCCTTGGCTTCCTGCAGTGCCGCATCATAGCTGCGGCTGTCTATACGGAACAATGGCTGTCCTGCTGTCACGCTCTGACCGCCTTGTACGTATTTTTCCACAACGCGGCCGGAAATTTTGGCACGTACCGGTACTTTATCCGTTGCCGTGACAGTGCCGCTGTATTCCGCCTTGACCGGCGTATCTTCTGCTTCTACTTTATACGTATTAACAGAAACAGCACCTTTTTGTGCTCCCTTTTGTGCACCACAACCGGCCAGCAATGCTGCGACAGTCAATATGGTGACGCCCATGGTAAGAAACTTATGCTTTTTTATCATTCGTTAATTGCCCCCTATCTGTTTTGATTCCATATAGAATGACGCAAATACATCGTTCCATGTATTCTGGAAAAGAGTAATCATGTTTTACTTTATCAAAGTAGTCAATGACATCATCGGCTGCACTGTGCAGCATATGAATCAATAAAAACTTATCAAACGGCTTAAAATCATCTTCCTGCTGTGCTGTATCCAGCAGTTGGCCTAAAATATCCCAATCCGCTTTTCGCGCAATTTCCAATTTTTCACATACATCCGGCATTTTTTTCAGCAGGTCTGTCGTTTTCCGCACCGATAATACCGTAATGTTGTTAGATTTTACTTTAAAAAAACTAATAATTTTTTCTTCTGTTGTCATATCCGGATCAGCCAGCAGTTTGCGGTGTTCTTCCTGAATTTTTCCCATCATAGAAAGAAGAGATTCTTCGATAATAGCCTGCTTGGACGCAAAATGTTCATACAGCGTCCGCTTGCTGATGCGGAGATTTCGAGCTAAATCATCCATATGGAAGTCCGAACCGCGGCAATTGATTTCACGCAGGGCTTCCTTAATAATTTTCTCTCGAATATCTTTTGCCATCTCAACACATCCTAAATCAAAATTGATACATTGCGTAGTAAAGAAACTCAAAACGAAAACTCAGTACCAAGATATAGTTTAATATACTGCCTATGAAAAGTCAATAAAGATTCCCTGAGTTATCTTATATTTCTTTGCCGCTGAAAACAGGAATATACTCTCGTATCCTGCTGTTTTGGGGTTATATTTTAATTTTCATGATTACTTTCCGTATAGGGCGGCCGATGCCGTCGGGCGCACATAAGCAGCGGTGTCCGTCTGCCGGTGCAAATACCGCAAAGGTACCTTCTCCCATATGAATCTGCGTATCCGCTGCCAGCGATGGATTGTAAAACCACGCATCGGCAGCGCTTCGGTCTTCTACTACTTCACCGGCATTCATAATCGGCTGATACCCTATGATTTCACTGCCTTCAATGACCATTTGGATGTCAATATATGCCCGATGGGCTTCCATCGTACGCTGGGCTGCCGGAGCTGTTTGGGTAACATCCACGTTCATATAATTGCCGTTTCCCAGCTCATGCCGTCCCGGCGCCAGAGTTTGTACGTCTAACGATGCCAGTTTTTGAATCCACGGCACCAGTTTAGGCGGCAGATATGCTGCTTCGTTTTGCCATTGCTTAATATTTCCTACATACATCGCTGTATTCCCTCCTAATCGTCTTCCTGTTCCCGCTGTTCTACGTTTTTATCAAACAGGGCATCTGCAAATTGAGCAGCATCAAAGGGGCGCAAATCGTCAACGCCTTCCCCTACGCCTACCCAGCGTACGGGCACGCCTAATTCTCGTTTGACAGATAAAATGATGCCGCCTTTGGCCGTGCCGTCCAGTTTAGTCAATACGACACCCGTAAGAGGTACGACATCGCCAAACAGTTTGGCCTGGCTGACGGCGTTTTGTCCTGTCGTCGCATCCAATACCAGCAGTGTTTCATGCGGTGCACCTTCAATGTTGCGGCCGGCAACGCGGGCCATCTTGCGCAGTTCTTCCATCAAGTTGGATTTGGTCTGCAGCCGTCCTGCCGTATCAACAAGAAGAATATCGATGCCGCGCGCTTTAGCTGATGCCGTCGCATCAAAGACAACAGCTGCCGCGTCGGCACCTTCCTGATGCTTGACAATCGGTACACCGGTGCGCTGTGCCCAAATCGTCAGCTGTTCAGAAGCAGCGGCGCGGAAAGTATCGCCGGCAGCCAACATGACGGATTTGCCCTGCTGGGTATAATATTTAGCCAGTTTGCCAATCGTCGTCGTTTTGCCGACGCCGTTGACGCCGACAATAAAGATAACTTCTGTAGAACCGGTCCGGTCCAGCACGGGTTCATTATTTTCTTCCAATAAGGCAACGATACATTTTTCCAAATAAGGAACGACATCATTGCCGTCTTCAATTTCTTTGGATTTGACGCCTTCGCGAATTTTGCCGAGAAGGTAATCCGTCGTTTCAATACCGATATCCCCAGTCAGCATAATCGCTTCCAAATCTTCATACATTTCTTCGTCGATCTTAGCATAGCCGCGAACGACGGTTTCAATATTTTGAATCAGTGAATTTTTAGTCTTTTCCAGACCTTTGCGTAATCTTGAAAAAAATCCCATGGTTAAGTTCCTTTCTCTAATAATTCATCTACTTTTACAGTCAGCAGCCGGGATACACCCCGTTCTTCCATCGTCACGCCCTGCAGCGTATTGGCTGCTTCCATCGTCTTGCGGCGGTGGGTAATGACAATAAACTGCGTATTGCCGCTGTAATTTTTTAAATAGCGCGCCATTCGTTCTACGTTGGCTTCGTCTAACGCCGCATCGACTTCATCGACCAGACAAAACGGAGCCGGATGATACGCCAAAAACGCCAGCAGCAACGCAATAACCGTCAGGGCGCGTTCTCCCCCTGACAATAACGTCAGCTGCTGCTGTTTTTTCCCAGGAGGCTGGATAAAGATATCAACACCTGCCGTCAAGACATCTTTGGTATCGGTGAGTACGACATGTGCCGTGCCGCCGCCAAAGAGCCTGCTGAAAATCTGCTGGAACTGTTTGCCGATTTCCTGAAAGGCCTGGCGAAACTGTTTGGCCATGGCATCATCGATTTCAGCGACAATGGCTTCCAGTTTAGTACGAGATTCCCGCAAATCGTCACATTGGCTGTCATAAAATTGCTGCTGTTTGACAGCTGCCTCATAGTCTTCTTCAGCGTTGGGATTGATTTGCCCCAAGCCGGCTATCTGCTGCTTCAGCGTCTTCACTTTTTCATGCAGCTCTTTCAGCGAACCGTCCCGCCGCCTGTCCATGGCTTCTTGTCGCGTCAATCCCTGCATGGCCAGCAGTTCTTCATTGTGCCGGATTTCCCCATGATATTTTTCCAGCTGCACGTCAGCACTGTGCACGCGGCTGCCGCACTGCTGCAGTGTTTCTCGCTGGGCTTTTCCGGCTGCTTCCAGTTTCTGATTGCGTTTAAAATTTTCTTCTCTGGCTTTATAAAAGGCTTCTTTGGCCGTATCGTGCGTCTGCGTTTCCGCTTCTTTGGCCGTAATTTTAGCCGCCAAATCAAGCAGCATGGTTTTTGTTTCATCCTGCCGCTTCTGCAGGTCCGCTTCCCGCTGTGCCAATCGGTCGCAATCGGCCTCATGCTGGGCCTGATTTTGTTTGTGCTGTACGCGCTGTTCTGCTATATGGCGTACCTGTTCGCGCAGGGTTGCCGTATGAATCTGCCCGTCTGTCAGCATGCTGCGGCACGATTCGGCTTCTTTCAAGGCCTTGCGGCGCGCTTCTTCCAAGGCATTCGTATCGGCTGTCGGGCTGGCTTTTACCTCTGCCAACGCCTGTTCCTTTTGCAGCAGTTCTGCCTGCATATCGGCCCGTACCTGCAGCAGTGATTCACACTGTTTGTCTGCCGTATGCCAAGCCGCTTCCTGCTGCTGTGCTTCTTTTTGCGCCGTCGTCATTTGCCATGTTCCTTTTTGCAGCTCTACCGTACTATGCTGCTGCTTTTCTTCTGCAGCTTCCATGGCGGCGCGTGCCGCTTCGACTTCCTGTCGTTTCGCAGTTCCCACACGCACGGCTTCTTCCATCTGTGCTTGCTGGGCCGCTGCTTTTTCTTTTAATTCCTGCAGCAGTACACGCCGACTAATCAACGAGCTTTCTTTGGCTTTCATGCTGCCGCCGGTCAGCGAACCGCCGGCATTAAATTGGGTGCCGTCCAGGCAGACGATGCGCAGCCGATGGCGGTATTTTCGTGCCACGGCCGAACCAACTTCCATCGTTTCCGCAATCAATGTTTTCCCCAACAGGGACATAAACACAGGCTGATATGCCGCATCATACGTGATGAGTTCATTGGCAAATCCCAAGATGCCCGCTTCCTTGGACGCGCGTTCTTCATCGTTCGTCCGAGTCCGTTCTTTGATGGTATCCAGCGGCAGAAAAGTCGTCCTGCCGGCATGCCGTTCTTTGAGATACGAAATAGCGGCCTTTGCCGTTTTTTCCGTTTGCGTAATGACATAACGAGCCGCCGCGCCTAAGGCCACATCCAGTGCCGTGGCATACGGTATAGGAATCTGGCATACTTCACCGACGACGCCGCAAATACCAGAACGCCAAGGTGCCTGCGCGTCCAGCACCGTTTTTACAGGACGGCCAACGCCTTCATGTTCCTGCTCCATGCTTTCCAATACGCGAATACGCTGTGTCAATGAATCGACAGTTCCCCGCAAACGCCGGTATGCCGTCTCCGCTTCACGCATCATAGTTTCACATTTTTTCAGTGTTTCCCGCTGTGCAGCCGCTTCCGCTTCATATACCTGCGCTTCTTTTTTCATGGCCTGGCATTTGGTTTCTTCATCCTGCCAACGTGCCAGCGACTGTTTCCAGGCATCCCGCTGCTGCTGCAGCGTCTGTTTTACTTCTTCATACCGCGCGTTGTTTTCCTGCAAACGGCGGCGCAGTTCTTCCGCGTCCCGCTGCAGAACAAACACCTGCTGCTGCCGGGCTGTATTGGCTGCCGTTACTTCTTCCAAATCAGCCGCGGCTTTTTCGGCCTGCTGTTCTGCCTTACCCGCCAACGCTTCGGTCAGCGCCAGTCCTTTTTCTGCAGCGGCCAGCTCTGTTTTCTTTTGCTGCTGCTGTTCTGCCAGACTGACTTCCTGCTCTTTTAGCTGTACAGCCTTTTGCTGCAGGACCTGTTTCTCTTCAGCCAGTTCTTTTTCATTTTCCTTCAACGTGGCCTGCCGCTGCATAAAGGCATCATGACGGCTCTTCATGCTGTCCAATTCATTGTGCGCGTTGAGAGCCTGCGCATCCAAGTTTCGCAGCCTTTCGCCTTCTGTTTCCATCGTCTGCAGCAGTTCCTGCCGCTGCGACTCGATGGCGGCCAGTTCTTTTTCTGCGGCAGTTTGTTCTGCCAAGGCAGCCAAACGATAATTTTCCGCCTTGGACAGCAGCCGTTCACAGTTGCGCAGTTCCTGCAATGTCAGCGTGCCTTCATAGGAAATACGCTCACTGTCCAAAGCCCGAAACTGTTTTACTTTCTGTGCTTGTTCTGCCAACGGGCCCATGCGGTCTGCCAGCATGCTCATCATATCTTGAATGCGTTCCAGATTGCGCTCTGTTTCTGCGATTTTGCGCAGTCCATCCTGCTTGCGTCCTTTATATCGACTGATACCGGCTACTTCTTCAAAAATAACGCGTCGTTCTTCCGGCTTGCTGTTGAGAATCCGGTCTACCCGATTCTGGCCGATGACCGCCATCGAATCCTGCCCGATACCAGTAGAAGCAAAAAGCATGTGAATATCTTTAAGTCGGCATGGCCGTTTGTTGATATAAAATTCACTTTCGCCGGAGCGGAACAACCGGCGCGTAACAGCGACTTCAGAAAAATCCAAATCCAGCGCATGGTCACTGTTATCAAAATACAGCGACACTTCTGCCGCGCCCTGGGGCTGTCGTTTTTCTGTTCCGGCAAAAATAATATCTTCTGCTTTCTGCCCGCGCAGCTGCCGGACATTTTGTTCGCCCATGACCCAGCGGACGGCATCCGAAATATTACTTTTCCCGCTGCCATTGGGTCCGACAATCGCTGTAATCCCTTTGTCAAATGTAAGGGTTGTCTTATCTGCAAAGGACTTAAATCCCCGCAGCTCCATTTTCAAAAGTTGCAATAGTGTATTCCTCTTTCACGGAAAATCTTATAACCATCTCGCCAGGAGATGATAATATATAATAGGTATAAAAAGAGCCGGTAAATAATCGGCAACTTTTAGTTTCGTTATGCCCAGCATATTCAAAGAAATAGCAAAAATCATAACACTGCCTACGGCATTGAGTTCTCGAATGACATCCGGTGTCATCAGCGGAGAAACCATATTGGCCAATACAAAAAAAATCATTTCATAGCCCACAATGACGAGGCTCACCGGCAAGGTACCAATCCCATACATCGTACCAAAAATAATAGAGGATACACCATCCAGCACGGATTTGAAATACAGCAGGGAATAATCATTCAGCAGGGCTGCCTGCACCGGGCCCAAAATAGCCATAGCGCCTACGACCTGCATAATGGTTACGATGACAAATCCCTTAACGAATTGGGAATCGCCGCCGGCTCCCAGTTTATGCTTCAGCCATTCTCCGCTTCGACGCATGCGTTCTTCCAGCTGCAATATCGTTCCCAGCAACGTGCCCAGCGTCATCGATGCCAGGAGCAGAAGTAAATTTTCCGTCTTGACTGCGCCCTGCACACCCATAATGCAGACGCATAGGGCAATAGCCGTAAACAACGGCTTCGTAATCCGTTCCGGAATGCCTTTTTTCAGCAATACACCCAATACGGCGCCGGCAAATGACGCAATCCCATTTATCAGTACACCTAACACAATATATCCTCCTTCGCACACCGTGCAGAACACGGCATCATTCCCGCCATGTATCCGCTGCGTCGTGCTATACCCTAAATACATCTTATTATAGCAAATTCCCTTTATTTATAAAAGATTTCTCAGAAAGAACGTCGAAACATCCCTCGCCGCGCTTCTTTTTTACAATAAATTTACAAGCAAAATTCGTAAAATTTCGTATTTCACTTGACGAGATTCCCATTTATGCTTATATTAGAATTTAGGGTTACAGCCCGCAAAAACTAAGAGGAAACGGAGAAGCGGAATGATTCAAGTTTACAAACACAGTAATGGCCATTTGGAAGACAATATTTCCTTGGCTTCTGCCGAAAAAGGGTCATGGATCAACGTTGTAAATCCTGATTCAGAAGATTTGCAGCTCGTATCTATGGTCACCGAAATCCCAACTGACGTCCTGAAGACCGCGCTGGATACAGAAGAACGTTCTCACGTTGAATTAGAAGATAATTATATATTTGTCGTCATTAATATTCCTATTATATTAGAAACAGACAGCTATGATACACTGCCGCTGGGCATTTTTATTACGCCTGACTTTATCATTACCCTGTGCATTCAGGCAACGGAAGTCATGCGGGCTTTTACACAAAACAAATATCCTTTATTTTATACATTCAAAAAAACACGATTCCTGTTTCAAATTCTCTACCGCAGCGCCACGCTTTTCCTGCGGTATTTGATGCAAATCAATCATCGCACAGACGATATCGAAGAAATCCTGCGGCATTCCATGCGCAACAAAGAATTCTTTATGCTCCTGGAATTACAGAAATCATTGACGTACTTCACCTCTGCACTGCGCAGCAACGGTATCGTTATGGAACGCCTGATGCGGCTGCGGCGCAACACCTCCCTGCATCATCTGCTGAAAATGTATGAAGAAGATGAAGATTTGCTGGAAGATGTCATTATCGAAAACAAACAGGCTATCGAAATGGTAGAAATGTATTCCAACATCCTCATGAGCATGTCCGATACCTTTGCCTCCATCATCTCCAACAACCTGAACTTGGTCATGAAATTCTTGGCATCCATCACGATTATCCTGGCCGTACCAACCATTATCTTCAGCTTATGGGGCGTCAATGTCCCCGTTCCTTTCCAAGAAAACGCCATGGGTTTTTTCTATATCATTATTCTCGCTCTCATTTGCGCCCTGGCAGCGATTGCCATGCTGTGGCGAAAAGATTTATTTTAATAAAAACATATCATACATAAAGCGCGTATATTCCCGCTAAGGAACATACACGCTTTTTTTATTCATACCATAAGACAAAAAAGAACCATGAATTATATGTATACCGACATATAACCATGGTTCCCCTGTCTCTTGCGGTCCGAACATAAATTTGCTAAACTATATATGAGGTAGTTCGATGTATTCGGTTTTCCTTGCGAGAGCGAGGTGATCAGCATGAGTGTATACGAAGCATTATCTTTGATGATAGCTTTTGCTACATTAGTTGTGCTGATTATTTCAGTACGTAAGTAATTTACTCTTACATAAATTGAAAAAAACCGCATACCTTGCGGTACACGGCCTTCTTCAAAATTACAACAATAGAGGAGAGCCGATGTACCACCATCGGACTATCTCTTTTTTTATTGTACCATAGGTTATATCAAAAAGAAAGAAAAAGTACGTCACATATATCTTGGTAAAAATAACACCTATATATTTTTTCTTCTCTTTTCTTATCTCTTCTTATTCTTATCTATAAAGGTAACGCGTTACATCGTAAAGTTGGTACAGCTGAAAATGGCTGTTTTGCTAGGTTTACACGTATTTTTTATGCCCGTATATGCGTACGTATAAATCAAAATACTGGATGATATATACCGATGAAGTGAAACAAAAACGCATATCTTCCTGTAATAGAACATACGCGTTATATATTTTTTATCTTATGCTTTTTTCCGAGTCAATGTATAAATTAACGCGTTGCAAATGGCCGCAGCAATCGTACTGCCGCCTTTGCGGCCTTTGGCTACGATATAGGGGACGCCGGACTGCATGATAATTTCTTTGGCGTAGACGACATTGACAAACCCTACGGGTACGCCAATGACAAGATCTGGATGTATTTTTCCTGCCCGGATTAATTCGTCAAGCCGCAGCAATGCCGTTGGCGCATTGCCTACGGCAATAATCAAGGGGCCGCGAATGGCACAGGCTTTATCCATGCAGGCCACAGCCCGTGTGGTTCCTTGCGTTTTGGCCATGCGGGCTACGTCTGCGTCAGCCATAAAGCATACTTTCGTGCTGTGCAGTGTTTCCAAGCCCCGCTGGCTGATACCCATGTAGGCCATGTTGGTGTCGGTAACAATCGTGCATCCTTGCTGCAGTGCTGCTAATCCTTTGGCCACCGCATCCGGGCTGAAGCGCAGCGTGCGGGCATATTCAAAATCGGCACTCGTATGGATGACGCGCTTGATAATATTTTTTTCTGCCGCCGGCAGCTGGATTTCACCCAATTCTTCTTCGATGATTTCCATGCTCCGTTTTTCTATGTCTGCCGGCAAAATATGTTCAATTTTCATGCTGCTGTTCCTTTCTGTATGCATCACACTGTACCACAAAACGCCGTGCCCATGCGGGATTGCCTAAAAAATGAAAATGCGGATATCCTGCCAGCAGGCGGCCTTGACTGTAGATGCAAGGCCAGCTGCGTTTTCCCTGGGCTTTGGCCGCAAGAAATGCCGTGCCGTTGTTGGTACTGTCCGAATAATGAAATTCATGGGCCTGAATCGTTTCGCCGGCCCGGCAAAGCATCGTATCTTCCTGTGCTGTCAGTGTCACGTAACCAAACCGCTGCAGCCGCGGGGTCATATGAGATATGCCGGCAATGCTTCCTACGCCCGCATAGGATTTCGCATCATCGCGAAACGCCTGCAGCATATACATAAAGCCGCCGCATTCGGCAAGACAAGGACAACCTTGGCGGACCGCCTGAAAAATCTGCCGTTTCATCGTATGGTTGGCTGCCCAGATTTCGGCATATAATTCCGGATAGCCGCCGCCAATATACAGCCCGTCGCAGGGCGGCAGTGACGCATCATGCAAAGGACTAAAAAAGACCAGCTCGGCTCCCAACTGTTCCAGTACATGCAGGCTGTCTTCATAATAAAAGCAGAATGCTTCATCACGGGCAACGGCAATACGAACCGAAGCAATATTTGCAAAGTGAGGTTCTTCATAGGCAAGCGGCGGTGCCTGACGGGCTATCGACAGGATGCCGGGAATGTCCAGCGTCTTTTCAGCCGTTGCAGCCAGCGTATCGATTTTTTCCTGCAAATCGGCAATTTCTGACGCTGTAATCAATCCTAAATGACGGCTGGAAAAACGGCATGCCGGCATATCCGGGAAATACCCTAGGGCAGGAATCCCGGCCGCCTTTTCCCAAGCCGATTGAAAATAGGCATACACCATGGCATTGACATGGTTTACAATAAAGCCGGCAATATGACTGGGCTCATAAAATTGAGCCATGCCGCGAAGCTGCGCTCCTAGGGAAAGAGCCGCACCCCGTCCGTCTACGACAAGAATGGCCGGTGTTTGGGTAGCCCGCGCCAAATCGTAAGCACTGGCTTCACTCGTCGTGCCAATGCCATCATAATATCCCATCGCCCCTTCCAACACGGCAATGTCTGCTTGTTTCGCATGAGACGCCAAGAGATATTTCACATTGGCTTCTCCCCTATGCCCACGCCCCAACAGAAATAAATCCAAGTTGTGCGACGGCGTATGCAGCACTTGGGAGTGAAACATCGGATCAATATAATCGGGGCCGTTTTTAAATGCTTCGGCATGAAGACGCTGCCGCTGCCAAGCACGCAGCAGGGCACAGACAATCGTCGTCTTGCCGCTGCCGCTGCGCGGGGCAGCGATGAGTATGCGCGGAATGGCTGCTTGCTTCATTTATTTCTCCTTTGGGTACGCAGACAAAATATAAATCGGGTTTTGTCCCATCATCATATGATACGTGCCTACGGCTTTGCTTTTGGCAATGCTGACCTGGGTAATATCCAGCGTATACCCTGCTTGTCGGGCATAATATGCCGTCACGGCTGCCAACGTTTCTACAGTGATGGCCGTCATCACGACGATGCAGCAGGGATTTTTTTTGTAAATCTTATCTAAAATAGGCTCCAGTCTGCCTTTGGTGCCGCCAATAAAGACCCGCTGCGGCACAGGCAGAGCCTGTATGGTATCAGCCGCATCACCCGGTACGATAGTCAGTTGGCTGACGGCAAACTGTTCTTTATTTTGCTGCAGCACCTGCAGGGCCTCTTGGTTGATTTCCATGGCATAGACATGGCCCCACGGCACCTGCATAGCCAGCTCTATGGAACAAGAACCCGTACCGGCACCTACGTCATAAATCGTATCATCGGGCTGCGGCTGCAGCTTGGATATGGCGATACAACGGATTTCCTGCTTCGTCATGGGCGCACGGCCCCGCAGGAAACGGCTGTCATCGAGCCCATGAAGCGGCAGCGGCCGACGTGCGGCCCGGTTATTCTGTATCATCATAACAGCTAGTCCCTGCAGCTTCTGCTGTGCCAGCTGCGCAGCAGTACCGGAAACAATCCGTTCCTGCGGATATGACAAATCGATGCCAGCCTGCACGTATATCTCCTGCAGTCCATATCGGCAAAGTTCCTGACACAACGCCGACACGGAATCTTCGCCGCCGGTCAGGCAAAACACTTTAGGATGGCACTGCACGGCCCAGACCAGCGGCGCCTGGCGTCCGTGCCGACTGATAATATACGCATCCTGCCAGGGAATCTGCAGTTTGGCTGCAAAATACACTAGGCTGCTGATACCAGGAATCCGCGTAACAATGCATCCGGGAATATCGCGCAGCAGCTCTGCCAAACTAAAAAAGCCGACATCACCGGATACGAGAACTGCCATCTTGTCCGTCTTAGCAGCATGGGATGCGGCAATACGGCGGATTTCCGACGGCTTGTACGTTTCGTGTACTTCCTTGGCTGCACTATCCCAAAACTGCAGCATGCGTTTATCCCCGACAAGGATGCTGCTTGCTGCAATCGCCTTTCTCGCTTCTATGGTGAGCAAGTCCGGGTGGCCCGGCCCTATGCCAATGATATAGACATGCATGATATAATCACTCCTTGTACCATCGCTGAAATGCCTGTTTGATATCTTCCAAAGAACGGCCCTGCTCCGTCCGCCGTTTGATGACAATGAGCGCAGCACCGGCGCTGCGGGCTGCTGTGACTTTTTCTGCAAAGCCGCCCGGCTTACCGGAATCTTTGGTAACGACATAGGCCGCTTTATACTGAGAAAACATGGCGGTATTAAGCGGCACAGAAAAAGGGCCCTGCATGCAAATCAAGTGAGATGGCTCATAGCCCAGGTCCAATGCCCGTTTCAGTGACATCATCGTCGGCAGAATACGGGCATATACCCGCTTGGTATATTCAGGTATCTGTGTAAATACATCCAGGTTTTTGCTGCCTGTTGTCAAAAAGATGGCCCCTGTCGTATGACTTAGAACATCGACAGCTTCTTCCATTGTATCGACAGTCACGCAGTCCGTATACGTATCTTCAGGCCGCACGACACGCCAATAGGCAACCTGTTGAGCCGCGCAGGCCGCCTGTACATGCGCCGTCACAGCCGCAGCGTACGGATGAGTCGCATCAATCACCAGCTGGATTTGCTGCTGCTGCAAAAAGGCTTCCATATCCAGTTCTTCCATTCGCTTCGCATAGACAGTAATATTTTCTCTTTTCGGCAGCAGAGAGGCGCCGTACGCCGTAGCTACGGATACATGCAGCGATACATCAAACTGGCTGATATAGGTCGTCAGCAGCCTGCCTTCTGTCGTGCCGCCGACAATCCAAACGGCCCGTTTCATACAGTATATCCCCGCGGCGTGACCATTTTACCGTCCAATACCTTCGTCTGGCTGTTGCCGATAAATACAGTAGAAAACATATCGGCCTGCATTTTGCGCAAATGACCCAGCGTCGTAATTTCTGCTGTTTCGCCGTCTCTGCCAATATGATGGACAATGCCTGCCGGCGTGCTGGCCGACTGGTGCCGTAAAATAATATCACAAGCCTTTTCCAAATAATCAGCCCGTTTTTTGCTCGATGGATTATACAGACAAATGACAAAATCACCGGCAGCTGCACAATCCAGGCGGTTTTCTATCGTTTCCCACGGCGTCAATAAGTCGCTCAGGGAAATCAAGCAAAAATCACTGACCAACGGGGCACCGAGGAGAGCCGCTCCCGAGCAGGCAGCCGTCACGCCGGCAACAACGGTGATTTCTACATCGTCACATCCGGCAGCTACTTCATGCATGATGCCTGCCATGCCGTACACGCCGGCATCACCGCTGGAAATAATCGCTGTCGTTTTGCCTTCCCGTGCTTTTTCCAGCACTAAGCGGCAGCGGTCTACTTCTTTTTTCATGCCGGTCATGAGCAGTTCTTTATGAGAAAATTGGTCTTCAATCAGTTTAATATACGTGTTATAGCCCACAATGCAGTCACACTGCTCCAATACATGCTGTGCTTCAATGGTCATGCCTGCTTGTTTTCCCGGGCCAATGCCTACTACGTAAATCCTATGCTTCATCTATGTATTACCTCTTTTTGTCAAATGTTACTGTATATGTTTCACAAGCAATGGCGACGGTAACGCCGTCTTTTCCTGATTTTTGCAGCAGCAGCGTCCCGCCGTGACTGGCTAAGACAGCCGCCCGTTCGCATACATTGTCTGTGCCTATGATGCGGCGGACAAAATCCGACGACATAAACGTCCCCGGCGCATCATTGAGCTGCCGCACCGTATAGTAGTGAATCGGCAGATGATGCTGCTCTGCAAAAGCAGTCAGCCCTGCTTCCGTTTTCTTAATATCAATCGTGCTGATATCGGCCACAGCGTGCCAGCTGACGTGTATCTGCTTCATATCTTCTTCGACACGCTGGGCAATCCGTTCCCGGCTGGTTCCCCGCTTGCAGCCAATGCCAATATGCAGAATAACAGGATATGCCGTAACCGTCTTGGCAAAAGGATGACAGTCTTCATGAACCGTAACGGCCACGCCTACCGGCCCTTCTTGGGTACGTATCAGACCGGCCGGTATATCGCCGCCAATAGGAAATTCACTGTACAGGCCCGCCTGACCTCGTTCCAACAGCTCTGCGGCAAACTGTTTGGCATCCTGCAGGGATGACAAGTGAAGTCCCTGACGGGCAGCCCATTCATCGACAGCAAACAAATCATTGACATCCGTCGCCGTCGTGATGACGGCCTGGCCGTGCAGCATCGCTGCCAGCATGCGTGCCAGTCCGTTGGCGCCGCCTATGTGTCCTGCCAGCAGGGGAATGACAAACTGCCCTTTTTCATCAATGACTAATACAGCCGGATCTTTTTCTTTGCCCCGCAGATGAGGCGCCGTCATCCGTATGGCAATCGCCGCCGCACCCACAAAAATAAGCGCTTGGGCTTCTTTCATAGCCAGCCGCACGGCTTCCTGCAGATTGAGCGGAAAAGCCTGCAGCCGTGTATTCAAATGAAGCAGCTTAGGCAGGGTTTCGTTGGCAACCTCCCATTTCTGGGCCGCCAAATACGTCCCAATGCGCAGCCCCAGTTGCGTACCTGCTGTTGTAAACGAAAAAATAAAGGCTTTCATATGGATTCCCCCTTAACTAGGCAAATCTGCGTTATTTCTTGTCCGGGTAGGTCTGTGTTTCCGGTTCTGCCTGCCGGTATCCATGGGTAAAAGCCGGATGGTAGAGCAAACTTCTTTCATAAGAAGAGCCCAAAAACGAACCCACCAAAATAAGTGCTGTTTTATCAATATGATGAACAGCTGCCGTCTGTGCCAGCGTATCTACCGTACAGCGGTATACCTGTTCTTCCGGCCACGATGCCTTGTAGACAATCGCTGCCGGTGTTTGGCCGTTATAGCCGCCCTTCATGAGTTCAGCCTGCAGCTTTTCCAGCAAGCTGGCACTCAAAAAAATAACCATTGTCGCGCCATGCGCTGCGTAGTCAGCAATCTTTTGCTTGTCCGGCACGGGCGTTCTGCCTTCCATGCGCGTAATAATCACAGACTGGCTGACATGAGGCAACGTATATTCTGCCTGCACGGCGGCAGCTGCTGCACAAAACGAGCTGACTCCCGGCACGACTTCAAAGGGAATCTGTTTTTCCCGCAAAATATCCATCTGTTCCCGGATGGCGCCATAAATAGACGGATCTCCCGTGTGAAGCCGCACCACCATATGTCCCCGTTGTTCCGCTTTTTCTATGACGGCAATGACCTCTTCCAACGTCATGCCTGCGCTGTCATAGATGCGGCAGGCAGGCCGGGCATAGTCCAGCAGCTGCGGATTAACTAAAGAACCGGCATAGATAATGACATCGGCAGTTTCCAAAAGGTGTTTGCCCCTGACAGTAATCAAATCGACGGCACCGGGACCTGCGCCTACAAAATAAACCATGCTATCCCTGCTTTCTTACGATATCATAGCAGGCAGCCAAAATGCCTGCTATCATGTCCTGACAATAAAAACTCCAAATAGTAATGCTATACCTCTTTCTTTTCTTTGACGAGAAGTACGGAAAAATATGCCGTACGTTCTACATCATCCAGTGAATGATATATCGTTTCTCCCTGCAGGCCGCAGCGTTCTATCATCGCCGTGTCTGCCAGCTGCTGCGTGTCCTGCAAATCCTGCTTTAAGGAAGCAAACGGGCCGGACGGCTTCATGATAATTTTGCTGCCCGGTGCGGATAACAGGGACTTTCTGTCTTTGCGCCCGCCTGGAATAATCGTCAGCGGTTCGTCTTGTTCACAAAGAGGCTGCTGCAGTCTGGCCGCTGCTGCGCAAAAACTCGGCACGCCCGGAATGATTTCTGTCGCATAGCCATCGTCATGAATCCGGCGATGCACGTAAATACTCGACGCATACACTGTCGGGCATCCCAAGGTAATGAGCGCTACATCGCGTCCCTGCTGCAGCTGGGCTTCTATGGCTGCCGCGCCGGCTGCATGGGCTTCTTCCAAGACGGCCGCATCCCGCGTCATGGGAAAATCAACAGTCAAAATCAGTTTATCCTGCAAATCAACAGCCGCGCCGTTTTCTATGGCCTGCAGTAAAATACTCTTGGCCGTCGTCACGCCGGTATGTCCCTGCGGGACTGCCAAAACCGGGCATTTTTGAATATACTTGACGGCTTTTACCGTAAGCAGTTCCGGATCTCCCGGACCTACGCCTATGCAGTACAATGTTCCTTTCATCGGTGGTCCTCCCTGTGTTGTTGATACGTGATTAACTGTTTTGCCTGTGACGTACATCCCAGCACGCCATAGACATTGGAAAAAATAATAGCACCTGTCACCAGCTGCTGATGCACGCGCTGGTTCATATAATATTCTATTTTATCACAAACGGCAGCCATCACGGATTCCAGCAACTGATGTTCCTGCAAAATCCGCAGGGCTTCGTCTGTCGTAATGCTGTCATACACAGCCTGGCCTACGGCCGCATCCGCACCTTGGAGCATTGCCGTCAAGGCCAGCAGCGTCGTTCTGCCGTCGGCACAGCGGGAATGCGTATTCATAATGCCCTGTCCCACTTTGACCAGCTTGCCGATATGCCCGATAAGCAGTACGTCATGAAATCCTTTGTATACGGCATAATCCAGCATTTCACCGACATAGTTGCTAATCGTCACGCGCTGTGATACGTCCAGCTGCAGCGTATCCCGGCTGAAATCCACGCCATAATTGCCAAAAAAAGCGAGTAAATGCGTATTGCCGGCAGCGCGCCGCGCATCCATTTCCGTATGAATCGTATCGACAAGAGCCTGTTCACTCATGGGCTCGACAATCCCGGATGTACCCAAAATAGATAAGCCGCCTTCGATACCCAACCGGGGATTAAACGTTTTCTTGGCCAGTTCTTCGCCGTCGGGCAGCGAAATCGTAACACGGAAGCCGCCTGTATAGCCCAGGCCGGCAGCTGTATCCTGCAATGCTTCCCGTATCATGCGGCGCGGTGTCGGGTTGATAGCCCAGTCACCGGGCCGGCAGGCCAATCCTGCCTTGGTAACGCGGCCTACGCCGCGGCCGCCGCAGATTTCTATGCCGCTGTCTATTCGTTCTACTGTGCTGTATACCAACATGCCGTTGGTAATATCCGGGTCATCGCCGGCATCCTTGCGCACCGCACAGGATACGGCATGAGGCTGCAGGGAAATATCTTCCAGTTCCAGCGACAAGACAATTCCTTTGGGCGTCTTCACCGTCACGGTCGATATCGCCCGGCCTGTCAGGACCATGACGGCCGCTGCTTTAGAAGCGGCTGCGGCACACGTCCCGGTCGTATAGCCGCACCGCAGCTTTTTACCGTCTTTTATGGTGAAGGCGTCCATACTGTCCCTCCTTATCCAAGCCCACCGGCACGATTGCCTGCTGTCCGCTCTGCGTCGTCACTATATCGGCATGAACATGAAACACCGACTGTATCAGCTGCGGCGTAATCACGGTCTGCGGCTGTCCGGCAGCAACAATGCGGCCTTCGTTCATGGCAATGACATAATTCGTATACTGCAGGGCCTGATTCATGTCATGCAGCACAATGACAATGGTCAGTCCCAATTTTTCATTGATATGCCCCAGCAGTTTCATCATGCGTAATTGATGCTGTATGTCCAAATACGTCGTAGGCTCGTCCAAAAACAAAATGGAGGACCGCTGTGCCAGCAGTACTGCCAACCAGACACGCTGCTGCTCCCCGCCGGACAGATGCTGCACCAGTTCGGTTTTGCGCGTATGCATCTGCACGGCATACAAGGCTTTATCGACATAACGGGCATCTTCTGCTGAAAACGAACGGTACAGCGTCCGATAGGGAAAGCGTCCCATCTGCACCAAATCCTCTACCGTCACGTCATTGGGAGCCTGATGAATCTGCGGCAGTACGGCAATCTGCCGTGCCAGTTCTTTGCGCCCAAAAGAACGTATATCTTTTCCATAAACATAAACATGCCCTTCTTTAGGCTGAAGCATGCGGCTCATAGCTTTCAGCAGCGTACTTTTGCCGCAGCCGTTCGGGCCAATAATAGAAATGATGCCGCCTTTAGGAATTTCCATATGTATATCGTGAAGAATTTCCTTTTTGCCTATCGCAACGGAAAGATGCTCCACTCGGATGGCTGCTTCCACTGCCTACACTTCCCTTCTCAGCAAAAACAAAAAGAACGGCGCGCCGATAAAGGCCATAATCAGACCTACAGGCAGTTCTATCGGCGCAAACAATACCCGCGCCACGATATCACTCAGCGTCACTACTGCCGCTCCCAACAGCACTGAACCGGGAATAATATAACGGTAATCCGTTCCCACCAAAAGGCGCACGATATGGGGCACAATCAGGCCGACAAACCCCAGCAGCCCGGCCACACTGACCGCACTGGCTGCCAACAGTGCCGCTACCGCTGTCAGACATACACGCGTCCGTTCAATATTGACGCCCAGACTCCGAGCCATGTCATCGCCCAGCTGCAGCATGTTGAGATAATATGAGCCCCAAAGAGCCAGCACGATGCCTACAGCTGCATACGGCGCAATCATCGTCGCATCATCCCAGCTGCGCGCAGCCAGGCCGCCTACCATCCACATGAGCGCGCCATGCACTCTGTCGCTGTAAAAAATAAGGATGCCGGAAATCCCGGCACTCAAAAAGGCCGATACCGCTACGCCTGCCAAAATAATCCGCACTGGCTTGATACCATTTTTCCACGCCAATACGTAAATCAAAACGGCTGCCGTCATAGCACCGAGAAAAGCGGCCGGCGTAATCAGATACATCCATGCCGGCAGGACGACCAGCACCAAAATTCCCGTAATGCCGGCGCCGGCTGAAATACCGATAATATGCGGGTCAGCCAGCGGATTGCGCATGACGGCCTGCAAAATCGCTCCGGATACTGCTAAATTAACACCTACCATCGCCCCTGTCAACGCACGGGGCAGCCGCAGATTCCAAACAATTTGGTCTGCCATATTTGCCGTCGGAAAGATCAGTATCTGCAGCACTTTGTGGATAGGAATAGAGGCAGCACCAGCGCCTACAGACAGCGTAATTCCCAAAAGGGCAGATACAGCAAAAACGATGAGCATTGCCCATCGCCAAGCTGTGCGGGAAGTTCCCGCTAGTATTCGATTCATTTATATACCTCTGGATAAACAAGTTTCGCCATATATGCTATGGCTTTCGGGTAATCCAACCCTGGGTTGAGCAAGAAGTAATTTTCCGGCAGTACGTATACCTGTCCTTCCTGGACGGCGCGCAGCGTCCCCCAAGCAGGATTGCTCTTGACATCTTCCTGGAGTCTTTTCTCTATTTTATCTTTTTGTCCCATCGATGTAAAGAAAATAATATCCGGATTTTGTTCTACTAACGCTTCCATGCTGTACGGCACTTTTTCAGCACCTTTGGCGTCTTGCTGTACAGCAGAAGCGACGTTTTCAAAATGGAGAATGTCCGCTACATTGCCGGCAATGCTGCTAGGGAGCTGTACCGATACGGCACTCGGCGTAGCATAAATAATAGCGATTTTCTTCTTTTCCTGCGGCAGTTTATCTACGATAGCGGCAATTTCTGTATCCATTTCGCTGATTTTCGCTTTGGCCGCATCTTCTTTGCCGTAGACTTGGCCAATGATTTCCATATTGCGCTTGACATCGTCGTAGGATTTGCTCTTTAAGGCAATAACAGGGATATGGTTTTGTTCCAAAATCGGAATCAGTTTTTGATGCTGTTTGGCGCTCGCAATAACCAAATCCGGCTTTAATTCCATGACTTTTTCAGCGCTGACATTATATACCGGCCCGACCTCGGGGACATCTTTATATTTGTCGGCAATCGATGCGTCTTCCGATTTGACCGTCGCTCTGCCTGCCACATCGCCATCAACAGCCGCTGCAAAATTCAAAATAGACGTCGATAAGACGACAACGCGCTGCGGCTTTTCTTTGAGCGTAACCGTACGGCCCGCATCATCCGTAATCTCAGCATATACCCCTTTGCTTTGCGAGCTATTGGCCGTCGTCGCTGCATTCTGCGGCGTACAGCCGCTGAGTCCTACAGCCGCCATGCAGATACAAAGACATAAACTCATTAACCATTTTTTCATATACGTTACCTGCCCCTTCCTGCCAAATCAGGAGAAGAAGCCATCGTACTAGACGACAGCTTTCTCCCATGTAATACTACATTCAGACAAACTTTATATGACAGCTTGTCACTATCACCATATTGCGTTTTTCCTAATACTAGAAGGTGTATTTAGCACCAAACAACCAGCAGCGGCCGGCAGACGGATACGTATAATACATATCATAGCCTTCGTTGGTTAAGTTGCTGACTTGAGTATACAATGTCAGATTTTTGGTTACATCATAGCTGACATTAGCATCCCAGGTAATATACGAATCATGGAGATAATATGTGTCATTGCGTCCCGTTCCGGCATTCATGAGCACATTGGCTTTCCATGCATCGTGATGGAAATGAAGTCCTGCATGATATCCGTTCGGACGATTGAAAGTCGTATCAAAATGAAGTCCCTTGCCTTCATCAATTTTGGCATGAATATAAGAATATCCCAGTTCATAATCCCAGCTGTCATTAATCGTCTTGTTCATGGACAATTCCATGCCCCGTTTTTCTTCTCTGTTTAAGTTTCTAACGTTAGCATGACCTGTTCCTCTGCCTTCCCAACGAATGGCATTGTCAATACCACTGCGGAAGAAATTAACAGTAAATGCTGTTTTAGGATCCTGTTGATACGAAAATCCGATATTTTGCGTATAGCCTGTTTCCGGATTTAAATCCGGGTTACCTTTTGACGTTTTTGTTGTGTAATACAAATCATTGAGTTTCGGTGCCGCAAAAACCCGGCTCCAGTTTGCATACACGTTAAATTTATTATTAGCCTGATAGTTTAGCGCAATGCGCGGCGTTTTATGTGTACCAAACTGGCTGTTGTCATCAATACGAATCCCCGGCGTAACAGTAAGTTTGCCTGTTGTAATGCTGTCTTCCAAATACGCAGCTCGGTTGGTGCGTTTTTTATCTATATATCTAGCTTCCGTATTGGAACCTTCATCTTTCGTCCATTCCACGCCGCCTGTCAAGATTTGATTCGTTCCTAATTTCCAACTATTTTCAGCCTGAATCCCCTGTGTGCGGGAATGGAAATGATTTGTCCAAAGATTAGCAGAATAATCATTAAAATATCGAATAAAACCAGGCGTTGCCGTATTTTCTCCAAAATGATAGGTTACATTATAATTATTATTCAGCCGTTCTACTTTTTTATTACCAATTTCATACGGCCAAATAGGCACTTTGTTTTTTGTCTTAATAATATTAGTCGCATGTCCGTCAAACTGGGTATGAACGACGTTAAAAGTAAGAGAACTGCTGTCATTCAATTTTTGATCAATACGGGCCGTCAGGAAGTCTTTATTGTAATCGCCGCGGCTTTTGTCTGCAGTATATGCCGTATCGTTAAATTTATAATAATTGCGATGGCTTATACCACCCGTTACATACCATGATGTGTTTCCATGACTGCCGCCATTTGTCAGAGTATAATTGTGTGTTCCCCAAGAACCGGTATTGACATCTAACGTCGTTTTGTTTTCCTGTCCTTTTTTAGTCACAATATTAATAACGCCGCCAACAGCTCCACTGCCGTATTTGACAGAACCACTGCCTTTGGTAACTTCAATATGATCGATATTTTCAGCCCCCGGCAATGTTTGCAAATCAGTCGTACCACGTCCGTATGCGGCACTTTGGGCATTCGTAATAGCCTGGCCGTCTACTAAGAGTAATACTCGGTCGTCACCGTTTAATCGAATATACGCCGATGTACCCGGTACTTGTTCTGTCATCGTAACGCCATTGATATTTTTTAAAACTTCCTGTGTCGTCGTATAGTTATTCTTTTCAATATCTTTCGCCGTTACAACGGTCATGTTGGACTGCTGTTTTTGAATCTGCGTGGTGACAGGCAGTGCCGTTTGCTGCGGCTTAGGTGCTTCATACCGCTTCGCCGTAACGACAATCGTATCGGTATCATACTCTGTCGTATCTGCTGCCCATATGCCCAGGCTTCCTGCCATGGAAAGGCAAATGCATGAAAGTAATGCCTTATTGCGTATCATAAAAAAACTCCCCCTTGTAATCGAATACTTAAATGGACTGTCATGCTGCAATTTATTGTAATACAAACGGTATACTCAAATTGCGTTCTGCCGCAACGGCTTCACCCTGCTCATTGCGTGCCGGTTCGTACTGGCATTGGTAGGCAATCTGCACGGCCGCGGCATCCATTGCCGCATAGCCCGACGAGCCGCTCACAGACGCACTGCTTACGGTACCATCTGCCGTAATGACGACATGAACCGTCACCGTCCCGGTAATATTTTTCTGCCGCAACTCCTGCGGGTAATAGGAATTGACATCGGGCTGCGAAATCAAACGAGCCTTCGTGGCCGGCCGTCTGCCTTCGCTGTGCCGGTCCCCATTCGGGTCACCGCCATTGGGATTGCCGTTTGCATCCGTTCCCAATCCCGGCGCCGCATTCGGGTTGTTTCCCGATCCTTCTGTGCCGCCGGGGCCGCTGGAACCATCGCCTGCCGCCGTATCACCTGCTACAGTATCGCCAGGATGAGTATTGCCGGAAACAGCATCTGCCGCCGGCTTTTCGGCATCGCTTTTGGCCGCAACGATGGCTTTGGCTTTTTCTTCACTGATGCCCTGCGTTTGCATGACTTTTTTGATTTCCCGCTGTTCCTGTACTTCCTGCGTATAGGATTCACTAATCGTCGGCATGTTTTCCTGCGGCATATGATACGTTTCACCGCTGCCGCCACCGCCGTTAGAAGCGGGTTCGCCATTGCCGGCTGCCGGTGTATCATCTTGTGACTCTTCATTGTATACGGTTACATCCACAGGCGGCGCCTGAGAATGGCTTTGCAGAAAGGTGAACATGCCGCCGGCTGCCAGTAAGCCAAACACAATCACATGCAGGCCGATGGATATAGCGGCAGCCATCCGTTTATCCCGTTCTTCCTGCGTCACTTAGAACCCCCGCTTTCTGCAGCCAAACCAAAGCGGTTGATGCCGGCGCCTTTCATTTCATCCAGCAGGGCAATGACTTTGCCGTAATCTAGGCCCTGATCGGCCCGCAGCACCACAGAAAACTGCGGATTGCGCCGCTGTTCGGTCTGCGCTTTTTTCAGCAGTTCTTCTTTAGTAATTTCTTTATCTTCCAGCCAAAGTGAGCCGTCTTTTTTCATGGTTACCAGATAGGTCACTGTAGTCTGCGTTTCGGCATGGGATGCCTGCGGCAGGTTGACAGGGACCGTCTTCATATCCACCATATACAGCGTGCTAATCATAAAAAAGACCAGCAGGAAAAACATGATGTCTATCATCGGAATAATCATAACTTCTGGCTTCGTAAAAGAGCGCCTGTCTCGCAGTCTCATGCACTCACCGCCCCGTTTTTTCCTGCGGCATCCATTCCAATGCCGAAAAACACATTTCCATATCCGTAATGATGCGGTCCAACCGCTGCGTAAAATACGCATGTACGATAAGGGACAAAATCGCAACGCACAAGCCAAATGCCGTCGCAATGAGGGCTTCCCCTACACCGCCGGTAATCGCTACGGCTTGTCCGGACTGGACATTGAAAATACTAAAGGATGTAATCATGCCGCTAATCGTCCCCAGCAGTCCGAGGAGCGGCCCCATGGTTACAATGACGTTCAAATAATACAGCCGGTTGCGCAGCTTGGCAATCAAAATGCCCGACTGTACTTCGGCAAACGCTTGTATCTTACTGGGATCACTTTTCAAGGCATCGCGCAGAATCATAGCCAGGCCGCCCGTGCCGCTCTCTGCCGTCTGCCGTGCCTTGTCATACTGCTTCAGCTTCATATACGTATAAAACTGATTGGCAAAGGCGCGTCCAGAATCCATCCGGTTGTAAAACATTGACCGTTCGGCTCCAATATATACGACAAAAAAGGAACAGACAAGCAAAATATACATGACAATGCCGCCCTTTTGAAACAAATGCAGTCCTTCTACTATAACGTCCATTATGTCCTCCTTTGACAGCCTGCACGAAAAAAAGCCGCAAGAATACCCTTACGACTTTGTCTTTTCAAAAAAAGAATCTCCATTCCCATCGCTCGCAGGTCTATCGGTGATTATCCATCAGGCAGTTCTTCTGGCTCGGATTCATAGCTGTACTGCGCCTTCCCATACCCGCATGGGGCACAGTGACATACTTGCAGTACAGCTCCTCCCTACAGCGGCGGGACCGCGCCGGCATCCAACCGGACTTATCTATTGAGTCTTGCGACACCTGACGTATCAGTATGCTGTTATAACTATATAATATAGTTGCATCTACTATAGCATGCTCCCTACGGTATGTCAATTTTTACTGCCAAACAGCCGCTGCCTGCTTGACAGCAAACGCTACTGCTGCTTCGCCGTTTCCCACGTCGGCAAATGACGTAAAAACCAAATGTAGGCAGCGGATAAAATAATGCTCGTAACAAACCAACTCAACGGGAACACCGTCATCAGGCAGTCAAAGGTCGGATGGTTGGCAAAAACCGTATACACCCAAGTCACACGGGTACCGCAGATTCCAAAGAGTGTAATGACGGCCGGAATCAGAGAATTGCCATAGCCGCGCATCGCGCCGGATACAATTTCCAACACGACTTCTACCAAACAGAATGCCTGTATATAAAACAAGCGCACATAGCCAATGGAAATAACCGCCGCATCCGAATTAAACAAGCGCAGCAGCTGATCGGCAAAAACAATCGTCAAGACGCCGCCGGCCACGGCGACAATACTGTCCATGGCCAGACAGAGCTTGAAGACGCGTTTGCATCGCGACAACAATCTGGCACCGTAATTCTGACTTGTAAAGGTCGTGCAGACTTGCCCAAAGGCATTGATAATGAAATAGGTGAAAATTTCTATGTTAAACGCTGCCGCCGATGCCGCCATGACATCCGGGCCCAAGCTGTTGATAGCCGACTGGATGCAAAGATTGGACAACGAAAAAACCATGTTCTGCAGCCCTGCCGGCAGGCCAATTTTCAAAATCTGCACCAACAAGGGCTTATCAATGGCAAATTCATGCATGCGCACGCGGATTTCCGTCTTGCTGCGCCGCAAAAAGTAAAACAACAGGCCTGAACTAATCGTATTGGCAACAATCGTCCCAATAGCGACCCCTTCAGCCGACATGCCCAACTGCAAAATAAAAAACAAGTTGAGGAATGCTTTGATAATGCCGCCGGCAATCAGGCAGTACAGCGGCGTCCGCGTATCTCCCTGACTGCGGAAAATAGCTGATTCAAAATTGTACAAAAAAATGACCGGCAGGCCTAAAAAATAAATCCGCAAATACATTTCTGCCATACTGCGGATTTCCAGCGGCACGGACAAAAAATCCAGCAGCTGATTGGTTATCACTTCTCCGACAACGGTCATGCTGATGCCGCACAGCAGGGCGACAAGAATTGCCGTATGGACGCCTTTGTGAATGCCGGCCGCATCCTTTTTGCCAATAAAAGACGCAATGACAACGTTGGCGCCCAGTGAAATACCGATAAATAAACTCAGCGTCGTCGCCAGTACTGAACTGTTGCTGCCGACGGCAGCCATGGCTTCTTTGCCGACAAACTGCCCCAGCATGGCAATATCCAAGGCATTAAAAAACTGCTGCATCATGCCTGTCAAGGCAAACGGCAAGGCTACGATCAGGATTTTATCCCACAGCGACCCCTGCAGCATATTCATTTTTTTTGCTTGACTTGCCACCTAAGCACCTTCTTTCCCATATACGTTGATATAAAAAGCCACACACTTATCGCTAAGACAACTGTGTGGCTCCCGTGACAAAGCACACGCCTTACGCCGCAGCCGGCAGCGCAACGCGTCTATGCTTGTCCATCCTATTATTGTAAGTTCTTTGTCAAAAGCTGATTGACAACGCCCGGATTAGCCCGGCCTTTTGTTTCTTTCATGATCTGGCCGACAAGGAAGCCGATGGCTTTCTTCTTGCCTGCTTTATAATCAGCAACAGACTGCGGATTAGCAGCAATAATCTTTTGGACCAGTTCTTCTAAGGCACCGGTATCCGTAATCTGTACCAAACCTTGTTCTTTGACGACAACATCAGCTGATTTGCCTGTTTTCCACATTTCCGGCAATACTTTCTTGGCAATTTTACCAGAAATCGTACCTTTGGCAATCAACTGCAGGAGGCCTGCTAAGTCAGCCGGTTTTACCGGTGCATCTGCAGCGCTTACGCCTTCTTCATTTAGCTTCTTGGCAAATTCACCGAGCATCCAGTTGGACGCCGTTTTGGCATCTACGCCGTCTTTAACGATTTCTTCAAAATAATCGGCTGTCTGTTTTTCCAGCGTGAGCAAGTTGGCATCGTATTCCGGCAAGCCCAACTCATCCATAAAGCGTTTGCAGCGGGCATCCGGCATTTCCGGTAGTTCTTTGCGAACTTCTTCGATATATTCCGGCGAAACTTCAATCGGAATCAAATCCGGTTCTGGGAAATAGCGGTAATCGCTGTCCCCTTCTTTGACACGCTGCAGTACTGTAATGCCCTTGGCTTCTTCCCAGCCGCGGGTTGCCTGCTGAATCGTGCCGCCGTCTTCCAAAATCTGTGCCTGACGGACTGCTTCATATTCAATGCCCTTCTGTACGCCGCTGAAGGAGTTGATATTCTTTAATTCTGTTTTCGTGCCCAGTTTTGTGCTGCCTACAGGCCGAACGGAAATGTTGGCATCACAGCGCATGCTGCCTTCTTCCAAGCGGCAGTCCGATACGCCTAAATACTGCAGAATGGAACGGAGTTTTTCCAAATAGGCGCGAGCTTCTTCACCGCTGCGCAGTTCCGGTTCGCCGACGATTTCCAACAAAGGCACGCCGGTACGGTTGTAATCGACGCATGTCGAATCAGACGTATCAATCGTCGCGCCGCTGTGAACGAGTTTGCCTGCATCTTCTTCCATATGAATACGGGTCAGATGGATGCGGCGCTGTTCGCCATTGACTTCAATATCGACATAGCCGCCTTTGCAGATTGGCAAATCAAACTGCGATGTCTGGAAGTTTTTCGGCAAATCAGGATAGTAATAATTTTTGCGGTCAAATTTGCTGAACGGCAAAATATCACAGTGCAGTGCCAGCCCGGCTTTGACAGCAAAATGAAGCACTTCTTTGTTGAGGACCGGCAGTACACCCGGCAGCCCTAAGCAGACTGGGCAAACATGGGTATTGGGTTCTGCGCCAAATTCAGTACTGCAGCCGCAGAAAATTTTAGTTTTTGTTTTTAATTCGACATGGACTTCCAAGCCGATAACGGATTCGTATTTCATTACAGTTCAACCTCCCCCATTGGCGACGGCTTACGCAGGTCCGTCCGATTTTGTTCAAACGTATAGGCAGCGCGCAGCAGCGTTGCTTCGTCCAACGCTTTGCCAATCAGCTGCATGCCAATAGGAAGACCATTTTTGTAGCCGCAGGGAATGCTGATGCCTGGAAGACCGGCCAAGTTCAATGTAACGGTGCAGACGTCGCCCAAATACATAGCCAGCGGATTGTCACTGTTTTGGCCAATCTTGAATGCCGTGTCCGGTGCCGTCGGTGTCAGCAGTACGTCGCACTGTTTCAAGGCTTCATCATAATCCTGTTTAATCAACGTGCGTACTTTCATGGCACGCAGGTAGTAGGCATCATAATAGCCGGAGCTGAGTACATACGTACCGAGGAGAATACGGCGCTGTACTTCCGGACCAAATCCTTCCGAACGAGTTTTGATGTACATATCGACAATATCTTTGCCTTCAACGCGCAGACCAAAACCTACGCCGTCATAACGAGCCAAGTTGGAGCTGGCTTCTGCCGGAGCAATGACATAATACGCAGCAATACCGTATTTCATGTGCGGCATGCTGACCGGCACGATTTCTGCGCCCAGTTTTTTATACGTTTCAATCGCTTCATCCAGCGATTTACGGCATGTATCATCCAAGCCTTCACCGAAAAATTCTTCCGGAATGCCGATTTTCATGCCTTTGACATCATTGACCAATGCCTGTTTATAATCGGTTTCCGCCTGCGGGATAGACGTAGAATCTTTGGCATCATGACCGGCAATGGCATTGAGCACAATCGCGCAGTCTTCGACATCGTTGGTAAACGTACCAATCTGATCCAGCGAAGAAGCAAACGCAATCAAGCCATAACGGGATACCAAGCCATACGTCGGTTTGAGGCCGACAACGCCGCAGTACGCAGCAGGCTGACGAATCGAGCCGCCCGTATCAGACCCCAGCGCCCAAACGCATTCGCCGGAAGCAACAGCAGAAGCCGAGCCGCCGGACGAGCCGCCCGGTACGTAATCCAAATTCCACGGATTGTGCGTAATCTGGAACGCAGAATTTTCCGTAGAGCTCCCCATAGCAAATTCATCCATGTTGGTTTTGCCAAGGCTGACATAATCAGCGGCCATCAATTTTTCAATGACCGTCGCATTGTACGGCGATGTGAAATTCTGCAGCATCTTCGATGCGCACGTAGCTTTTTGTCCTTTAATACAAATATTATCTTTAATAGCTCCCGGAATACCGGCCAAATCGGAAATAGCCGTACCCGCAGCGATTTTCTTATCCACAGCAGCCGCCGCTTCCAGGGCAAACTGACGATTATCCGACAAAAATGCCTGTACCTTCGGTTCTACCGCATCTTTATGAGCAAGAAATGTATTCGTCAATTCGACAGCAGAAATTTCGCCTTTGACGAGTTTATCATGCAGTCCATGTATGGTTTCCACAATACCCCTCCTTAATCCTGAATCACTTTTGGAACCTTAAAGCAGCCGTTTTCCGGTTCCGGCGCATTCTGTAACGCTTTTTCATTAGACAAGGATGGTTGCGGTACATCATCACGCATCACATTCGACATCGATACAGCATGAGCCGTCGGCTTTACGTCCGTAATATCTACCTGGCTCATCAAATCCATATACGATAAAATGTCATTCAGCTGTTTCCCAACAGATTCAATCTGATCTTCTTTGATTTCCAATCGGGACAACAGTGCGATTTTTTTTATTTCTTCAGCACTGATTTTCATAGAGACACTCCTCGCAGAAAAAAATTTTAATACTTATTTACAATACGTAATTATACCATAGGACCGCCATAAAATCATCCTATTTTTAAAAATGAAATCATTAGAAGTATATCCAGTATACCCTCTAAAACAGATATGGACGTGAGAAAAAGTTTCCCACGTCCATCAGTAACTAAATAGAATAGAAAAGGACAATGTATCAACTTACTATTTGCTATTCTAATGGCATATGCAACAGTAAGCCTTTCGGTTAAAACATTTAAAAGAAATCATCACCGCCATCATCAAAATCAAAGGAACTGTCCGCATCGCTAGTATCATATTCATCATCGTTGGACCAATCTTCATTGGCATCATCATCCGTATAGGATATATCATCGACATTGTCGTCTGCTGTATCGTCTTCATCATACGATGTATTATCTGACACATCGTCATTATACGTTGTATCATTATTTTCTTCATATTCATCCGCGTCTGACAGAGTATCTGGTTCTTCTGCCATGACATTGTCACTGCGCATCAAATCAAGCATATCATCACGGGCCTGCACGTCATGGCGTCCCAGCAGGGTATTGGCTACGGCGCCTGTAACGGCTCCGATTGCTGCGGCTTTCATGTATGTCCCCATGTTGCTCGTGGTATTGTCGCTGTTTGTCGGCTGTTGACTGCCGGAATTGGTTTGCCGATGTCCTAACAATGTATGCGGTGCCGGTTGGGATGCTGCACGTTTCGCAGCGGTCCCGGCATTGGTCCCATCTGTAGAAACTCCTATTTCTGTATACGACTGGCGCAGCATGTCTATCGTCCGGTATAACTGGTCCAGCAGCATGAGCGTTTCCATCTGTTTTGTCTTAGCTCCCAACTTTTTAGCTTGTACTAAATGCACCAATGCTTGGGAATAATCGGGAATCGCTTGCGGAGAAAGCAAAATCTTTTCTGCTTTGTCTAATGCGTTTTGCGCTGCCGACGACGTTGCGTCTTCAGATTTAGAAGGCTGCGCCGTGCCAGCAACAGTATCAGCACATTTTGTGCCGCAATGCATACAAAACTTATCGCCATCCCCTATTTTACTGCCACAGTGTATACAAAATTTAGCCATTACTATCCTCTTCTTTCTTCACTGTTTTATGTGTCTTATAACTATATCATAACACATTCCAAGACGAGAATATATCTTTACAAGCATACGGTCATACAAATAAACTGCCTACACGGCAGATAACTAATACGCTGCAGAGTTTCATAAATACCTTGCTTTCTAAACTGCCTACACGGCAGATAACAATAAGACAAATGCGGAGACCCGTTACATTCATTTCTAAACTGCCTACACGGCAGATAACTACGCTCTAGATACAACGCTGGAGTTCGTGAATTTCTAAACTGCCTACACGGCAGATAACTAAACTATACTGCGACTACTCCTCGATTCGTTTTTCTAAACTGCCTACACGGCAGATAACTGTATCCTCATGCAGCTTTATTCGCATGACGTCTTGCTTTATAGCGATTATACCCATTTTACCCAAAATTTTCAAGCCCATGTTAAAAGCCGCTTATTTCCTTGCTTTTGGGTGTATGTCAAAAATTTAGGTCAAAATTCGGGTACTGTTGAATCTGTGCTTAATCTATAGGCAGAAGCTTGGGATATATTTTTCGTCAACTGTTGTTTTTTGAATAAACAGGCTTACAGGTTGTTCATAGGATACACTGTGTATGGGTATATGGGAGTTTTTCTTTCTGTTTTTATTTCAGGTAGGTAACTCTCATCTACCCGTGCAAGATAGTCAAGATTCTTTCTAAACTACCTATGCGGTAGGTAACAATCGCATCGACCTTCGCTTGTATAAAAGTATTTTCTAAACTACCTATGCGGCAGATAAAAAAACTGCTGTGTTTTATTTCGCTTTTTTATGCATGTTAATATCAATGATGCCCGAAGAATACGGGGCAATTTCATATTGGTTAAAAATAAAGTGAATGGTTTGGTTCTTGTCGAGATAGTAATTCTTCGGCAATTCTGTCAATCCTTTAAAATAGCTGGACAGTACATATTTGCTCAGAAAAATCTGCGTGTTGATATTTTTTAAAGAAAACGCCTTAGCATCTTCTGGGCGGATAATATCCTGCCATTCTACGCATTTGCCTGTTTCTACATCAAAGGTTACACCGTTTTTCCAGCTTGTAGGATGGGCTGCCCGGTCATAGTAGATATATCCCTGGTCGATAAAGGAGAGATATTTGCCATTATTCAAGGTGACGACGTACGATTTTTCTTCGGTCATCTTCATGCCGTCTATGGCTTCCTTATTAAAAAACGCTGCTGCTTTCGCCTGTTCATCTATAAAATACTGTGTAATCAACTGGCTGGCAGCTTGGTTTCCCGGCACGGTGATGCTCGGATATTTAACAGTAAGCGAACTGCCGTCGGCACGTGTCAGTACATACTGCTGCGTATCCGTTACGGCAGCAGGCGAAGCTGCCAAGGCAACAGATCCGGCAAGCAGGCAGGCGCACAGCGCTGTCATTATTTTTTTCTTCATCAAAAATACCTCCTTTAGTTCGGAAATGAATTGGTATTCTTATTGTATACCAACAAGTTTTTTCACGCCACTAAAAATAGATAATTTATGGCATATATCTATAGTAAAAACATAACGATACTCGATTTCTATGCTGCTTTTGCAAGATTCATATTTCGCATAACAGCCGGGCTGTTTCTCAAGGGGAAATGCTTCTTTCTGTTTTACTTGAGATAGCGAAACAGACAAAAACGACCTCTCCGGCATTATCTTTTGCGGTCCGTTTCACCTGTTTTTTACGGCTTTTCGTTTTGTGTTGTCTGCTTCACCATGCTTTTAATGGGCTCAAAGCTGCGGCGGTGAATAGGGCACGGGCCGTATTCTTGCAGTGCATCCATATGCCGCTGCGTCAAATAGCCTTTATGTATAGCAAAGCCATATTGCGGATATGTTTTGTCGTAGGCAATCATCAACCGGTCCCGCGTGACTTTGGCAATAATCGACGCTGCCGCAATGGATGCACTGACGGCATCACCGTGTACGACGGACTGATGAGGCACTGTCAGATTCCGCAGCGGCATGGCATCGATTAGGACCGCTTCAGCGGCTGTATCCAAACCGGCAACGGCATCATACATGCCCTGCATCGTCGCGTGATAAATATCCAATGCATCGATTTCCGCTTCTGATTTGGACACGCAGGACACCGCTACGGCTTCCTGCATAATTTTATCGTACAGGATATCTCGTTTGGCCGGAGACAGTTTTTTGCTGTCATTCAGTCCCGGACATTCCCAATAGGGCGGCAAAATGACGGCTGCAATCATGACAGGGCCTGCTGCCGGGCCGCGTCCAGCTTCATCGACGCCGGCCACATGGTATATGCCGTCACTATAATAAGCCGTTTCCATGGCATACATGTGCAGCACGCGTTCCCGTTCTGCTTCTTCTTTTATCTTTCGTTTGAGATAGGACTGTGCCAATTTCTGCACGGATACTCGTTTATCTTCTTTCATTGCCTGCACAAAGGCGGCTTCGTCTGCCACGCCTTGTGTCAGCATTTTTTTGATATCGGCTGTTTTTAAGCTGCTCAAATCTATCATGCGTCTTCTCCCGCTTCTGCTACTCTGTCCAACGAAATGCGGCCGATTTTGCCTTCCCGGTATTCTTTTAAAATCAACTTGTATGTTTTTTCCAAATCTACGACACCGCCAGCAACAATGCAGCCGCGTTTACGGCCAATCGCTTCTATCGTATCCAAGGGTGCTTCGCACAAACTGTCCAATTTAAACCGCGTCTTGACTTCATCCGGATACCACGTACTAAGTTCTGTAATCAGCTGTGTAATAACGGTTTCCATATCAAACACCGTATCCGAAATCGCTCCCGTCGCAGCCAGCCGATAGGCACTGACCTGATTTTCCAGCTTAGGCCACAACACGCCCGGCGTATCCAGCAAATCCAGCTGGTCGCCAATGTGGACCCATTGCTTGCCCTTAGTTTCCCCTGGTTTATCGGCCGTCTTGGCAGCACTGCGGCGTGCCAGTTTATTAATCAGCGTCGATTTTCCTACATTGGGAATCCCCAAAATCATCGTACGGACAGAACGGTTTTTAAGGCCTCTGGCACGCCAATGTTCCAATTTGGGCGCTGCCAGACGGCGAACCAACGCCATGAGTGATTTAACGCCTTTGCCGTCTTTACTGTTGAGAGCCATGACAAGGCGTCCTTTGCTTTTATAGTAGCGGACCCAATCGTCCAATACGGCCGCATCGGCCAAATCCGCTTTATTTAAAACGACAACAGACGGCTTTTGTCCGATAAGCTGACTAATCATCGGGTTGGTACTGCTCCAGGGAATGCGCGCGTCTACCAATTCAATGACGACATCGATCACTTTCAGATTTGCTTCAATCAGCCGTTTGGCCTTGGCCATATGGCCCGGATACCAGTTGATAATCATAGTATGTGTTCCCTCCATTTCTTGTGAACGTTTCTTTAAAAAAAACAAGGACTGGAATCTCTTCCAATCCTTGTTTTATGTGTTCTTGCCAGGAAATTACCGACGTTCGCGAATACGAGCAGCTTTACCTGTAAGACCGCGGAGATAATTCAATTTTGCACGACGAACAATGCCGCGGCGAACGACTTCGATTTTTGCAAGACGCGGGGAATGTACTAAGAAAGTACGTTCAACGCCTACACCGTAGGAAATACGACGAACCGTAAAGGTTTCACGGACACCGCCGTTTTGACGGCCGATAACGACGCCTTCAAAAACCTGAATACGTTCACGGTTACCTTCGACAACCTTTACATGAGCCTTGACCGTATCGCCAGGACGGAATTCAGGAATGTCGTTACGAAGCTGTTCTTGTTCCAATACGCTGATAATGTTCATTTTCTTTTTCCTCCTATAAGACATTCGTTACTCCCCGTTGCCGCCACCTGCGCAGCAATCGTAAAACGAGCAGAGGACTGCCTAAATTAACAAGGAACATTATATCACGCAACCAGGAATATAGCAAGCAAATTTGCAATTTATTTTTTTGTTTCGTCTGGTTTCTGTTCTGTCGGCGTTACTGCCTGTTTGGGCGGCACGGATTCCGTATGGCATGCCGAACAGCTGCCGGAGCAGCCTCCTCCGCAGCAGCCGGTAGTTCCTTTGAAAAGCCCGCGGACATGGCGAACCGTGTAAACGACGGCAATCACCACGACAATAGCAACAATAATCGTAGCAGGACTCATACTACTCCCCTCCTCCATGATGCAAATATAAGGGATTGCCGCAGCAACCCCTTATATTATATATTAATGTGTTATATGCTGTCTATTATGCACCTAATCCCATCAGCAATGCGCCGTGGTAGGTAATGAACGCTA
This sequence comes from uncultured Megasphaera sp., assembly GCA_934193515.1. Classification (GTDB taxonomy): domain Bacteria; phylum Bacillota; class Negativicutes; order Veillonellales; family Megasphaeraceae; genus Megasphaera. The sequence goes on along the minus strand of CAKPVJ010000003.1, from coordinate 58,020 downwards.
ATACATAGGATAATACGAGGCACAAGCCATCGACTGCCAAGAGCATTTTCCAAGAGTTGGTTTCACGTTTGATGACAGCCATGGCAGCAACGCAAGGCATGTACAGCAAGCTGAAGACCATCAAGGACAACGCTACAGCCGGGTTGAAGTTCGGGTCGTTTGCCAAATATTCTACCAAGTTAGCTTCATCTTCATCGTCCGCTTCAACACTGTAAATCGTAGCCAATGTAGAAACCATGACTTCTTTAGCAGCTGAGCAAGCAACAATACCTACACCAATTTTCCAGTCAAAGCCGAGCGGCGCGATAACCGGTTCGATAGCGTGGCCGATCGTAGCGGCATAAGACTGCGACAATTTTTCAGAGTTCATCTGATCATCTAATTTATCGTTGGCATCGTCAGCTTCTGCTTTGGCATCAAAGAGCGGCAATGCTTGTTCATATACTGTCGGATTCTTTTCTTGCAAATCAGCAAAGGCATCCGGATATTCCGGTTTTTCTGCTTCTGCTTCTTCTACCTGCGCAACGCTTTCGACATCTTTGTCATCATCGTCGTCTGCATCTTTCGCTTCGTCAGCAGCAGCAACCATAGCTTCATACATTTCATTCAATTCAGCATTATCTTCCAAGTTTGCAATGCCGTAGCCTTTGAGGATTTCAGCCTGTTTAGCTTCCATCTGTTCTTCGACTTGGTCATGAGCCGCATCGAAATCTTGAGAATATTCAACATCCATCGGATAGGCTGTAAGGAACCAAACGATGATAGAAGCACCTAAAATAAAGGTACCTGCTTTTTTGATGTACAATACCGTACGTTCCCACATATGCGTCAAAACGCCTTTGACTGTCGGAATGTGGTACGGCGGCAGTTCCATAACGAACGGTTCTACTTCACCTTTATATACGGTATGACGCAGAATGACTGCGACGAGAACGGCAATGATAATCCCCAGCAAATAGATGCCAAAGAGGACCGTGCCGCCGTAGCCGGAAGCGCCAAAGAAGGCCGCAATCAGCAGCGTATATACAGGAAGTCGGGCACCGCAGCTCATGAACGGGCAGGCCATAATCGTTACCAAACGGTCTTTTTCATTGTCCAATGTACGGGCAGCCATGATACCGGGAACGTTGCAGCCAAAGCCAAGAATCATCGGAATAAAGGATTTGCCGTGCAGCCCGAGCGCACGCATCGCACGGTCAATCAGGAATGCAGCACGAGCCATATAGCCCGTATCTTCCAACAAGCTGATGAAGAAATACAGCAACACAATCAACGGTACGAAGCTCAAAACAGAGCCAACGCCGCCGATAATACCATCGACAACCAACGATTTGAGCTGTTCATCTACGATGACATCGCTGAGCCAGTCACCCAGCATGCCAAAGCCCGCATCCAGCCAATCCTGCGGATAGGCGCCGAGGTCAATAACGGCTGTAAACATGAGCCACATCAATGCCAGGAAAATAGGAATCCCCAAAATGCGGTGCGTCAGGACATTATCAATCTTGTTGGACAAGGGGTCCGGCGTACCGGCACTGATAATAGAGTTATTAAATGCCTGTACGGCAAATTGATGGCGGCACTGCGCAAAATAGAAATCCAAGTCCACTTTGTCTTTCAAGCTTTCACGCATTTTGGCAGCCAGTGAAATAATATTCTGCGTGCCTTCCATTGCTTTTACTTTGGCAACGACATCAGCGTCGTTTTCCAGCAATTTAACAGCCAGCCAACGGATAGGATAATTAATAATACCTGTTTTCTGAATAGCATCTGTCAGTTCCGCAATAGACGGTTCTACATCTGCCCCGTAATCGACAGTCGCATTGACCAGATTCTGGGTATTTTCAGCATGGGAAACGACTTGGAGCAATTCTTTCGTACCGATGTTCTTACTGCCAACCAGCGGTACAACAACAGCTCCCATCTGCTGACCTAATTTTTTCAAATCAATTTTGACGCCCATGCGTTCCGCAATATCCATCATGTTTAATGCGACAACCATAGGACGGCCCAATTCAACGAGCTGCGCGGCCAAATACAAGTTTCGTTCCAAGTTGGATGCATCTAATACGTTTACGATAATATCTGGTTTTTCATTAATAATAACATTTCTTGCAACAACTTCATCCAACGAACGAGCCGTCAAGCTGTATGTGCCCGGCAAGTCAACAAAAAGCAGTTCCTTGCCGTCAAAGGTACAGTGCCCTTCTTTCTTTTCTACTGTAACGCCGGGATAGTTCCCAACGTGCTGTTTAGCTCCTGTAATATTATTAAAAATTGTCGTTTTGCCGCAGTTAGGATTACCGGCTAGGGCAATCTTAATTTTTCCTGCATCTTCCATAACTACTATTTACCCCCTTCTACAGCTACGGTAATCATAGCTGCTTCGTTCATTCGCAAAGCCAACGCGCAACCTTTTACGTTCACTTCGATTGGATCACCCAGCGGTGCTTTTTTGACGACAGAGATATGGGACCCTTTGACAACGCCCATGTCAACAAGCCGGTGCTGAATATTGCCGTGGCCTTCCAGCGCTTCGACAACACCTTTTTCACCGACTTTCATGTCTGCCAATGTAACGATGTTCATCTTCTTACCTCTCCTTCATTTGCCCAGATACTATCCACAGCTGCTGCTGCGTTCTGCGCGAGATTCTAATATACACTTAAGCGAGTTAGAACTGCTGGTATGGGAACGCACAACCTCTACGTTCTTCCGCTGCGCTTCTTTCAAGGCGCACCGTACCATGCTGTGGCTAACTGTGCTAGTGAACAAAATGACTAAATCCGGCGACCCAATTTTCGATTTGAAATCGCTCGGAACCTGAGTAAACACTTTTGCCTTATAGGAATATTTCTTACATATATTTTTGTATTGGCAAACCATACAATCGTTTCCGCCTACGATGACAACACTCATTTACATCGCTCCTTTCTATTAGCTCCGTAAATAATACTGGCACTTCCCTTCTTTACGTTGATAATACATTTCATTACCAGATTTAGTATATAAAATTTGGTTTTGTCTGTCAAGTAATAAGAGTGAATATTATTACTTGATTTCATTTTTTCTGATATATCATACATTTTTCTATTATTTATATATCTTTTTTGTTCGGTAAATGATAATAATTTTGATATTTTATTATTTATATTTATTGATGTAATAATTTTCATTATTATGTTTTATTTTTTGTATTACTTTTTCTTCTTCTTTTTTTATAATTTTTTCTTACGAATGAAAACAAAAAATGGTAAAATAGGTAATTATAATATTTGTATAATAATTGTCTAACAAATTGCTAACAATTTGCTAAATGCAAGTAAGTGAGGTTGAAGAAACATAGATATGCATACGGCTGCTTTAGAAGCGAAAGTAACGCAGCAGCTCCATAATCATCCGGAAGCGCGCATCCAATCAGTCCGCTGCCAAGGGAACTCTTATTTTATTAAGCGATGTCTCTCCAACGGGCGCAACCGATTTGCCAAAAACAGCACGGTTATGTCCTTTCTTATCGAAGTCTATAAAATAAATGCCGTAAACAGCAGGATTCCTTTGGCACCGCGAATTGTACTCTGGGGCATGGATTATGTAGTCATGGAAGACTGCGGCCAGACACTGCAGTATATTGCTAAAGCCGATGATTGGTGTTCCCTGCGCCGACATATCTTTTTTAAAGCAGGCAAAAGCTTAGCTCTCCTTCATCAAGCCGGCTTGTATCATGGCCGACCGGCACTGCGTGATATTGCGTATCGTCGCCAAAACGATAAAATAACATTCTTGGACTGGGAAAACGAAAAGAGGTTTGTTAAGGCATCACCAGCCGTTCTGGATTTGTTTTTATTTATCCACAGTTGTTTTCGCGAAGCGTGGCCCACTACAGCGTTGATAGACGAAGCTGTACGAGGTTACCTGTCTGTTGTCGGCAGCACACAAATATGGAACAAACTGCGTGCTTTTATTCACCGGCATGCCATTCTGTTTGGTCTATGCCACTATGTTGCTGCTGTCTTTCATTGGATTGACGTATCCGCAGCAGATGCCGCCCGGCACTATATTGAATCATATACGTAAAAGGGACAGCAGCAGCATACGTTTTATTATCATGCGCTCTGCTCTTTCTTTAAAATTTTTTGTTTGAAATTTAAAGAAAAGAATAGAAATGCTGCAACCTATACACGTAAAATAACATAGGTATAGTCAAAAGGAGCTGCAACAAAAGGGACTAAAAAATCTCATTTTGCTGCAGCTCCTTTGGCTTATGCTTTAAACTGCGATGTATATAATTCGTAATATACGCCTTGGCGCGTCATGAGTTCTTCATGGGTTCCGCTTTCGCAAATCCCCTCTTTTGTCAGGACGACAATCCGATCGGCCTGCCGTATCGTAGCCAGACGGTGCGCAATAATCAGCGTCGTGCGGTTGGCTGACAAGTCCTGCAGTGCCTGCTGAATCTTCCGTTCCGTTTCATTGTCCAGTGCGGACGTCGCTTCATCCAAAATCAGCACGGGCGGATTCTTTAGAAACACGCGGGCAATAGCCAGCCGCTGTTTTTGTCCTCCTGACAACTTGACGCCTCGTTCGCCAATGGCACTGTCGTATCCATCAGGCAGATTCATAATAAATTCATGGGCATGGGCTAGTTTGGCGGCTTCTCTGATTTCCTGCTCCGTCGCATCGGGCCGTCCATAGGCAATGTTTTCCCGGATAGAATCAGAAAAAAGAAAAACATCCTGCTGTACAATGCCGATGCTGTGCCGCAGGGAAGCCAACGTATACTGCCGGATATCCGTGCCATCCAAGCAAATCGCTCCCTGCTGAATATCGTAAAACCGCAGCAGCAGGTTGGCTACGCTGGATTTGCCAACACCGGTCGGCCCGACGAGAGCCACTGTTTTTCCCTGCGGAATATCCAGCGAAAAATCCTGCAGCACCTTGTCACCGCCGTTGTACGAAAAATCAACATGCTGGAATGATACATGTCCCTGTACCTGAGCGACTTCTATCGCATCGGCTCGATTTTGCACGGCCGGCTGCGTGTCCATCAATTCCGCATACCGCTGATACCCGGCCAGGCCGCGCTGATACCGCTCAGTGAGCATCGTCAGCTGCATAATCGGCCGGATAAAGACCATCAAATACATCAGAAACGCTACCAAATCCCCCAGTTTCATGACGCCGAGCATAATAAAAAAGCTGCCGGCGGCAATAATAACCAAGTTGGTCAAGTTGGAAAAAAAGATGACGCTGCTCGTTAGATACGATTCAAAGAGAAACGTCCGCTGCTGCGCGTTACGCAGCGTATTACTGGCGGTGACGAATTTTTTCAGCTCTGCCGCTTCATTGCAGAACGACTGCACCAAGCGGATGGCATTCAGACTTTCCATCGCCTGGGCACTGACAATTCCCATCGTTTCTCTGGCCTTACGAAAGGTTGTTTTCATGCGGCGGTTGAGAATAATTGTTCCTCCCGTTTTGATAATAATGAGAAACAGAACAAAAAAAGCCAACTGCCAGTTGATATAGAACAAGAAAAACGCACTGCCTCCCATCGTAATCAGACAGACCATAATGAGATTGGGCATCTGAAAGACCAAATCGCCGATTTCGGATATATCGCTGATAATCCGTGACAGCAGCTGTCCTGTCTTGGTGTTGTCAAAAAAGGAAAAGCTCATGGATTCGATATGTGCAAACAGCCGGCACCGCAAGTCATTTTCTATATGCGTTCCCATGCTGCGGCCAAAATAGGATACACAAAACGACAGGCACAGACACGAAACATATAAGGCAAATAAAACAGCTGCGGTATGAACCAAGCGAATCATGTCGCCAGCCGGCAAAATATCTTCCAGGATATAGCGTACAATCATAGGAAAAGAAATTTCCATTCCTGCCGTCAAAACCGACCCAACGACGACAAATGCTAAGATAGTATGATACGGCGCGTAACACGCCCATAATCGTTTCATGTCTGCTCCTTTACTAGAAACCTTTAAAAGAAGAACACGATGCACGATGGCAAACGCGTTGTGCGGCAGCCCCTATTGCGGCTCGCCGCTTCACGCATTACTACCTGCTGTTTCTCTTCAAAATTAATTTATTTTACTTCATGTGCCGTTTCCAATGCCAAATATTCGCCGCCGGACGCATTCGCCTGTGCGATACCGCGTATCGTATCGTTGTGTTTGTCATAGTGCACCGTATCGATGACCGCAATGTGAGTCTGCGGCTGCAGCCATGCCAGTTTTTCTGCCATGCCCAAATGACCGGCACTGTGGAAATTGCCGACTACATGATAGACGACGGCCTGCGGATGCTGCTGCCGATACTGGGCAATGCTTTCCGCCATGGCATCATCCTTCAGGCACTGAGCCATAAACATGGGCTGTACCATCTGCGGCGGAATTTTCATACCGTCTGCTGCTGTATTCATGCCCTGCATCACGGCGGCAAATTTTTCTCGGTACGCAGCCGACCCGGCCCGATGCACGTTGGGAAGATACTGTATATCTTGGTCTGCCACGGTGTCCAGCGTTTTTGACTTGACATAGGCCGCTGCCATGCGGCGCGGAATATTGCCGGCTAATACAGGAATATGATGGCCCTTGGCAAATTCCACGAGCGGTCTGTATGCGGTTTCGTACTGCGGCCACGGCCGGGATGCTGCCAAAAATTCATCTTCCGTAATCTTGCCAGCCAAATAATCATTCATGACAGGCTGCACATCCCGTTCAAACATTTCCATCGACAAGACGAGGTTGGCGCCGTGCTTTTCATATAAGCCTTTCAAGACAGCCAGTTCCGCATCATGAATGGGCTGGCTGTCATGAAATTCACCAAATATGACAACATCATAGGCCGTCAGTTTATCCGTCATGTCAGACAGCGAAACGGGCTGCGCCGTGCGGCTTTGGACAAACACAGCCGCATCTGCATCTTGTGCTAAGACGCGCACAGCGGACAACAGAGAAAAGAAGCACAGCACTGCAGCCAACACCACTAATTTCAGCATGATGTTTTTTGTTTCTCCTACACCTCCTACAACTTCCATTCGGCACCTACCCGCCACATACGGCCGTCAATATACAAGTCATCGACTTTCTTATTGAAAATATTGTCTATCCCTGCATATGTGGAAAAATCCTTATTCCATTTTTTATTGATGGAGAAATTCAGCGTATTGTATGTATAGTCTTCTTCATTGTAACGATAGCGGCTGGCAAATTGATCCCACAATACGGCACTGATGCCGTCATCTTGATGGTCATCATAGATGAGCTGGAACGTCGTCGTATTTTTAGCGCGGTTGCCCAGCCGTTCTCCTGTGATTTTATTGGTAGCATCCAAATAGTTGTGCGTGATTTTGGCAGTCCAACGGTCATTCAGATGACGTCCCAGTTCCAATTCCACGCCGTTAATCTGCGCTTTGTCGACGTTAATGTATTTGCTCCAATATTCATTGCCTGACTGGGTAGTCTCCGTATTAATCAAATTGCTTACTTTATTATTGAAGTAGGTCAACTTGCCAAAGTTGGCTCCTTTATCTGCTTCGATACTGAAGTCATAGCTGTACGATGTTTCAGGCTGCAAATTGGGATTGCCTTCTACATGTACTGTCGCCACGCCCATCGCCCGATTCATGACCATATACAATTCACTCAGTGTCGGTGCTTTGTAGCCTTTACCATAATTGGCCTTAAACCGCCAATGATTGTTGATGCTGTACGTTGCGCCGATTTTAGGCGTTGCTTCGGAGCCAAACTGGCTGTTGTGTTCCAAGCGGACCGAAGGAATGAGCAGTAATTTGTCATTGACCTGCCACATATCTTCGATATAACCGGCATAGGAATTGACATCTTTAGAGGCAACTTTCTTATCCAAACCAGTCGTAGAACCGCCCAAACGCGTACCTTCATATTCAAGCCGACGGTATTCGCCGCCAAATGTCAGGTTGTGGCGGTCGCCGATATACATCGTATCTTTAGCTTCCGTTACCCATGTATTGTATTTGGCATAGTCCATGTCCGCTTTCGGATATATACTGCCTAATATATTTTCCATGACAGGACTTGGAAATTTGCGTTCATTAACCAAATTGGAATTTTTTTCCAATTGATTGTAGTAGGTTCTAAATTGGTATTCATTGCGATTGGTTTTACCTGTATATTCTACGCTGAATCCTTTTTGTTCATTATGATACCATTCATGTTTGTTTTTATTATAATACATCATGCCACTGGCACTTTTGGTATCCGCATAATCCGAACGCAAATCTTCTTTCATATAATCAATATCAAACCGCAATTTGTTTTTATTGGCATTTTCAAAATCATAGACGGCACCGCCGTGGAAGGTGCGCCGCATGCCGTACATGGAACGGTCATAGCCATCGGTAGTAGATCCGGTGGAGGAAACACTGTGTGTATACCGGTTGATCGGCCGCAGTTTGTCAAAACGTCCGTCTACGACAGCACTCCAACGCCCATTTTTGCCTGTTGAAAAATTAAAATATTCTGCCGTATTTCTCGTACTAGTCACAACGCCTACAGTGCCGCTGGCTTTTTCCGGTGTTTTCGTAATGATATTGATGACGCCGCCCATCGCGTCCGAGCCATACAGCGAGCTGGACGGCCCGCGTACAATTTCAACGCGGTCAATATCACTGACATTGAGCCGCTGCAGATTATATACGTTTGTCGTTACACTGGTATCTTCTCCGGCATAGCGTTTGCCGTCCACGAGAATCAGCGTATGGTTGGTACTCATGCCGCGCAGCGACACGGCATTGCCAGTCATGCCGGCCCGCGAAAGATTTAAGTTATTGGCCAGTGACAGAGCCGTCAAGACATCATTGGCACCGGTACGCTGTATGTCTTCCTGCGTGATAACTTCAACAGCCTGCGGCACGGCTTTGACTTCTGTTTCCGTCTTCGTAGCCGTCACGATAACGTCTTTTGTCTGTACCGTTGCTGTATCCGCAGCTGCCGCCCATACCGGCATAGTCAAAGCAGCCAAAACGGCTGCCGATACGGTGGAAATTTTACCTGCATAAGATTTCTTTTTTTTGCGCATATTCATGTAAATGCTCCCTTTCATCTTTGAACTTATTCTTGCCGTCTGAATCACGCAGTCCTGCATGATTCTGGTGACAGGGGTTATATAGCTACGCCGCAATAGGACGTATTCAACATGTTATACGGCGGCGTACGGGAAGCATGCCAAATAGCTCCCTTTGTCGTCGTGTACTTCCGTAACTACAGCCCGTATGCCGTACAGCGGCTCCAGTATTTCCTGCCGGAACACGTCGCGCACAGGACCGTCGGCAACAATGCGGCCGTTTTGAACAGCGACCAGACGCTGACTGTATCGTGCCGCATGATTGAGGTCATGCATGACCATGATGACGATAATGTGCCGTGTCTGATACAAATGCACGACCAGTTCCATCAAATCCAGCTGATGGTGAATATCCAGATAGGTCGTCGGTTCGTCCAAAAGCAAAATCTGCGGCTCTTTGGCAATCGCCATGGAAAGCCAGGCCCGCTGCCGTTCACCGCCGGACAAGGCAGATAATCGATTGTGCTGCAGTGCTGTCATTTCCGTGGCGTCTAGTGCCGTATCAATAGCCTGTACATCTTCATCGCTGAGTTTGGAAAAAAGTCCCTGATAGGGAAGGCGGCCATAGGTGACCAAGTCGCGAACCGTCATATCGCCCGGCGCATGAACGGATTGTGGCATGACGGAAATCGTGCGGGCAATCGTCTTTCTGTCCATGCTCTGCAAATCCTGCCCATCTAAATACACAGCACCGCCAGTCGGCACCAGCAAGCGTCCCAGTGATTTGAGCAGCGTGGACTTCCCGGACCCATTGGGGCCAATAATCGAGATAATCTCCGGCTTGTCAAAGGAAATATTCAAATTGTCGGCAATCACTTTCGGTCCATACTGCAGACGCAGGTTTTCTGTAATTATTTTACTCATGCGTTTCGCATCCTCCGTTTTAATAGATATAAGAAGAATGGCGCGCCGATAAAGGACATAAAAATGCCTACGGGCACTTCTACAGGGCTGAACACCGTCCGGGCTGCTACGTCCGCTGCGACGACGAGAACGGCACCAAAGATAGCCGAACACGGCAGCAGCGATTCAAAATCGGAACCCACAATCAGCCGCATGACATGCGGCACAATTAAGCCGACAAATCCCAGCAGACCGGCCACGCTGACAGCGGAAGCCGCTAATAACGCAGCCAAAGCTACTAAGATGCCTCGTGTCCGTTCCGTATGCACGCCCAGTGTTTTAGCGACATCATCGCCGAGCTGCAGCGCATTGAGCTTGCGGTAGTAGCAAAGTGTTCCAATAATGCCCAACACACTGTACGGCAGAATCATGCGGACATGCTGCCAGTTACTGCCGGCAAAACCGCCTGCCATCCAGGACACAGTCCCTTGAATTTTATCTGAAAAAAATACGGACAGCGCCGTCATGCCGCCGCCGAAGAAAGCCGCGACAGCCACGCCGGCCAATACCAGCCGCAGCGGGTTGACACCTCGTTCGTACGACAGAAAAAAGACGACTGCCGCAGCAAACATGGCCCCGATAAACGCCGCAAAGGGCACCAAATTGGTAAACGCCGGCGCAATCAGCATCAACGCCATGGCCGCCAAGCCGGCACCGGCAGAAATGCCGATAATGCCGGGGTCTGCCAAGGGATTGCGGAGAATGCCCTGCAAAATGCAGCCGGACAATGCCAAATTGGCACCTGCCAGTGCCGCGCAGACAGCACGCGGCATGCGCAGTGTATAAATAATGCGGTAGGTATCCGTTTTTCCCGGCGCCGTAACCGCTTGGTAGATATCCGACAAGGAAATATGAACCGCGCCGGCAGCAACGGCCAGTACCAATGCCAAAACCAGCAGCAGCAAGCCGCCGCATAATGCGGCTAACCGCACGGCGCTCCGTGAATCTTCTGTTGTGACGTGTTCCATCATTTTCCCCCTTGCCCGTATAGGCAGTCTGCCATGTATGCCATAGCATCGCCAATGCGGCTGCCCGGATTGACGGTAAATAAATCCATCGGCAGCTCATAAACACGGCCGTTTTTCACAGCTGCCGTCTGATTCCACGCTTCGCTGGTCTGCATTTGTTCTTTGAAGCGAGCCATCATATCCGGTGTATTGCCCATGGAAATAATAAAAATAACTTCCGGATCTTGTTTGACAACGTATTCCAAACTCAACGGAATAAACTGGCCCTGCAGGGACGTGTCCAAATCAGCAATATTGACACCATGCAGGCGTTTCAGCAAATCACCGGAAAACGTCGCGCTGCTTGCCATATTGTTGCTGTCCGGATTGCTGAACAAAATCAGCGTTTTGGGTCCTTGTTTTCCCGTTGTCATAGCCGCAGCGTCTGCACACTGCTTGGTAATAGAATCAATTTCGGCCTGTGCCGTTTTTTCATCGCCTGTCAGTTCTCCAAAAAACTGCAGTGTCTTAAGCGTATCTTCATAATTGTCCAGCGAGTTGATATACAGGGGAATATGATTTTGTTCCAGTGTTTCTCGCAGCTGATTATGAAAAGGCACGTTGACACCAATGACTAAATCCGGCTGTAAGGATAAAATCTTTTCGACATTCGGTGAATGAATAATTCCAACTTCCGGCACCTGTTCCGTCAGTTTGGCCAGTGCCGGTGACAGCGATTTCGATGTCGGTTTGCCGACGACAGCCTCTTTACCGCCTGCGGCTACATACATATCCATGTTGGATACGTTCAAAAACACGACTCGCTTTGGATGTACAGGAATTTCCATCGTCTTTCCCGTACTGTCCGTTACCTGCCGCACCGCCACATCAGCAGTCGCCGCATCCCCGCGCAGCATCATATAGGCAATACCGCCAAACAAGCAGACTACGACAGCTAACACCCCATAAAGAATTGTTTTTCGCAATGCAATCCCTCCTCAAAAATAGCAGCCTCCACAAGGGATGCTGCCTGCAGTATTCTTATAAATATATCAAGAATCATTCTCTAATATGATAGCAAATCGCCCACCGTTTGTCTATGTTATTTTACTGTTTTATGCAAAAACAATCATAATTATCATAATTTTAATTCCAAACAGTGCTCTTATTTAGGTAAACGATTTCAGTATTTACCTTATTTCATAGAATTCTATGATAAAAATCTGCCGTTGTCACACAGTTCCTATTTATATGTATTAGATACTAATTCCTAATTTTATTTTATGTGGATACAGAAAGAAAACTATCGCGGTATACACCTGTCATCCTGCGATGGAACGATTTCGTATACAATCGCGCCATACCGTAACGGAAAAGGGATGCCGCATAAAGTCGGAACCATTCATACGGCGGTCCCTTTCTCTGGATGTATTTAGTTCTTACGGTTCGGCTTCACACAGCCAATTTTCTTATAATTTCCATTCGGCGCCTACCCGCCACATGCGGCCGTCAATGTACAAGTCGCCAATTTTTTTATTGAAAATGTTGTCGATTCCCGCATAGGTAGAAAAACTGTTGTTCCATTTCTTGTTCATAGAGAAGTTCAGCGTGTTATAGGTATAGTCTTGGTCGCCAAACCGATAGCGGTTGACAAACTGATCCCACAGTACAGCGCTAAAACCGTCTTCTTTATGGTCATCATATATGAGCTGGAATGTCGTCGTATTTCTGGCCCGGTTATTTAAACGCATACGAGACACGGCATCTATCGCATTCAAGTAATTATATGTCGCTTTGACAGTCCAACGGTCTGTAATATGACGTCCTATTTCAAATTCAACGCCCCTAAGTTTTGCTTTGTTGATATTGACGTACGTATATGTATTGCCGCCCAAATCTTCTGTGGAAATTAAATTGGTTACATTATTATTGAAATACGTCAATTTGCCAAAGTTCTTACCTTTTTCCATTTCTAAGCTAAAATCATAACTCCGTGTCGTTTCCGGCTGCAGTTTAGGGTTCCCATATACATTGACAACCATAGGACCCATCGAACGATGCATTTCCATATATAATTCGCTCAAGGTCGGTGCCTTATAGCCTTTGCCGTAATTGGCTTTGAAGCGCCATGCATTGTTTATCGCATACGTCAAACCAATCTTAGGGGTCGTTGCCGAGCCAAACTGACTGTTGTGTTCCCAGCGAATGGAAGGAATCACGAGCAGTTTATCATTGACCTGCCAAAGGTCTTCGACGTACGCGGCATACGAGTTTACTTTTTTCGAAACAATTTTTTATGCAGGCCCGCTGCAGAACCGCCCAGCCGCGTCCCCTTATAGGCTAACCGCCGGTATTCACCACCAAACGTCACGTTATGGTTGTTGCCAATATACATCGTATCTTTGGCTTCGGTTACCCATGTATGGTATTTGGCATAGTCCATATCATACGTAGTATCATACGTCATTTTAAGCAAGTCGATCGGGTGATTGATGACATTCGAATTCTTTTCCAGCTGATTATAATACGTCCTAAATTGATATTCGTTATGCTTCGTCTTGCCGCTGTATTCGACACCTACACCTTTTTGAGTATTGTGGAACCATTCTTTTTTATCTTTGCTCGACCATTTATTTGCCATAATCATAGGTAAAAACAGATTCATTTCCACCAACACATGGCGGTCCGCATAGTCAGAGCTCAAATCTTCTTTCATGTAATCTACATCAAACTTCAGCTTATTTTTGTTTTCATTTTCAAAGTCATAGATGGAAGAGAGATGATATAAGCGGCGCATGCCGTACATGGAGCGATCGATGCCTGCCGTCGTCATCGTCATCATAGCCCCAAATCCCATGTACGATGAATTGACAGAATTATTAGGTCGGCTAATCGGTCTTATTTTGTCAACGCGTCCATTAAAGCTGGTACTCCAACGGCCTTGTTTTCCTGTCGCAACATGCCAATACGTACCCGTATTTCTCGTGCCTGTGACCACGCCCACCGAATTAACGGCCTTTTCCGGCGACTTCGTAATGATGTTAATCACGCCGCCCATGGCATCTGAGCCATATAGTGAACTGGATGGTCCGCGCACAATTTCGATACGGTCAATATCGCTGACATTTAGGCGCTGCAAGCTGTACACGTTGGCTGTCACATTGGTATCTTCGCCAGCATATCGTTTGCCGTCCACGAGAATCAAGGCATGATTGGTACTCATACCGCGCAGTGACACGGTGTTGCCGGTCATGCCGGCCCGCGAAAGATTCAGGTTGTTGGCCAGTGACAGCGCTGTCAAGACGTCATTGGCACCCATACGCTGTATATCTTTCGCCGTAATGACTTCTACAGCCTGCGGCACTGCCTTGACTTCCGCTTCCGTCTTCGTAGCGGTCACAATAATGTCTTTGGTTTTGACTGTTGTGTCTGCCGTCGTGTCGGCTGCCCATACGGGCAGCGCCAAGGCAGCCAATACAACTGCCGATACTGTGGAAATTTTACTTGCATAAAACGTCGTTTTCTTGCAACTACTCATAACATGTAACACTTCCTCTCCTGTTTGAAATTTTCTTGTTGTCTGGAACATGTTCATCCCTATGTTTCTGCAGACAATATGTATATATACGCCATTAGCAGACGTATTTACCATGTCTATATCTCAACCTGCGAAAATCTTCTCTTTTTATTTTTTACCCCCCCCCCTATTCTATTAGTTTCACATGCAAAACAGTATCATATACTATGTTCTGTATAGCAAAATTATTGATAATCATTATCTAATATAATACTACATACATCGCCTATTGTCTATGTAAATATTAGTGTAGTACATCGCTGCAGTCATTTATTATATAGGTATGCGTTATTATGAATACATGAACAAACGATATGATTTGTATTCTTCATTTATATGTATTAGATACTAATTCCTAATTTTATTTTAGTATGTGAATATGATATACTGATAGTATCATACGAAAAGGAGACTACTTATGAATAAAAAAGCTGAAAATTTTAAAAAGTTTCTCGATGAACACCAAATTAAAGATTTTACCATTGACGTACCGGAAGATGATTCACTGCACACTGCTGTTTTTCGTTCCAACCTTACGATAAACGGTACTAACATCCCTACTATTTTTATTCTCGACGACAGCATTTACGGCATGATTCGCGTTTTTATTGCTCCCAATGCGCTGAACGATAAAAATTTGGAAAGCTTGTCCCAATTAATGAATGAATATAATTTGACCTATAAATCATTCAAATATTTTACAGATAATGATGGCTCTCTTATCTTAGACACCTGCCTGATTTTGCCGACAGACGAAGTAAACGGTGAAGTCGTCTATGCACTATACCGCAACATCATCCAGCACTTGGAAGGTGCTTATAAAGATATTATGAAAGTCATTTGGGCATAATATACTGCCAATCCGGGGCTGTCGCACAAAGCGGCAAGCCCTTTTTTCTTGCATTTTTTAGTTGTTGCTGTTCTAAAATGGAATCATTCTTAACTTTTAGTATCAAACTTAGGGCTTTAACAAAACAGGGATTGTGTATGATGCTGAAAACCTTCATGTGACAATCCCTGTTTTATTGGCATAGAAAAAATGACACGCCGAGAGGTTGACTCGACGTGCCAAATATATTCTAATACAGCAAGCTGACCAGAAGGAGAGGTATTTCCCAGGGGTAATAGTTACAGCATGCTGCTCAGAATATAGATGCCGTCATCATATAGTGATAACCACATTTATATTATACGTGACACATTCATAAATATCTACTCCAAACAGGTCAAAAACAGCCCATTCCGACATTTATTTTTAATATTATTCTAAATTTCCACCACTGCACCTGCTTCTGCGGCCTGTTTGCTGCAAACTTCTTTTATGCCTATATGGGCTGATGAATGCGCCGATAATCTTTAGGCAATACACCCGTATGTTTTTTAAAGGCTGCCGAAAATTTGCTGCTGTTGCAATATCCTACATACAGCGCGATATCTACGATACTTTCATTGGTCTGCAGCAAAAGACGCTGTGATTCTTCTACCCGGTATTCCTGCAAATACTGACGAATGGTCATGCCGTAAATCGCTTTAAAAATTCGTTTCAGCAATGTCTGTGAAATCGCATATTGCTCTGCGATTTCTTCAATCGTAACTTTTTCCTGCAAATTCTGCACTAAATGGTTTCGAATCGATTTCACGAGTTCGACCTGCTTTTGGGGAAAGCATACTTTTTTCTTTGTTTTTTTACAATCAATGGTACTGAGCATCAGCAATATTTCTACTACTTTCAGCTTGCAGTACGGATATCGGATCGAATCGGGAATATGATACAGCTCTTGGAATAAATGCTTCATATCTTTATTTTCTTCCATAATCATGCCAAAATCCGATTCCTGGCAAAATCGGTCGCACAATGCGGCAATATCCAATGATTTATTTCCCAAAATTCTGTCAACGACAGGCTGCGCTTTTTCAATATTAAAGACAATAGACAGGCCATGATAATGGGCTCTGGGAAAATACGTCGTGTGACAAAATTCTTCATTGCTGCGCCAGCCAACGGACATGTCGTTGGGACCCATATACAAAAATTCTCCATTCTGAAATTCACATTCCACACGGCCTTCTTCACAATGATTAATGGCAAATACATGAGGTATCGGCTGGGCATAACAGGAAAACTGCTGAATATGGGCATCCAAATAGACAATATCAATGCCCGGATATATTTCCCGTTTTGTCAGATGGGCAACCCCCGTTTCATTTGCCACTTCGATGACCGTTTTGTCCGCATTTTCTTCAACAATTCGCATAGGGCTTACCGTTGCCATGGCAATATCCTCCTTGATTGTTTTTCAGACGATATTAGAACCGATACACCTGCCGAACCGCTTTGCCGAGTTTTAAGAAACCGGCCCATAAAAAGACGGCTTCTGTCAATTGAATTTCCAACACATGCAGCAGGACCGGCATTGCCTGGATTCGCTCTTTCGTAATGCCTTTGGTTTCTGCAATCGTCATATATATTGGTTCGTCTGGTTCTATCATACGGCATCTGCCGTCTATCTGCAAGCCTGCCAGCTTTTCAAATCCTGCATACGAATCAAACACCGCCAGGCTGACTTGCGGATTGCGGTATAGGTTGGCAAATTTTTTGCCGCCTTCACTAAACATGTAGATTTTCTTATCGTGATATACGTATTCAATCGGAGTCGCCCGCACGGCCGTATCATATCCCGTAGCCAATACGCATGTATTATGCTGCTGCAGAAAAGTTTCTATCGCGTCCCGCACGGCTGTATCGGTTTCGCCGGGAAGTACAGTCAATGCCTGCAGCCTTTCACCGGCCTGTATGATTTCTTCTCTGCCTGCTTCTGTATGAACGCTAGCAGCAAACACAAGGGCCTCTCCCATTTGTTTACTGATATGGCTGCACATCATCTGCCATACCGCGTCCGTTACATCCACGCCGATAATGCCGATTTCCTTTTGCGAAAGGTCTTGCTGCAGCACGGCTGTTATCCAGGCATGATCGGTATTCGGGCTGACAGCAAATACGATGCGGCTGTATTTCGCAAGAGACAGTGGGGATGCCGTATATTCTCTGTAATTACTCATACTCACTATGCTGGACATCATTTGAACGGTCATGCGGGACGCTGCTGTCCCATCATATAAAAACAATGTATTAGCCATAAAATTTCCTTCTTTCTTCGCTTACTATTTTATCTGCTATTAAGAATTTAATTTTCTTTTTCAAAAATGTTTTTTATTCTTATTTTATGCATATATGCAATAAAATAACCTGCCATGATAATAAAAGACTGCAGCAGCTGCCGCAGTCTTTTGCAAGGGAGTGTATAGAAAAGGTATCAAAATTTATAAGGAGCCCTGCATGCGCTTCATGACCTGCTGCAGTTCTTCCGGGCTCATAGACTGCATCGCTTCCGCCATTTTTTTCATAGCGGCTACGCTGGGAACACCCTGCATGTTTTTCATCTTTTTCATGGCCTCTGCCATCGATGCTGTTTTTTGGGCATCCTGAGCAGCAACCCGTTCCATAACCATCGTGTTCTTGCCGGTCATCAAATACTGAATGCATTCCAATGTCGTCTGCGTGATATTGACCTGCCAAAATTGGCCGGCATCGGTCAGCGTGTACATGACGCCATTGTAGGTAACTAACCCGCGTTTTTCCCATAGCGCATAGAGCCATGCCAAATCCTTTAAGCGATCGTCAAATGCATAAATTTTATTTAAATCAATGTAGCACATTTCCAGCTGATTCTGTACGGCATCGACAATGGGCTGCAAGGGGGACTGCTTCATCAACGCCATAAACGGTTTTTTGCCGGCTTCCACAAACATTTCATACGGCTGAATCGCGCGGTGCAGCATCGTAGAATAGCCGTCTAAGCCGCCGCCGGCACCGCTGCCAAACGGAAACATAGCCGAGCCGGAACGGGCCAATGTATTATACAGGCTGCGTTCCCGATTGCTGCAGCTCCAATGGCAGATATTCAAGCGGCGGTATGCCCGCTTTTCCAAGTACTCTTTGGCAAACGCAAACATCCCCGATTGATAAGCCGTCGTCGCTGCCGGCGGCAGTTTTCCATTAGCAATAGCTTTATTCAAATCGCTGCCGTCAAATACGTTTAATTGGTACAAGTCGGCACCGTCTACACCGGATTGAATCAGCAAATCCAAATCTTCCTGCCAAATCTTCATATCCTGACCGGGCAAGCCATAAATCAAGTCAATGACAACAGCGCATTGATTATAATCCAGTAAGCTGCGCAAATTATGAAGCACCGTTTCCTGGTCATCCAAGCGACCGACGGCACGGCGAATGTCCGTATGGAAAGACTGTACACCCAAAGACATGCGGTTAACGCCGTTGGCCAACCAGACATCCATTTTTTCCGGCACTAAGTCATGAATACGGCCTTCCAGCGTCAGTTCATAATCGTTGGCCAAGGGCAGACAGTGTTGGATTGTCTGCAGCAGCCGCTTGGCATTTTGCGGTGACAGCGAAGTCGGCGTCCCACCGCCAATAAACACGGCATGAATGATACTGTCCTTTAAACGGGGACTGTCAGCAGATGCTTCCAGCTCTTGAATCAAGCAGTCCACATAATGGTCTTCTACGTCCTGGTTCGTTCCATTTTGGAAAAAGCCGCAGTAAAGACATTTTGTTTTGCAAAATGGAATATGAATATAGGCTGTCTGGATTTTCTTTTCTTTCGGCGGCACGGCCATCAACTGCTGCCAAAGCTGCTGCGATTCATCCGGCGGAACGACACTGCCGTTCAAGCCGGCATGTACGACCCGCTTGCGCGGAAAGGCTTCTGCCAATGGATTGGTCGTTTCTGCACCGAATTGGAACAACTGCTGTTCCTTGGGCAGGCTGTGAAATAATTCTTCTAAGCTCATAGCTACCTTACCCTTCTGCAACACGCTGCATAACGTCTGCGGCAAATGCTTTAGCATGTGCTAAATCGGCAGCATCCGGATGCTTGGCAGCTTCTGCATGAAGCGCATCCCGTTCTGGGGATTTGCCGTGCGGATGGCCTGCCGGGAATTGTTTGTACATCATTTCAATCAGTTTGGGATCGACTGCGCCTTGGCAGATAAATTTGCCCGGTACATCAACGCCAGCCGGCAGAAAATCAGCGCCGGCCTGAAGGCTGGCAGCCGCATGTTCTGATTTGGGGTCTGCACCCAACGTAGCAAAAATAGCTACGTGTTTGTTATGCAGTGTTTTTAACGTTTCCTGGGAATCTTTATCTGCTGAGCCGCGGTCTACCCAAAATCCTAAAAATACACAGTCATAGGACGCAATATCTGACGGTACTTCTTTGACGGATACACAGGGTGTGCCTGTCGGCAGGGCACTGGCAATCGCTTCTGCCACTTTTTTAGTATTTCCTGTACGGGTAGAATATAAAACGATAGTTTTCATATATAGACATCTCCTTTGGTAAAACATATTATTTTATACTGGTTATATAATAAGCCAGTTCTTTCAAGTAAAAAGCTGCGTACATGCACATGGCGTGAAATAAATATAGTGAAACGATACTAGGCCGTACTGCACTTTCTCAAAAGAACTGGCTTATACTGTATACGCTGCGGTTTCCTCCTGGCTTAATTCAAGTTAAAGTTTACAGTTACATTAATCGTAACGGTCTGGCCTGTAGCATTGGGATACGGGCAAGCTGCATACACGGCTTTGACTGCTGCATTTTGCAAAATGCTCGGACCGCCGCCAGCAGAAGCACCTACACAGTTGCCGCTGCCGTCCAGCGTGACGGTAACAGGGACAGAGCCCGTAATGCCGCGTTTAACGGCCATGGCCGGATAGGATTTATTAGCATTGACAGCAGCCCAAAAACCATCACTGTCAAACGCCCCGGTTCCTGTGCCTGCAGCGCCGCTGTCACCGCTGCCTTGGCCATCACCGCTGCCTTCGCCATATCCTTGACCGTCACCGGTACCATCACCTACACCACTGCCGCTACCGGAACCTACTCCTGAGCCGCTGCCTGTACCTTCACCGGTACCACTGCCGCCGCCAACACCACCGCCGTCGGATGCACTGCCATCAGAAGCACCTGCAGCATCGGCTGAAGAAGCCGTGCTGGATGAAGCCGACGTACTGGCAGATTCAGCTGTCGGTATGGCATCTGAAATAGGTGTGGGGGCCGGGGTTTGCGGGGTAGGCGTCACGGCAGACTGACTAGCCTGTACCTGCGCTACTTTTTCGGCTACAGCCTGCTCGGACAATTTTTCCGGGAACAGAGAGCTGCCGCCGCCACCGCCGCCGGCATGACCGCTGCCGGAGCTGGTCAATTCACCGGTATCCAAATCAACAACATACATCTGCTGTTCTTCCTGATGGAGAACCGTGCCTGCTAAAAACACGGCAAATACGCCTACGATGACGAGATGAATGATTGCTGAACCGGCATACGCACGTTTCCATGAAATTCCCTGCATATGCGTCATCCCTTCTGTTCTGCCGCAATAGCCAAGCGTTTGACACCGGCTGCTTTCAGCATATCCATGACGGCTACGACTTGGCCATGTGCCGTCCGTTTGTCAGCCTGCAAAATGACAGCCGCATTAGCGTTTTCCGCCATGTGTTTTTTCATCATTGCCGATGCTTCATCATAACTGACCGGCTTATTGTCCATCGTAATATGCCCTTCCGCATCTACTGTCAAAATAATCGGCATCTGCACAGGCGCCGATGCGCTTTGTGCCTGGGGAAGCTGCACAGACAGTGCTTTTTGCGCAATCGTCTGCAAACTGTTCATCATAAAAAACACAAGCAGGAAGAAAATAATATCAATCATAGGGATAATCATGAAGACTGGTTTTTTCTTCACTCTGGCATTTGTAAACATTCTCGCTTACCTCCCTATTTGGCATTGCTGGCATTGACTACGGCAACGCATAATTTTTCTGTATCTGTCACAATCGTATCGAGTTGATGGTCAAAATAGGTATATACACAGAAAGCAATAATCGCTACACAAAGGCCGGAAGCCGTCGCTACCAATGCTTCCCCAACGCCGCCGGTAATGGCCGACGCGCCGGCACCATTATCCAATACGCTGAACGTGCTGATCATGCCGGTTACGGTTCCCAGCAAGCCGAGCAGTGGTGCTACCGTAACAATGGCGCTCAAATAATCCAAATAGCGGCGAAATGCAACCGATTCGACCGTCATTTGTTCATTAAAAGCATCTTTCATTTCTTTTTCATTGCTGCGGTGAGACACGCCGTGGGCAATAATACGGCTGACAGCGGTGGAATTCTTTTTGCAGAACGCATCTACAGCATCCCACTGCTGATTTTTTACGGCATGGTCAATACCTGTAAAAAACTGTTTAGAATTCTTGCGGTTGGCCTTATAATAGCAAAACCGTTCAATAGCAATCGCTACAGTAAAAATCGATAATGCCAACAACGGATACATTACTAATCCGCCGCTATGAAATAAATACAAAAAATACGTTAACCCTTCCATTTTCTTACACTCCTTATCTGTAATTCTAAAATGCTATGTGAATCGGACACTCCCAGCCGATTATCACCTACATATACATAGCAGCCAAGGACACAAACGCCGTCCACAGCCCTATCACAAAGGCCACATTTTCCCATGTCGTATCTTGCTTTGTCATTTGGTTACGCATCTCGTTTGCTCTCCTTACCGCTTGCATTTCTTGTGTTATACTGATAATCACTTTCGTGAATCAATTGACATGTATTATCATATCAATGAAATTGAATTTTGTCTACTCCAATCCGACACAAAAATAGCCCAATCCGACATTTTCCAAAAAAAACAATGTCTATGTTTTTCCAAAAAAGGATAAAACATAGACATTGTCACATATTTTTTACACTTAAATCAGCATATTTTATTCTTATTTTTCACCAGGTGGTTACAAGCATATTTTGCAAATAATCTGATTTTCACCTCGTTCCATCTGAATAATATCTACCGCAGCCAACGGTAAGATTTCTTCCATTGTATTCAAAAATTGAATATAGCTTTCATAGTTTCCCTGCAATTCTACGACATATTGCCGCCCCTCCTGCCGCCTAGCCTGGAAGGATAGTATCTGCAGTCCATATGCCTTGCTCTGCTGCTGTACGGTATCCATCATGTCGGTTTTAGGAAATTCCCACGTATTTCGCGTTGTATTGGCCGACGGTATCGTATAGGCCTGCACAGTTTCATTAGCATGCTTCCATTCATTCCACTGCAGGTATGCCGATACACACCGCCCGATCCCCAGCAGCAGGATGCCGCCCAATATAAGACCTATTCCTTTTTTATGATGTGGGAACAGCTGTATCCGCAGTTTCTTCATGCGCTAATTCCACCTCTACTTGAAATGCAGGTATTTCACCAGCTTTGCGTTCTCTTTTTTGGCTTGCAAAAACACGCTGTACCATCGATTCCCGCCGCAGCCTGTCCTGCCATTTTTGCAGGGCTGCCGGTTCCGTTGTTTCGCTGCCGTATACAATAAAACGATGTTGCCGTACCTCCAGCCGTTCTATATCTAGTGTTTCCGGTTTGGTTCTTGCCAGCATCACCAGTACGGCTGCCCAATGGGTCCGCTTCTTCTCTTGTGCCGCAATCTCATCTGCCCGCTGTTTCAACTTTTTTTCTGCGGCATTTTCTTTTAAGATGCGTTGCTGCCGCGGCAGTGACTGCGTCATAAACCGCGTTTGTTCTGTATCAGCCCAATCCTGCAGCAGAATACTTATCGTCCAAGAAAGCACACAAGCGACACCCAAAATGACAGCACCGACGGCATAGCCGCGCTGTGGCAGTGCATAAACGCGTTTTTGCCGTTCTTTAGGAATAAGATTATACTTCATACTACCCTCCTAAAAAGCCGTCAACAAAACGGCCGGACCCCAAATATCCCATTGCGTTTGCTGTTTCTTTACGGATGCACGAATAGGAGCCGACAGCCAGCATTGCGTAGGTTCATCCAGCCAAAGCACGGTTTCTTCCGGCATCAATGCCGCTACTTCCAGCCACTGCACAGCATCCTGCGGCAGCTGAGATGTCATACCATAGGACAACGGCACGCCCTGCTTTAAACCAATGACATGTATTTCTCCTGTACCGGCATGCAGATACAGCGTACCTTCGCCCTGCGGACAAAGCCTGCCTGCCGCAGCCGGCACAATATCCACGCGCTCCACCAGGCAGTCATGGGTTTCAAACGCATCCAACATCGCAGCAATCAGGTCGTACGGATAGGCTCCCAGCATCCATTCATAGGTTCCATCCGGTTGTTCCTTGCCTGTCATCTGCAAATCAAAGGTATACATGCGGCTGCCATCGCCCAATGCTTCATCCCAAACAGCCATTTGACAAGCTTCTTCTTTTTTCTTACTAGGCACGGCCAGTTTCTTCCATATCAGTGCTGTATCGCCTACCAGCACTGATATGCGGTACGACTGCAAACCGTAGGTTTTGACGAGTTGATGAATCAGTGTTTCTGTATACGAGCCGCCCCGCATCCACTCCGACTGGCAGGTATACATACAGGCTTGCCGCGACTGAATCGTTCCATACCAGCTCCGCTGTGTTTTTAATACATATATATTTTTTCGCGTCAGCCAAATACACGCTTTCTGCCAATATTTCATCGTTATGCTCCTCAATACCGTATTTGCAAAACAGAGAATACCACCTGCTCATTTTCTTTTTCTACATGAAACACCACTGCGCCGGTTCGCCGCATCTGCGAGGCATCCCCTATTCCCATACCGCGCACGGTACCGTTGTACGGCAGTTGATAAGATTTGGACACACACTGCACTTCCATATGCTGTCCTGCTTGCGTCACGCCATAGGCATCCGCCAATTTCCACGTCCTTTTTTCCGGCACTTGCTGCCAGTCACGCTGCCGAATATCATCCCAGCCCAAAATCATAGCACTTTCGGCGACATATCCCAGCTGAATGGATTCGGTATACTGCTTCGCTGTCTGCAGATACGAAAATGCAAGCACTGAGGCGGCTGTTGCCATGGATAATACGGTCAATCCTATGCCCAGCATATATGCCGTCATAAAGCCATTGGGTTCTCTTTTCATCATCTATCACATTCCGTTTCCGGCAGGGATACTGCCGTAATCAAACAAGGCCGTTCTGCATGACTTACCGTATCGTATACCCAAAAAGAAACATACACCGTATGACCATCTTGAAAAAAATACGGCGTACTGCCATACGGACGCACTCGAATCCGGGCCGATGGCCCTGCACTGCTTGACCCCATCAGCGGCTGCTCACTGCCGTCACTTAAAAGTCGATAGACGCTGGCCCCTTTTATGGAAAAGCCAGTGCGGTTATTCTGTACATCTCGGCAGCGAATTTCTGTCGGCGTCACAGTAATATCATGGGCAAACCGCAGCGTGCCGTATATGGTTTCCTCGACGACCATCCCCTGCCGTGACAATTCTTCCCATGATTCACCGCGGCGCAGGTTCTTCACAATCTGTATGAGTACAGGCATACAACTGGCGGCAACGATGACCATCACCAATAAAGCCGTCATCATTTCCATTAAGAGGAATCCATTAGGTCGTTTTTTTCCGTTCCAGCCGGTGAAATTCATGACGTGTTCCATCATCTCCCTGTACCTTCACATCATACCGCAAATACATTTCTGCTACTGGAATGATATCAACAGTAACCGTATATACCGCTCCCTGCCAATCACATTCCTGCTGGCAGGGTACCGTCATAGACTGCTGCTGCCGTATTTCTTCCATTTTGTTTCTGCCAATGGCTGCCGCTGCCATACTGCGCTGGGCCTGGCGGTACATCGATACGCTCTGCGCCGTCAAGGTCAATACGGGAAGCAAAAACAACACACTGAGCGTCACGGCGGCTAACGCATCCCCGAGCAGAAAACCATTCTTATTCAATACGGATGCGTCCTGTCTGGGCTGCCAGAATAATTTTCTTCGTATACGATATAGCCGGCACAGAAATCGTAACCTGCATTGCATGCGTCGGTCTTCCTTTCTCATCAAAAAAAATATCCTTTCGCGAAGCACCGCTGGCAATGACTGTCACGCCCTTGGGATACGGCCGTTCTTTTTGTATCGTATACTGCCGTATGACATAATACCGTTCCTTACTGCAGGATATATTCCAATTATCACTGTCCGCCAAGCCGTTGCTCATGGAATACTGCCGCATCCGCTGTATATCCACAGCTAGTTCCCGGACGAGTACATCGGCATCCCGTTTGGCATCATGCCGCCCGATATAGGGAAAAAACACGGTTATTCCCAAGAGTATAATGGTACAAACCAGCAATACTTCCCACAAAAAATACCCATTGGCTACACGGTGTCGATGCCTAAAAGAAGCCATGTCCACCATTCCTCCTTTACCAAAAAGGCACTCCACCAGCCAAGCCACAAAAACGGGCCAAACGGTATCATAGACGGACCGGCACGCAGCCGCAGACAGCAGGCAGCTCCCAGCGCCGTCAAACAGGCCGCCACAGTCATGCCATAGGCCATATATCCCGTGCATCCCAAACACAAGGCTGCCGTGAGTTTGACATCCCCGCTGCCCATGCTGTCCGGCCTGCAGGCATATGCCAGGAAGAAGAACCCAGCAACTATCGCTCCCAGCCAGAGATTGGGTTGAAACAGCCCGGCCAGCCAGCCAATTCCATTGCTGATGGCGATAACACTGACAGCCGCATCCGGTATCCAATACCAAGCAATATCTGTATATACGATAATCAGCGTACCCATGACCATGCTCCCCAACCAAATGCCGTACAGCCAGTCTGTCTGCGCGGTGAGTTCCATAGTGGTCCCTCCTTCCTCCGCACATCTGCACGATTGCTATTCTGTTGCTTCTGTCTTATGCGATGCTGAATCATACGTGACACCGTCATACGTCCCGGAAACAACGCCTTCTGCATCAATCGCATAGGCTGAATCATCGGGAAGTTTGGGTTCTGCCTGCAAATACTGTTTATCTTTCGTCTTCGTTGCCAATTCGGCTACTGTCGCAGGATACTTGCCATTGTCTATTTCGTACAAGGCGGCTGCATTGCTGATCACATGCAAATCTGCCTGAATTTTGGCAATCTTAGCCTGTTTGCTCGCAGACGTAAACCGCGGTACAGCCATCGAACTAAGAATTAAAATGATGCTGACAACAATCAGCATTTCCAACAACGTAAAGCCATTTCGTTTTTTCTTGTCATGTGTTTTGCCAACCCATGTGTTTTTTATGCGGTTCATCATATTTACCCCTTTCTCACTCTTATACTGCAATACTGGTTGCCATATCAAACAATGGCAGTAATAAACAAATCACTAACGTGCCAATACAGATACCGGCCAACAAAAGCACAGCCGGACCGATACACTGCTGAATCATCGCAGTACCCCGTTCCAGCCGCCACCGATAATACGCGGCAATCGACTGCAGGCTTTCTTCATACCGTCCTGTCATTTCACCTACCTGCAGCATCGTTTCTACGTACGGAGTGCCAAAACCGCCCTGCCGCACGGCCAGACTAAACGCCGTTCCATTTTCCAAGCGGTACACTGTTTTTTTCATGCCGTGGCGAAACCAGAGAGACGGCATCATCTTCGCGGCATCCTGCAGTGCCTGCAGCAGCGGAATACCGCTGCCCAGCTGGATAGCTAGTATCCGACTGCACCGCTGCCAGCACAGCATCAGCCACCATGAGCGCACCCAGGAAATTTGCAGCAGCGTTTCTTCCATGGTCAGTCCCCAGGACGGCTGGGCATGCAAAATCGGAATGCCCAGCACGACCAAGACGGTCGGCACAGCCAGACACCAGCTGTAGGTCCGCACGACCTTGGCTGCGTCCAGCAAATACTGCGTAGGCTGCGGCAAAGGCAAGGCCATTTGTACGAACATATTCTCAAAAACAGGCAGGATATACCATATGGCACCTATACATAACGCGAAGGTACAACCGACAAGGAAAAGCGGATAGGCTAAAGCACTGCGCAGCAGCTGCCGTTGTTTTTGTGCATACTCATAATATTCACTTAACAGCAGGAGAATTTCTTCCAGTCGGCCGCCCTGCTCCCCGGCCCGTACCATTTGGCAGGCAAGCAGGGGAAAGAGCTGGGTCTGTTCCATGGATACAGACGGAGACGCACCTCGTTCCATGGCAAGGGCAGCCCGCTCCATGCGCAGTCTCTTTTTCTGCGGCCGTATATCCTGCAAAAGAAGACGCCAAGCCTCCACAAAGGGAATCCCTGCATGAATCATGGCACTCAGCTGCCGAAAAAAGAAGGCTAACATCGTATAGGACAGCTGTGGTGAAAAAGACAGGCGCAGCTGCTGTTTCTCTCGGACAGATACAAGCTGCCAAGAACGCTGTCTGACCAGTTCCTCTACGGTTTCTTTCTGCTGTGCATTGATTTCATAGGTTCTGCAGTGTCCCTGCGTATCTTTTATTTGAACGACAAATCGCTTCATACCTGCCCCCTGTACCGCTGCCAAGCCTGCTCCATCGTCCGCATCCCCATCGCCGCGCTGGTCTGCATCACCGTGGGCAGCTGATGTTCTTTCCCGCAGCGTATGAGCTGCGCTACTGCCGGTGTCTGCAGCAGTATTTCCCGTATAATATGGGTCTGCCCATCTCGATAATACGGCCGCTGCGCTAATATTCCCTGCAGGACCAATGCCAGGCGGCAGCGAATTTCTTCCTGTTCCGTGCCGTGATAGGCTCCTGCCAGCCGCCGCACGGCCTGGGGAGCTGTCGGCGTATGCAGCGTAGAAAAGACAAGATGCCCTGTTTCGGCAGCTGTAATCGCCGCATCCATCGTCTCTCTGTCCCGCATTTCACCGATAAGCAATATATCCGGATCTTGCCGCAGTGCCTCTTTGATACCCAACGCAAAGGAAGAAAAATGCACTGACAGTTCCCGCTGGCTAATCAATGATTTTTCTCCGGAAGCGACATACTCAATCGGGTCTTCCAAGGTGATGATATGGCAGGCACGCATGCGGTTGACATACTGCAGCATACGCCACAATGCCGTCGTTTTGCCGCTGCCGGTCGGGCCGCAGAGCAGTACCAAGCCCGACGCAAGTCCAGCCAATCGCTGCAGCAGGGCTTTGTCCGCATCAGCAGGCAGCGTATCCAGCGGATAGAGCAAGCGTATGACAGCGTGTATTCCGGCAAATTCCCGGCTCACCTGCAGACGGCAGCGAAGCTGCTCATACGAAAAGCCAAAAGAGGACGACGCTGCTGTCTTTTCCTGCCAGCCTGTTTCCTGCAGCCATTGCCGTATCGTCATCGCATCCAATACATCCCGTCCCCATTCTTGCAGTTCGCCGGCTTGGCGCAGCATGGGACGGCGGCCTTCCTGCAGATGAATGTCCGACGCATTACGGCTGACGGCGGCCGCAAAAACTGCCTGCCAGCTCATCGCAGGGCACCGATATCATAAATACGGTGGATTTCGTCGGTATCCGTCATGCCGTTTTGCAGCGCGGCGGCAATCACTTCTTCCATCAAAATCGCTCCGTCTGCACAAGCAGCCTGCTCCATATCTTCTTCCTGACAGCCATGACGGACAGCCTGTTTGACATGAAATCCCACAGGAATGATTTCGCATAAACTAAACCGGCCGGCATAGCCGCTTTGAAAGCACGAAGGACAGCCCTGATGCTGCCGTACCGTCCTGTCCACTTGGTCGTCTGCTTCCCGGCTGCACGAAGGACACAGCCGCCTGGCCAGCCGCTGCGAAGACATGCCCAGCAGGGCATCGGCAATCAGATACGGTTCAATCCCCATATCCATCAGCCGTATCGGCACGTCAACGGCTCTGGAAGCATGAATCGTGCTGAAGACAACATGCCCGGTCAATGCCGCACGTACGGCAATTCTAGCCGTTTCTGCATCCCTGATTTCCCCGATGACCAACACATCCGGGTCTTGTCTGAGCAAAGCCCGCAAGCCGTTTTGAAACGCCAGTCCCTGTTTTAATTGAATTTGGCTTTGACAAAACCCATTGATTTTGTATTCCACCGGATCTTCCAACGTCGCAATACTGATTTCATCCCGCTGCAGTTCCCGCAGCGCTGCATACATGGTCGTCGATTTACCGCTGCCAGTCGGGCCGCTGTATATAAACAATCCTTTGCTGCAGTGCGTCAAGCGGCGCAGAGCAGCCACTACGGGCGGTTCCATACCCAACGCATCCAATTCCAGTGAAATACCTCCCGTATCCAGCAAGCGAATGACCGTTTTTTCACCGCGTATCGTCGGCATCGTGCTCACACGCATATCGACACGGCGGTCTCCTTCCTGCCAGACAAAATGCCCGTCCTGCGGGAGCCGTTTGTTGGCAATGTCCAGTTTGGCCATAATCTTGATGCGTGCTGTCAGCGTATCCAATTTCTCTTTGGCAATGACCGCTGCGGTTGCCAGCACGCCGTCGCGGCGCATGCGGATGCGCACGCTGTCATCTAGCGGTTCGATATGGATATCACTGCTTTTAGAAAATACAGCATACTGTATCACGGCCTGGACTATTTCCTGCGCCGTGCCATGCCGCGGTATGCTTTCCTGTCGGTGCTGCATCATTTCCAGCCTCCTTTCTTCCTTGGAGCCATCATAGCACAACCCCTGCTTCTTCAAAGAATTTTTAATCTAATTCTAATATGGGTACCTCATTTTTAATGTATTTTTAATCTTTCTCTCATAAATCCTGCATTTTTCTCAGTAATCATCAGATATGACGCAATTTGACTGCATGTGCTCATTTTTTAAATATGTCCCTTTTGTGGTATGATTAAGAAAATATGTCAGAGGAGATGAAATGATGAAGCAAACGTTGCTGCAGGGACTAAACGCACAACAGCAGGCTGTCGTAACAGATGTAACGCACCATATTCTGCTCAATGCGCCGGCCGGCACCGGTAAAACCAGCGTGCTGGCACGCCGCATCGCCGCGATTTTGGACACGCAGAAAGCCGAGGCATCCCAACTGCTTTGCCTGACTTTTACCAACCGGGCCTGCAAAGAATTAAAACACAAAATCGTCGCGACCGTACACGAAAAAGGCCTTGACGTCGTCGTCAAGACCATTCATAGTTTTTGTTATTCTTTAATCAAAGAAGAAGGAAAAGCCTCCTCATCGCTATACAGCGATGCCATCGTGTATGATGATGAAGACTGCAAACAACTGATCAGTGATATTCTCGTTCGGCACGCCATGCCGTTTTCCGGTTCCAATCGGCTGCAAAAGCTGCAGAACTTCATTGAAATCATCAAGAAATACCCCTTTCTTCATCCTATGGACGCTTCGGCTATGACCTGCGAAAATGCCGTCTCCGCTTTTCTGCAGGATGATGCCGCCGTTCGTTCCCTCTGTGCGGCGTATGATCATTCTTTCGATAAAGACCTGGAACAATGGCTGGCCACCAACGGGCTGCGTCTTTTTCAGTATTATGACCAAACGCTCCAAGACAATCATGCCCTCGATTTTGCCGACCTGATTACTTCGGCATACCAACTGTTATGCCAAGATGACGTCTGCCGCCGCTGGCAGGATCGCTTCCGCTACATTGCCATTGATGAAATGCAGGACACGAGCGAAATCGAATATAACGTCTTGTCCAAACTGTTTCCCGGCCGCATCATTTTGCTGTGCGGCGATTATTTCCAAACGATTTACGAATGGCGCGGTTCCTATCCCGATTTGATTTTACGGCAGTTTACTGCCGAATTTTCGCCGCGCCGCATTACGTTCACCATCAATTACCGGGCTACGCAGCTCTTATTGGAAGCCTCGTCTGCCTGCCTATCCCACCTGTTCGGCCCTGCCGTCCGCCAGCTGTATCCGGTGCCCAGCACAGCCGCATCGTCTGCGTACGGTGAGCCCATCGTAGTCAAAGAGGCTGCTCATTTTATGGAAGAAGCCCGTTGGATTTTTCACGAAATTGCCAAACTGCCGCAGGACGCGCAAACCAAAACCTGCATCATGACGCGGACAAACAGATATAATAAAGAAATTTGGAACGGCGTCCGTTCTCATAATGAACGACTGCCTGCAGAAACACAGCTTCCCTTTACGATGATTGACCAGTTTCAGCTATTCAAACGACAGGAATGCAAAGATGTCATTGCCTTTCTTCGCCTGTTTCTCAACAAACACGATGCCCTCAGTCTCAAGCGGATTGTGAAACGCTTTGCCAAACGAATCGGGCCGCGCACGCTGGCCGCGATTGAAAGCGATTCATACCGCAGACTCGGCATCAGCCTCTGTGATTTCATCGACCCGGAAACGGCAGCATACGGCGATCCATTCGGCCATTTAATCACGGCCCTGTCGCAGGAAGATGTCGTCGTATTTGATGTCGAAAGCACAGGAACCGATACGACGCAGGACGAAATCATTCAAATTGCGGCGATTCGTTTAGACTGCCGAGGATACGTCAAAGACCGGTTCATGACGTATGTCCGTGCCAATCGCAGCGTCGGCGATTCGTATTATGTACATCATATCAGCGATGAACTGCTGCAGCAAAAAGGGCGGCCGCCGCAGGACGCGTTGACAGCCTTTCTGCAGTTTGCCGGCAGTGCCGTCATCGTCGGACACAACGTTACCTATGACCTGCAGATTCTGCGCAGCGAACTCAGCCGTCTTCATTTAACTCCCCTCGGCGACGTTTCCTACTACGATACACTCGATATATTCCGCCGCTTTTATCCCAACGTCCGCAATCACAAGCTAGGCTTCCTCAGCGACTATTTTTCCCTCGAAGACAAACCCAGTCACGACGCTTTTGATGATATTATGGCCACAGCGGCCCTGCTGCGGTATGCGCTGCAGCAGCATATCGTGCCAGAAGAACCGCAGCGCCGTGCCTGCATCGCTATGTATGCGCCGCTCTTTGCCCCGATTGGCAGCACGCTGCAGAAACTGCGCGCACTGACGTATACGCAGCGTCCCTGCGGCATGATTGCCCAAGTAATGCTCCAAGGCGGCGTCAAAGCCTATTACACATCACAGCAGGAAAAACAGCTGGCTGCCGGACGCCATATCGACCGTATCGAAAATATCCGCAAATTATACCGTCTGGCACAGGAGCTGGACACCCATCCGCACCAGGATGCCCGCGACGCGCTGACAGAATTTCTGCAGCTCACCTCCCTTTCCAACAGCGAACTGGACACACTGCTCGCCAAAAAGCCCCGAATCCCGATTATTACAGTACATCAGGCTAAGGGGCTGGAATTTGACTATGTATTTTTAGCTTGTTTGCAGGAAGGTACCTTTCCGCTGTCACGAGCCGTTTCCCAACAAGAATTGGATGAAGAAAAACGGCTGTTTTATGTCGCCATGACACGCGCTAAAAAACGACTGTATCTGAGCTGGCACCGCCAAGAAGGTCGGCATCTTTGTCAGCCAAGCCCATTGATAGACGCGATTCCGGCGCAGTATAAAACAGAAAGCAGCGATACTTAAATAAAACCGGCAATGCCCAACAGAAGGCCCAGTATGCCGGAACCAAGCAGCACGCGAATGACGCCTATTTTTTTGTGAACAGCGGCATAGGCCAAGAAAAAAACAAGCAGGCCGCCGGCACTAAATTGCGTAATATCGTGAGGAAGTTCTTCCGTATTCCACACTGCCAGCAAAATAAAGCTGATGCTTGCCGCACAAATGAGGGCTACAACAGCTGGGCGCAGTCCATTTAAAATACCGCGAATCGCGCCGATATCCCCATATTTCAAGAAAATACGGGCCAGCAAAATCCCCAAAATCAAAGAAGGGGTAACAAAGCCCAGCGTCGCACAGACCGCACCGCCAAGGCCTGCAATCTTCGTACCGGCAAAAGTAGCCGCATTGATACCGATAGGCCCCGGCGTCATCTGCGAAATCGTAAACACATCAATAAATTCGCTCATGCTCAGCCACTGATACGTATCGACCACACTGGCTTGAATCAGCGGCATAGATGCATAGCCGCCGCCGACACAAAAAACGCCGACTTTACAAAATTCCCAAAACAGCAGCCAATAAATCATGACTATGCCTCCTTAATTGTATTTTGCGGCACGCATAAATAAAAGTCCGATAATGCCGTCTACGATAATCAATGCCATAATATTCAACTGAAACCAGATACTGCCGATAAACGTTGCCGCAATAATCAGCAGCGGCAACACCAGTTTCTTTTTGCATTGCTTGACCAATAAATCAATGCCCACGTTGACAATCAAGGCCGTTGCGCCGCACTGCATCCCTTTCAGTACCATGCGGATATACGCATTTTGAATAAAGAAATCATAGCAGTATGAAATAATCGACAGCGTAATCAAACACGGCAGTACCGTCGCCACCAAAGCTACGAGCGTTCCCAAGATGCCTGCCATGCGGTATCCCAAGATAATGGCGCTGTTAACAGCTACAACACCGGGCATGGACTGGGCAATGGCCACCATGTCCAACGCATCTTTGTCATTAATCCAATGATATTCATCGACAAATTTCCCTTTCAGCAGCGGAATAATGACGAAACCGCCTCCCACGGTAAATGCACTGATAATAAAGGTGGTTTTAAAAAGAGTCCAAAAAAAATGTGCATCCCGCGGTTTATTCATGATATTTGTTTCCATGGTGCTTCTCCTTTCTCAAATTTTTTCTAAATTGATTATATCACGTTGGAATACATATTGAAAATATCTTGATAATTGGTATGATATACGTAATACCTATAGGAAAGGATTTTTAATTATGGATATTCGCCAATTAACATACTTTTTGACCATTGCCGAAGAAGGCCAAATTACTGCTGCGGCCAGACGGCTTCATATGGCACAGCCGCCCCTGAGCCAGCAGATGAAAAATCTGGAAGAAGAACTGGGCGTGCAGCTGTTTAAAAGAGGGCCGCGCCAAGTACAACTGACAGATGCCGGAGAAATCCTGCTGCGCCGGGCCCAGCAAATCGTCAATTTATCCGATTCTACGCTGCGTGAAATCACCGATTTTAAAGAAGGCCTGCGCGGCACGCTGGCTATCGGTACCGTTTCTTCTTCCGGCAGTATTATCCTGCGGCCGGCTATGTCTCAATTTCATCAACAATACTGCGGCATTCGCTTTGAAATCTACGAAGGGAATACTTTTAAAATTATTGAATTGCTGCAAAAAGGACTGATTGAAGTCGGACTCGTCCGCACGCCCTTTAACCAAGAATCACTACACTGCAAATTTCTGCAGGAAGATCCCATGGTTCTTGCCTTGACAGAAGAACTGGACTGGTGTCCCGATAAAACAGAAATCACGCTGTCAGACCTTGCCGAACAGCCCTTGATTATTTATCGCCGCTTCGACCAGCTCATTCACGAAACATGCGCAGTCTATAACGTCACGCCAACAGTTTTCTGCCGCTGTGATGATGCCCGCACTACCTTGTTATGGGCCAATGCCGGCATGGGCATTGCCATACTTCCCTATTCCGCCTTTACACTGGGAGACCACGCTCACCTGCACATCAAATACATTCACGAACCTAAATTAACAACCCGTATCGCCGCCATTTGGATGAAAAACAGATACGTATCCTCTTTAGCAGAAAAATTCATTCAAGCATTATCTTGAGTATATATCTCATATAGCAAAAAGAAGCTGTCCGCAACAATAAAGACACGGCCATCTATCGTTAGATTTCTGGTCCAATGATAGATGGACATGTCCCCAAGTTGCTATGACAGCTTCTTTTTATTTTAAATAGCCGACGCAGCTATATGGTTCATAAAAGAAACATGGATATGCTGCTGCTAAATCAAGCCCGCAGCACACAGGTGATGTATGAACAAGCTGCGTATCAAAATGGTTTCACAACGCGTTCTGCTGTTTCTGTTATGCCAGCAAATGGCTGACCAGTTTGACGCAATCGGCTGCATCTTTGGAATAGCCGTCTGCGCCGATTTCATCAGAAAAGCTGGGCGTAACGGCAGCGCCGCCGATAATAATCTTGCCGGTGTATTTTTTGTCTGTCGCTTCGGACACGACATCTTTCATGCGCATCATCGTCGTCGTCATCAAGGCGGACAACCCGACGACAGAGGCGTGTTTGTCTAGGGCGGTCCGAATGATTTCTTCTGCTGGCACGTCCTTTCCCAAATCGATGACATTATATCCATAATTTCGCAGCATCAATCCTACGAGATTTTTACCGATATCGTGTACGTCGCCTTCTACGGTAGCGATGACAATAGTCGCCATTTCTTTTTCGTTGTCACTATGCTGAATCAACGGTTCCAAATAGGCAATGGCCGTTTCCATCGTATTGGCGCTGGCAATGAGCTGCGGCAGGAAATAGATTTGTTTATCATACAGCTCACCTACTTTATTGATCGCTGGAATCAGCAGGCCATCAATGATTTTTTCCGGGGCCAGCCCCTTTTCCATCTCCCCCTGCGCGCAGGCAACCACGCTGTCTTTTTCTCCTTCCAGCACGGCATTGTAAACAGGGTTGGACGCCAAGGCATCTTCTTGAGACGAGGTTTCCTGTTCGGCATCCATGACCGCCGCGCCAGCTTTGGCCATGAGTTCAGCTCGTTCTTTCCGCTTCTTTTCTTCTTCTTTTTTATCGAAGTACTGCATCCGCTTGATATAAGCAATGTCGCTGCCTTCCCGATTCATCAGCATGTTGGCTGCCGCGGCAGTATTCATCAGCATGTCCTGGGACGGGTTGGCAATGGCCATCGTCAGGCCGTTGGCAATCGACATCGCCAAAAATGTCATGTTGACATATACCCGGTTGGGCAGACCAAAGGAAATATTAGACAGGCCGCATACCGTTGGAATCTGCAGGTCTTGTTTGCAGTGGGAAAACGTTGCCATGCAGTCGAGTGCGGCTGTCGGAGAGGCCCCTACGGTAGCTACCAATCCATCGACGACGATGTCTTCGTTAGTAAATCCATACGTATAGGCGGTCTGCAGCAGTTGGTCCAAAATCGCATGTTTTTCTTCCAGCGTTTTCGGTATGCCGTTGTCATCGAGCGGCAGCGCAATAAACATGGCACCGTATTTCTTGGCAATCGGCATGAGCCGTTTTACCTTTTCTGATTCAAATGAAATGGAGTTAATCAGCGCACGTCCCGGATAAATCCGCAGAGCCGCTTCAATGACTTCCGGAAAACTGGAGTCAATGCTGAGGGGCAGGCCGGACACGCCGGTCACTTCATAGACGGAACGAATCATCATGTCTTTTTCATCAATGCCGTTGGTGCCCATGTTGATGTCCAAAATAGCGGCGCCGTTTTTTTCCTGTTCTCGTGCCATGGAACGCACTAAATCCATCTTGCCGGCCCGCAGTTCTGCCTGTAGTTTTTTCTTGCCCGTCGGGTTGATGCGTTCGCCAATGACCTGAAATGGCCCATCCAGCTGGATTTCTGTAACCTGCCGTTCCGACGCCAGCACACGGCGGTGTATAGCTTTGCCTGTAAGCGGCTTCATGGCTTTGACAGCTTCATGGAGTGCCCGGATATGATCCGGCGTCGTACCGCAGCAGCCGCCGACAATATGAGCCCCTGCTTCAATCAGCAGTTTTCCGTCGCGGGCAAATTCTTCCGGCGTCGTTTTATATACGGTCTGGCCGTTTTCCAGTTCCGGCAGACCGGCATTCGGTTTGGCAATAATCGGAATATCTGCGTATTCATACATGGTTCGAACCGTATCTACCATATCTTCCGGACCGGTAGAGCAGTTGAGCCCTACGGCATCAACGCCTAAGCCCTGCAGCACGACGACAGCCGCTTCCGGCGGCGTACCGTACAAGGTGCGTCCGTCTTTTTCAAAAGTCAGCGTTGCCATAATCGGCAAATCGCACGTTTCTTTGATAGCCAGCACGCAGGCTCTTGTTTCCTGCAGGCTCATCATCGTTTCGACGATAAAAACATCGACACCAGCTTCATATAATACTTTTGCTTGTTCTTTATAGACATCGACCAGCTCTTCAAAGGTCAATTCGCCCATCGGATACAGCTGCTGCCCGGTCATCGTCATATCACCGGCGACGTAGGCTTTGCCGGCCGCTGCTTCTTTGGAAATGCCGACCAGTGCCTGGTTGATTTCGACCAGTTTTTTATCCAATCCATATTCTGCCAGTTTAATGCGGTTGCCCGTAAACGTCGGCGCATAGAGAATCTGCGTACCTGCTTCGACAAATCGCCGCTGCAGGTCTATCATGATATTTCGATTTTCCAATATCCACGCTTCCGGGCAAACTCCGACAGGCATGCCTGCTTTCTGCAGGTTTGTTCCTGTGGCGCCGTCAAGCATGACCACGCCTTTTGCCAAAAGCTGCTGAAATTCATTTCGTGTCATTCGTAGTGGTTCCCCCTATATCGTAACCATGTTAAAAATCCATGTATTGTATGTACATATGTTGAAAAGACGCATCGTTGCCCAAGACAATTTCTTGTGAGGCTGCCGCAATTTGCTTCATTTCCTGCAGCACATGGGCATCGCATACTGCCGCTGCCGCTCCCTGCAGGGACGTGTTGCCGACAGCTTTTGTCTTCGGCACCAGCTCCCAAGGCAGCAATCCTATCTGCCCGGCATGTTCCGGCTGTATATAAAAGCCGAAGCCGCCTGCCAAATATACGGTATGTATATCACGGTATGATGCGCCGGCCTGGTGCAGCAGCACTTCGATGCCGGCCCGGATAGCACCCTTTGCCATCTGTATTTCCCGTATGTCCTGCTGGGTCAATACAATGCGCTGCTGGCTGCGCGTCACAGCCAACGAAAATCCGTGCGTAAAATACGGCTCGCTGAGCCGTCCTTTAGCATCTACCCACTGCTGCTGCATCAAAGCTGCCATGGCGTCAATGACGCCGCTGCCGCAAATGCCGCAGGGTGCGGCTCCTTGTATCGTCTGTATCTGTACCTGGCGCTGCTGTACGGCTACACGACAAATCGCGCCGGGAATACTGCCGGTTCCCCAAGTCAAATTGCCGCCTTCCAGCGCCGGGCCGGCAGCGGTAGATGCCGTCAGGCACATCGTTTGATTGCCAATCGCCATTTCACCGTTAGTTCCCAAGTCGATAAACAGGGACAGTTCCGACTGTTTTCTCATGGCGCACTGCCATATGCCGGCTGTAATATCAGCACCAACATAGGTACTGATGCCAGGCAGCAGTGTTACGGCTGCCTGGCAGTCCGTCGTACCAAATACATCCTGCCATTCATAGGTCATGCCGCCTAAGGCATGCGGCTGAAACGGCCAGATTCCCAAACCGCTGCAGTCCCAGCCCATGAGCAGGTGCAGCATCGTCGTGTTGGCACTGACCACAACTTGGTGAACCGCTGTTTTCGCCAAGGGATACGCTGTCCACAACTGCTGAAACAGTTGCTGCAAATCACGGCGCACATCGCGCTGCAGTTCTTGTAAATGCCCGGCATTGGCGGCTTGAATACGGCTGACAACATCTGCGCCATAGGCACGCTGGCTGTTGACAGCTGTGACCGTCTGTACGGTTTTCGCCGTCGTCATATCCACCAGCGCCGCTGCAATCGTCGTCGTGCCAATATCAATGGCCAGCCCATAGGCATGCGTACCTTGCAGGGGCTGCTTCGTTTCTGCCTGCTGCCCCAATACGGCAAATTCTCGTTCATCCTGTATCGGTACGGCAATATACACTTCGTCCTCAGGGACGGCACGGCAAGCCAGCCGCCACCCCTGCCGGATTTCTTCTGCTGTAAAAATCTGCTTGTCTTCCTGCGTCACAGCGAGTGTCCCTTGGATAACGCGGATACGGCATTTGCCGCAGCTGCCTTTGCCGCCGCAGGGAAAGGAAATCGGTACTTGCTGCTGCAGCAGCTGCTGGGATATACGTACGCCTTTCCGGCAGCGTATGGTCGTTTCCTGCTGCCGCATCGGACAGTCCGTTTTTTGACAAGTCCGGCAATCATGCGCTACGGCAAACGACGCCGTATCTTCTGTCAGCACATAGACAATGCTCATGGATTTGACAGGCAGCAGCATGTCCTCTTTGGTAATCGTAATCCCCAGCGTCCGTGCGGCGTCTACAGCTTCAGCTGCATCCCGCTGCAGTGACATAGCACCGTTCATGCCGCCTTCGTACCGTTTGGCAATACCGTTGTGTTTTTCCCGGCAAAGGGCTTCTATCTGCGGCCGCAGCTGTTCTTCAAAGGCAAACAAACAGCTGTCGGCCATGGCATCAAACAGCATGCCCTGGGTATATTCATGGGCCGCAAAATACGCATCCGTTTTCTTTTGGACAGCAGGTCCCAGCGTCAGTACGACATACAGGACACAGCCCAATGCAGGATGCTGTGCAAAAGTAAGGGCGGCTCTAGGCTGTAGCGAAATTCGCAGCAGCCGTTCCAATTCATGAAATACTGCCTCGCCTTTTTCCCAGCCGTTATGGGGTTGGTATCCGGCCATGCGCAGGCTTGCCGTACAGTCCGGCATAATGCGTTTTCCCGTTATAATTCGGATATCGCGCAATGTCATTCACCTCAATCACGCCACATGACAACGGCCATATGCCGGCCCGTCTTCTGCCCCTGCTTCGAGGCCTTGCGGTACGAATAAAACAAGTCGTCGCGGCAGTATGTACAAATATGGGCATTTTCCAAATGCTTTGGCAAAATGCCGGCCTGCAGCAGCAGTTTTTCGTTGGCTTTCGGCAAGTCAAAATAGTATTTTCCTGTTTCTTTAATGTATCGGGCCAATTCTTTTAAGTCCTGCGCCGTAAACAACGACCGGAACTGTTCGATAACTTCAGGACCTACTTCAAAACAGCAGCCGCCAATCGCCGGCCCAATCGCAGCCAGCACATCGCCGGCCTGCGTACCGTATGCGTCTGCCATTTTCTGCAGCGTTACCCTGCCGATATTGCCTGCCGTGCCCCGCCAGCCGCCATGACTGACAGCGATGGCATGATGGACCGGATCTACCAGCAGCAGCGGCGTACAATCGGCAAAGTTCATCGTCAGCGGTACCTGGCTTTCATTGGTAATCAAGCCGTCGCAGTCCGCAATCGCCGTGTCCCGCGTCAGCGCGCCTCGTCCGCAGGCGTCTTTGCTGACAGCTTCTACATGGATGCCGTGAACCTGATTGCAACAGACAATCTGTGCTGCGTCTATATGCAGTGCCTGTAAATAGGCCTGACGGTTGGCCCGAATCGTATCCGGCTGCTCGCCGCTGGCAAAACTCATATTGAGTGCAGAAAAAACGCCCTGGCTGCGGCCGCCGCAGCGTGTCGATACAGCCGCCGTGACAGCCGGTATGGTCTTAAATATATCAAAGGTGATAAACGAAACACCATTTTTTTCTTCTAGCATACCTTTGGCCTCCTCGCCCTATACATGGCTATTATTATACAAAACTTCAGATGAAAAAACCAGTCAATTACGACGCTTTTCCACAGGAATCCCGGCAGCCCGGCGATATATGCCCCAAGCACAGACAGCCGTCACGGCTTCTGCCATCCAGAACGCATGCCAAATCCCGGACGGTCCCCACAGCCGGCAGCCGACATACGCCGCCGGAATAATTACCAAAATGCTGCGCAGCAGCGAAATCCACAGCGAAGGCATGCCTTTTCCCAATCCTTCCAACGCACCGGAAGACGTAATGGAAACGGCCGACACGACAAACCCCAAGCTAATACAGCGAAGTGCCGTGCTGCCGGCAGCAATGGTCTTCGGATTCTGAGAAAACCAGCGCATTAGTACATCCGGAACCGTCCAGCAGACCAGCATGCCGCCGGCCATAATCAAGCCGT
Organism: uncultured Megasphaera sp.; assembly: GCA_934193515.1. Classification (GTDB taxonomy): domain Bacteria; phylum Bacillota; class Negativicutes; order Veillonellales; family Megasphaeraceae; genus Megasphaera. Next base: position 16,694 of record CAKPVJ010000003.1, on the reverse strand, counting down.
TGAGCAGCAGCGTCGTCCGATACAGGCGGCTTACCCGGTCATAACAGCGCGCGCCAAAATTATACCCCATCAACGGACGCAGGCCTTGAATGATGCCGTTGGTCGGCATATATAAAAACGTCTGCAGTTTATAGTAAATCCCCAGCACGACGACATAGATGGGGGAATACATGGACAGCATGCCGTTGAGCGCCGTAATCAAAAAAGAAGGCAGGCCCATGTTGAGAATAGCCGGAATGCCGATGCTGTATATTTTTTTATCCAGTGCGATATCCCAAACTAGATAGGTCTTGGAAATGTGTACGTGCATAGGCCGATACTGCTGTACTACCCAATAGACGAGCAGCGATACAGCCTGCCCCAGGCCGGTAGCCCAGGCGGCGCCGGCTATGCCCATGGCGGGTATGGGTCCCCAGCCAAAAATTAAAATCGGGTCGCCGATGATATTGGTCAGACAGCCGCAAATCAAGCTGACCATCGATACCTGCATGCGTCCTACGGCTTGAAACATTTTTTCATACGCTAAATCAATCGTCAAGACTAGTGAAAAGCCCAGCACAATATTGGCATACGTAAGGCCCAGCGAAATAACGTGCGCATCCTGCGTAAAAAGCCGCAAAAAAGACGGCATGACAGCCATGCAGCAGCCCATCAACAGCAGGCCGTGCAGTACAGAGAGCACCATGCCGTGCGTAGCCGCCGTATGCGCCAGCCGCTCCTGCCGAGCTCCCAAGCAAAAGGAAATCACGGCATTCAACCCTACGCCAAAGCCAATGCTCACGGCATTGACGGCATTTTGTATGGGAAACACCAGCGACACCGCGGTCAATGCGTCTTCACTAATCATGGCGACAAAGAAACTGTCAATAATATTGTACAATGAATTGACAATCATCGAAATGACTGCCGGCAGTGCCATGGCCGCCAGCAACGGCAGCACAGGCTTTGTTTTCATCATCGTATGATCCATGCATATCCTCCCTACGTACAGAAAAAAACCACACAATTATCTAAGATAACTGTGTGGCTAAAAGATGACAATGTCCGGAAAATTCCACTACCTAAGATTTTAACAACCTTATTATATAAAACGTTCCGTCCTGTTGTCAATCTGCATCTAGAAAATCAGCCCTATCTATTATGTCTGAGCTTTGTCACATCAACGCCCTCGTGCTGCAGCAGTGCCGCTTTTTTATCCAGCCCGCCGGCATAGCCCGTCAGGCTGCCGTTCACACCGACAACACGGTGACAGGGAATGATGATGGATATCGGGTTATGGCCTATGGCACCGCCAACTGCCTGAGCAGACATATGGTCTTTTCCCTCATAGGACGCAACTTCATCGGCAATTTCTTTATAGGTACGTACTTGTCCATACGGGATTTGGCACAATATCTGCCAGACCAATCTGCGAAACGGGCTGCCCTGCGGTGCCAGCGGCAGGGTAATCAATGCAGGCATTCTTCCTGCAAAATAATCATCCAGCCACTTTTTCGTCCGCAGCAAAACCGCGTTTTCCTGCGGCACCATATCTTCCTTGGCAACCGATGCCATATAATACTTCTGTCCTTCAAACCACGCTCCGATTAAACATTCTTCATGACTCACCAGTGTCAATGTGCCCATAGGGGCTTCATATGACGACATATAATACATAGTGCTGCTTCTCCTTTAGTTCTTACTGGCAGCTGCATCCTTTTTGTCCGTTTCTTCTGTCTTTACAGAAACGGCTTCCTGAGTATCTGCCGCTGCTTTTTTTACAGTATCCTCTGTTTTATTGACTTCTTCTTTAAATTCACGCAGGCTCGTACCCAGCGCTTTGCCCAGGCCGGATACTTTTTTGCCGCCAAACAAGATGAGGACAATCAGTAAAATGACGATTAATTCTTGCGCGCCTAAATGCATAATGACCTCCTCGTTGCTGTTGTACTAGTCTTATTGTATCACGACTGCAACATTTAGAAAAGCAGCTCTTTTTTTATGGGATAGGATTACGGCAGTGCGTTATATGCCTCTTCGTCAACAGGTTCGCACCATTCGTTGCTGGCACCGTCTGCCGGTACTTCAATGGCTACATGGGCAAACCAGCTGTTTTTGGCAGCGCCGTGCCAATGTTTGACTTCCGGCGGAATGTTGACGACGTCGCCGGCATGAAGTTCCTGTGCCGGTTTGCCCCATTCCTGATAATAGCCGCGGCCGGACGTAACGAGCAGAATCTGTCCGCCTTATGGATATGCCAGTTGTTGCGGCATCCCGGTTCAAACGTTACATTGGCCGTAACGACGCGTTCTGTTGTCAGCATATTGAGATAACTCTGTCCGACAAAATATTTCGCATAGGCTGTATTCTTTTCGCCTATTCCAAAAACTCCTGATTTCTGCTGTGCTTCCTGATGTTCTGCCATCGTTCTCATTGCTCCTTTATATGCTATATGTTAAGCGAAAAACACTGCACGGCAGCATACACCGTATCAGGGATGCTGCCTGTGTGTTTTTCTGATGAAAAAATGCGTTTTTTATTCGCCGTACACTTCTTTTGCCATGTTAAAGGCAGCCCATGCTTTCGGCCAGCCGGCATAAAAGCCCAGCTGCGTAATCATTTCGACCATTTCGTCTTTCGTTACGCCGTTTTTCTTCGCCGTCGCAATATGGTATTTCAACGAGCTGTCTATGACCCCAGCACCTACTAAGGCAGAAATCGTTACCAGGCTGCGGTCATGCAGCGATAATTTATCGTTGCGGGACCATACTTCGCCAAAGAGAATATCATCATTATACCGTGCAAAATCCGGTGCAAATTTGCCTAATTGATCTCGTCCTGCAGTCTGTACGATTTTTACTGCTTTTTTCTGTTCTGTCTGATTATTTGCCATTGTTATCGCTCCCATCGGTATCATTGTCATTGTCAAAACGGCCGCACACAACGCGGTCATCCATTTGTGAGTTTTTTCCATCAGGGCCTCCTTATGCTTCTGCAAACTGTCGTAGTTGTTCCAGCCATGCCGTTACATCCTGCTGCGGTGTTTCCTGACGGCTGCCGCCGGTCGAATCAAACTGGATTTCCATCGGATAGACGATAGATGCACCCCGGCAGGCTTTTTTCATATCGGCAATGACGTGTCCCGGCCAGCCGCCGTTGGTCATAAAGGGAATCACGTATTTGCCCCGCCACTGCTGCTGATGGATAAACGTCTTGACTGCCGGTGCCATCGTATACCACCACGTCGGCGTTCCTATGGCAATGACGTCATAGTCTTCCAGGCGGATGCCCAGGTCTTTGATAGGCGGTTCATAGCCGCGCTGCACTTCCTCCTGTCCCTGGGTGACGACAGCGTCATAGCCGCCGGTATACGGCGTTTTAGTATCGATGCGGACTATATCTGCCCCTGTGGTCTGCTGTATTTCTTCTGCAAGCTTTTTGGTATTGCCATTGGACCAGGAATAATAGACAATCAACATTTTTTTCATGATGTTTACCTCTTATGTTTCGTATTCTTTTCAATTTCATAGCGAAGATAATCCAGACGGTCCAGCTGTTTTTGCTTGAAATGAATTTCATCCATTGCTTTTCTGCGCAGCCGCATAAGCATCTGCATCTGTTCTTCATTGGTATTATCTTCCGCTACGACAAGACGCATATATTGTTCTACTTCTTCATTTGTAAAACCAATATCATGCAGCGTCATAATCAGACTGAGCCGCTCGATATCTTTATCATCATACTGCCATGCTCCCATGACAGACTTGACAGCACTGCATAATCCCCACGACTGATATTCTTTCAGTACTTCAATAGGAATTTCGTACTGCTCGCTCGCTTCATCAATAGTCATGCTGCACCTCTTACTGTATTATTGTACTGCCTGAATGTCCTTCAGCCACTGCGAAACTTTAGCAGGATCTGCATATTGGCTTCCTTTGACTATCGTCGCGCCTTTCGCTGATTTTTGGATATCCGGAATACTGCCGTCAATCGGGCTGCCGCCGCTGGTGCAGAACGGAACGATAACTTTGCCGTTAAAGGAATACGATTCCAAGAACGTGTACATATGCATCGGCGCTTTATACCACCAAATCGGGTAGCCGACAAACACGACATCATACTGGTCCATGTTGTCTACTTTGGTTGCTACAGCCGGGCGCACATTGTCGTTGGCTTCTTTTTTAGCCACATCGACGCATTCCTGATACTCTTTTGGATAGGCTTTTTCCGGTTCTACGGCAACAATATCACCGCCGACTTCACTGTGAATCTGTTCTGCTACTTTTTTTGTATTGCCGCTCCAAGAATAGTAGGCTACCAATACGTTTTTACCCCGCAGGCCGCCGGGAATCGTATTGACAATTTCGCTGGCTGCCGCTTTCGTATCCTGCGTATTGGTTTTGGTGCTGGATGTCGTACTTTCTGAACTGCCGCATCCTACTAAGGCCAAGGCCATAACAGCTGTCATCATCATCGTTGTAATTGTTTTGAACTTCATCATACATCGCTCCTTTTTATTTGTATTTTACTTAATTTTATATTCTGCCATCTGCGGCAATGCGCTCGATGATATGTTATAGGGTATCCTATAGCGTCCGCTCCAAGTCAAGGGACGAGTTCCAGATGGACACGGCCGCTCAATTTGGCAATCGTCTGACTGTCTTCTGTAATCTGCCCTAACGCATACAAATCCTCATTGGGCCGGAACGCACCGTAAAAAAAGACAACATCACCCCATGGTTCATAGTATGCCAGCGTGCCAACTTTATTGGCTGCCCGCGGCGTTTGCTGTGTATCCAGTTTTTGCGACGGGTAAAAAATCTTTTCATTCGTACTGTAGTTTTCGATGTCTATATCCATAGGCAATTGAGCTGCCAGCGACTGCGCCGCCGGACTGCCGTTAAGTTGCACCGTGACTTTCGTTCCCTGTTCGTCCGTGACCTGCATCGTCTGCTGGGCCTGTGTTTCCTGCGAAGCGGTCTGCAGAGCTGCTGCTGTATGAGTACTTTCCTGGGTCGTCGAGTCGCAGGCGGTCAAACAGGTCAATGCCGCAATGACCAAGACGGCTGTCACACTCTTTTTTATTTGGGTCATGTTTTTTCCTCCTACAAGCTGGCTCCCAATTTATACGCCTGATCTGGGAACGGTGATTTTTCAATCAGGGAACGGGCACCGCAGCCAATCGCCAAGACTTTGCCGACATCCGTCCAGTTCATATAGCGGGCCAAGGTATCGTAATGATCGACAAGGGCATTCATCGTCCAGTCTGCACTGTTGTATGCCGTAGCCATGAGAATGGACTTCTTCCCTGTCAAATGGCCTGTCCGGGAGTAGAAACGGTCTACTACCGTTTTCAGCTGCGCCGACATGCCGTAATAATACAGCGGCGTAATCAACGCGATTAAATCCATTTCCAGCAGTTTAGGCATCAGTTTCTGCTGGATGGCATCGTTGTAAATACAGTCGCCGTCCATGCCGCAGTGGTCGCATCCCTGACAGGGATGGGTTTCTTCAAACGCGGCATTAAAACGAAACACGTTGTGTCCGGCCGACTGGGCCCCTTCAATAAACTTATCTGCCAGTAAAAAGGATGTCCCGTGCTGATGCGGGCTTCCTGTCACTACTACAATATTCATGTTCTTTCCTCCTCCTACGACACCTGTCGCTTTTTCTGCCTGGCTCAGGATACTGCCGCAGCCGCTGACAAAAATGCTCATCAGTCCCAAGCCGGATAGTTTTAAAAATTCACGCCGATTCATCGGTACGCCTCCTTAACAGCCTGCTTCTTTCGGATAGTGGCACGCCATGAGATTGGTCCGTTTCAGAAGCGACGTTTCATAATGGCGAAGCTGGAAATCTGCTTCGGCGACGGACTGCTGCAGTTTGGCAATTTGCTGCAGCAGTTTGTTTTTGGCTGCCACAACCATCTTTTTTCGGATAGCGGCCGTAGCCTGCCCCCGTTTCGCCAGTTCCATATACTGCTGAATCTCTTCCAAGGACATGCCGCTAGCCTTCAAGCTTTGAATCAGCGCCACATACTGTACATGATATTCGCTGTATCTGCGAATGCCGCCATGATTGCGCGGTACCGGCGGCAGTAAGCCAATGCGTTCATAAAAGCGAAGCGTATCATCAGAAATGCCGGTACGCTGTGCCATTTCTCGAATAAACATAAACGGTTCCTCCTTTACTGACCCTCTCTCAATTACATCTTTAGTATACGAGGCAGTCTTACATATGTCTAATGCTTATGTTTTTGTTTTAAAAATACATATTGAGCATTTCTAAAAAACACAGCAGCGTAATAGTAAAAGGGACTGCAGCAAAATGAGCATAGCGTCTCTTTTGTTACAGTCCCTCGATTATACCATTTTACGTATATCATTTACCGCATTACGATGTATGGTCTTCAAGCCTCAAACTAAACATGTTTCAAGGAAAAACATAGTGCATGACAACCAAACGCGTTATGCTACAACCTTTTTCACGCATTTATTCACCAAAATAGGCTTTAGTCTGCTTCATCCGTTCTCGTATTGCTACATGGAACGGACAGCGGGGTTCACAATGGCCGCATTGTATACAGTCGCCGGCTTTATGCGGCAGCTGCAGGTAGTGTCCTTTCGCCAGCGCATCACCGGCCTGCGCCAAATCATAAAATTTGTTGACGGCAGCAATATCAATAGCCTTGATGCAGGGCTGGCAATGGCCGCAGTAGATACAGACGCCATCCATATTTTGTACTTTGGCGCGCAAAATATCGGTATAGCTGCGTTCTTCCGGAGACGCACTGTAATAGAGCATCGCGGTCTTGACATCCATCATATGGCGCACGCCGGGAATGACGGACACGATAGCCGGTCTGTCCAGACAATACTGAATGCATTGGACAGGCGTCATGGCTTTGCCAAAAGGCGATGATGCGTCTGAAAGCAGGCGGCTGCCGCCGTAGGCTTTCATGACCGTAATGCCGACACCCATTTGCTGCGCTCTTTCATATAATTTTTTGCGGCCTTCATCCAGCGTCATGCCGCTGCCGGACGATACAAAATCATAAGACGGATTGATGCTGAACATAAACACGTCTATCAGTCCAGTATCCAAAAAACGGTGGCACATGTCTACAGAATGAGACGAAAAACCAATGTTGCGGATGACGCCGTCCTGCTTGAGTTTTTGGGCATAGTCCAGCAAGCCGTTGTTGAGCATATCATCATAATCGCCGTCCTGATCGACATAATGAATCAAACCAATATCGCTGTAATCTGTGCGGAATGTCTTGAGCTGCTTTTCAAATCCTTCTTTGACCTGCGCAGCATTTCTCGTCCGCGTGTACGTGTCTCCCGGATACGTCGCGCCAATATGCATCTGTGTGACAAACTTGTCCCGCTTGCCTTCCATCGCTTTGCCCATCAGGGCAGCCGCGGAAAAATCCGACATGACCGTATCGACCAAATTGATGCCCCTGTCGGCGGCATAATCAAATATCCGCTGTATTTCGTCGCCGCTGGATTCATGAATGGCGCTGGAGCCAATGCCAATCGTACTGATTTTCGTCTGGGTATGCGGCAGCACACGGTACGTGACTTCGCCGCCGTCGGCTTTGCCGCCTACCTGTTTTTCTTCAAACGCTTCCCGCCGGGACTGGATGCCGCAGCCTGTCAATACCCAGCCAGCGGCGCCAAGAAAAACCCTGCCAAAAAGCCATAGCGAATCGGCGTAATCCGAACGTGATGAGACCAGTCAATCTGCAGTTTTTCCGGCACCAAACGCGATAAAAATTCCGGCAGGGCCCCGGCAGGACACAGTTTGCCGCAGTACAGCGGGCCAAACACCAGCGACACAACAGCCAGCAATGCCAAGGCAATGAGCGACACCGGCCCGGCCTGCATGATATCGCCCGTTACCAGCGTATTCAAAGGGATACGGAAACACGGCTCATGAATGCTGTACATCTGCGTCGGCGGGATAAGCAGGTCCACCAAGCGGGCAAACCCGTCAAAGGGCGCATAAAACAACATAAACCCAATCACATAGCCAATCAGTCGTTTGCCGTAATACTTACATTGTTTCTTCATGAACTTCCTCTTTTCCATGCTTTGTCAAATAGCCTTCAAAACGGCCTTCTGTCTGCAGTAAATACTTCATGCCGCCGATGACATGGCCAATCAGGATGAAATCGACGGACGGTTCTTCATCGCGGCAAAAGATAACAATATTTTTATTGCGGATATCCAAGGCAATATCTCCTGTTCTAGGTTTCATGCCTGTCGTATTTTCTATCGCAAAAATGCTTTCCGGCAGGCCCGGCAGGATAATGCGCTGCCGTTGCCGCTGCAGCGTCACTGCCAATGGCTGCCGTTCCAAAAATTCCCAGGCAGCCTGTGTATCATACAATCCCAGCACGACATGCCCGTTTGTAAATGACAAATGCCCCTTGACGGCATAATGCGCTGCCGTTCCCCGTACACACTGGGTATTTTCTTTAGCACATAAGGTCTGCGGACAAGCAGCATATACAGCCACGCTCAGACTAATCAATACGGCAGCCGCTGCTATCCATATGCCTTTTCGACGCAACCCCTGTTTCATATGACGCACCTCCATCTGCGTAATTCGTCTACGCCCTATATGGTATTTCGTTTTTTATTACACGTTCAGTATACCTACAAACAATATCTATGTCTAATGCTTATGTTCTTGTCTTAGAAATACAACAAAAGCATTTATAGACGCACTATCTTTCAGCAGCAGACCGTGTTGGCTGTAGGAATCCTAAGAAGAAACACAACGAGGCCATCGCGTCTGCGACAGCCTCGGTTATCTGCGTATCCTTGTACAGTTTATTCATCAATAGAAATTAATTCATACTGCGGATTGCCCATCTTCAACTCTTTCATAGCCTGCAGCTGATGAAGACCATGGCGGCTTTCAATTCGTTCTACCAAATCATGATTTTCCGAAGTCGGCCGTGCCCATACCAAATCGACACTGGCCTGGTCAATCGCCAAAATATCCGTCGATGCCAATATGCCAATGTCCGGAATGGTCGGTTCTGCCGCGGAAGTACCGGCGCAGTCGCAGTCTACGGACATGCGCCGCAGTACATTGAGGTGCACGATATGCTTGCCAAAATAATCTACCGTCGCTTTGGCCGAATCAGCCATCAGTTCCATCAAATGTTCCTTGGCAGGCCAAGCATTCCAATCTGCCGGCGGCTGGCCTGCTACGCCGTGTACCTGCCGTTTGCCAACCTGGCCGGAAGCGCAGCCGATGGCAATATTTTTCATCGAGCCGCCAAAGCCGCCCATAGCATGCCCTTTAAAATGCGTCAGGACAATCATGGAATCATAATTGACGATATGGCCGCCCATAGCGACTTCTTTTAGATGCTTGCCGCCGCGGACAGGCAGATTCACATCGCCTTCTTCATCCATAATATCTACAGGGCAAAACGTCCAGCCATTGACCTGCAGCGTTTCTCGATGGCCGGCCGTCGTGTAGCGGTCGCCCTGATACAGTGTATTCGTTTCTACAATCGTACTGTCAGGGACATGCTGCATAAATGCCTTGACCATGTCACGGGGCAGAATATTCGGCCCGTGCTTTTCCCCTGTATGCAGTTTGACAGCTACTTTGCCGTAAATTCCTTCGTTAATACGGTCGTACAAGGAAATCAAATGCGCTGCGTCGATGTGCTTCGTAAAATACACCTTGGCATGCGAGCCCGCTTCGTTACTGTTGTGCGGCAGTTCCGTACTGCCTACTACCGGTGCCTGGGCAAAGGACTGCACCAAGCCGCCCATTTGCGAAATAGCCGCGCCTGCCACTACGCCGCCGGCAATCTTAAAAAAATCACGTCGTGAAACGTTTGCCATACCAATTCCCCCTTATTTTTCCTTTTTTATTATAAAATTTATGAATATCTTTTTATACCATACACCTTAAAGCGAACTACAAGTCAAGAAACTTTCTTCTCTATCATGCAAAATATGACGGGAATACTTGACCTGTAGTCTTCTCCCACCAGTATGCTACGTATAGCTATAAAAGCAGCCAGCAGCCTGCTCCTTTTGTTTGCCGCATCTGCTGCCGCCATTCCCAACGAACTCATCGGCCTTCTTTCCTGCCACCTTTCGCAGTCTGCACTATGGCTCTGCTATGCCGGATTAGGTGTCGCAGCCTATAGTATTTTCACCCTATACCGATATCTGTATCTACGCCAACCAGCACAAAAAGCTTGACTTAGAGCGTACTCCATGCAGTATAGTAAATAGTGAAGCAGTTTACGCTGCTAAAGAAACTATGCCTTATACCACATACACAGCGCTGTTTCACTCGATACCAACAATCATACCCAGTACGTCTGGGAGAAAGGAACCATCCCCTTAGCCAGCCTAAGCGGATGACACATGACAGCATGAAAATCAAAGAAGTAAGTGCATTGTATAATCTGACAGCCGATACCCTGCGGTACTATGAACGCATCGGCCTGATTCGCAACGTCCCGCGCACGCCCAGCGGCAACCGCGACTACACCCAGGAAAACTGCGATACCATCGCCTTTATCAAATGCATGCGGGCGGCCAACGTGTCCATTGACGGGCTATGCCAGTATATCGACCTCTACCATCAAGGGGACAAAACACGGGAAGCCCGCAAAGAAATCCTGCTTCACGAACGAGCCAAACTCACGGCACAGATGCAGTCTATTCAGCAGGCGTTGGAAAAACTAGATAAAAAAATCGCCATGTATGAAAACGGTAAAGAATGTACGCCCCGCTAACTCCATACAGCAAAAAAGCGTAAGAATGCGTGTCTATGGACAGACAGTCTGCATTCTTACGCTTTTTTTATTATCGTTTCATATACAAAATCGGATAGGCATTTCCCTGCTCATCGACAGCAGAACGGCGAATCGTTTGAAATCCCATATGCTGATAAAATCCGATAGCCTGGGGATTTTCTTCATTGACAGTCACTTCCTGTACGGCATACCGAGCCATCCCATATGCCAAGAGCTGCTTTCCTATACCGCGACCGCGTGCCTCTGCACGGACAAAAAGCATTTCCAGTTTTTTATCCGCCACCCCCATAAAAGCCAGCGGCTGCCGCGTTTCATCCATACCGACAACCAAATACGCCACTTGCTGCAGCGCTGTCGGCACATACTTCTTGATGGCAGCCATCTCGGCCGCTGTCAAAAACTGATGTGTCGCTGTCACCGCACTTTCCCACACGGCCAGCAGCTGCGCTGTCAACGCCTCATCTAGCTGTGTTACTTCAACAAGTTCCATCCTGCACCTCATACTCCCGATGGCAACAGAAGGTATCAAAACGTTTCATACACGCCAGCTTCCCGTTTTTTAGTGGCTCCCTTGGAAATATAAGACCCCAGCACGACAGGATAGCCTTTCTTTTCCACAATCTTCTTGAGATAGTCCAAATGAGGACAGGGCGGTCTGTGATAATTATCGGAACAAATGCAGGACGCCAAATGCACTACGACATCCTCTTTCGCTTCCTGACTGCGCTGGAGATGATGCGTCAAATCTTCCAACTTACCGGCCAACTCCGCCCCGCAGCAGCCGCCGCAAGTAATCGGCATATAGCGGGCATTTTCATCGTACACCGCAAAAGGCCCCTGCTTTTGATAAAAGAAATTCATGCAGTTATACCCGCTACAGCGGTTCATAATCAAATGACACTGTACCACAACCACTAATTTTCCCATACACTCGTCCTCCTTAGGTATAATTTCACTTATTATAGTATATTAAGAAGGGTGTGTAAACGTCATATTTTTGATGCTATGACATGCTGCCTTGCTATTGTCTCGTATCCGTATATTACGGGTGTTTACGGCTACCGCGTTGTTTATAATCTTCATCAATACGTTGTTTCCATTCGGCACACAAAGGCTCACTGCATCGGACAGAACGAATTGCTTCGCTGACCACTTCGTAATTCAAAGCAGTTCCTTCACTATCACACTGATAATTCACTGCCCGGTCTGCACCGATTCCAACCTGACCTGCCGTCTCTATGGCATCCATATTAGCACCAAGAAACAAAAACTCCCAGCCGTATGTTGCTTTTTGCCGTTCAATCATTCGCTTCACTTTTTCACGGCTATAACGGCGGCTGGCATTCTCTATTCCGTCCGTAGTAATGATAAACATCGTATGTTCCGGCACATCTTCCGCTCTTGCATACTTATGAATCGTTCTCATATGATGAATTGCTCCGCCGATAGCATCCAGCAGTGCCGTACATCCGCGAACCGTATAATCCCGTTCGGTCAACGGTCGAATATCTTTTACAGGGACACGGTCATGCAGGACCTCACTCACCGTATCAAACAGCACGGTAGAAATCAGTGCCTCTCCTTCCACGTTTTTCTGCTGCTCAATCATGGCATTGAATCCACCAATAGTATCACGCTCCAATCCACTCATGGAACCACTGCGGTCAAGGATAAAAACGATTTCTGTTATATTGTTTTTCATATGTTTGTCCTCCCAAAAGAAAATAACTGCTAATACCTTACAGCCTTAGTATACCTATTTTTCTTTGGGAAATGGTCGCCTGAAAAGCGACATTTTCTTTTTTATGCTCCGAGCAGATTTTGGCCAAACGCCAACAACGCTTCATTAATTTCATTCACATTATAATTGCCCGTTTAACAAAATATTCCACAATGATGTCAAATTTGTTCGAATGAGACAGCGTAAATCCCGCTTTGCCGAGCATATCCTGCATTTCCGCCAGCGGTAGTTCCAATGCCAAGGCAAATGCCAGAACAGTCGGTTTAGACGGCTTATACAACGTATTCGAACGGATTTTGGAAAAGAGTTTTCGGTCAATATTTGCCTTTTTATAGCACTGGGCATCCGTCATGCCTCGTTCATCAATTTTTCGCAGCAGCATTTCTGAAAAGCTCTCGTCCATCTGTTCCAGTGCTTTCTCCAAAGATTGACGGCTGATTGCTTCCGGCTCTATAGGCTCCGGTGCAGCTTCAAAACAAGTTTTCTCAGTAATCGCTTTCAGCCATTGTTCCTGTTCTGTCCTTCTGTCTGGTTCTTTTACATACCATTTCTCTATGTAGGCTGCAATATCAACAAACAGTTTTTCATCAATCTGTAAAGGCATAAAACATACCTCCCGTTCGTATGTTGCATGATAGCAAAAAGCGTTATATTACAGTTTCATCTCCTGCCGCTTCCCCTAATAGGAAACGACATTTACATTTCGGTTAATTTCTTGTATGGCCAGTTGAATGCCACTCCAAGTTTCTCTATCATTGCCAAATAAGGCGGCTATGTTTCCCTTGTCGCTAAAAGGTGGTTTCATAAGCAGCTTAGCATCTTGCAGCATGCCATTGACAGCTAGATAATCTATGAGCTGTTTTACGAAGTAAATCTGATTTTCATTCAGATTTTCTTGATGAATATACTTGGCAAACGCACGATTCAGCGAGTCTTTTTCCATTCCCACAATACTCCGGACAAATGCTCCCAAAGGCTGGTTTTGAACCTCGTTATGATACTGGTCTTCCGTCCCCAGCCGCTTCCACAAGAGATACTGCAGGTCCTTCATATCTTCCTGCTGCAGCGGTTCATTATTTCGCAGCTTCTGCACTGCCGGGATATCGTCATGTTGTTTCAGGTAGTATTCCACCCGCTTCCTGTAATTTCCCAGCACAGAAGGTTCCGGCAATGGTTCGCCGCCCGCTGATTCTTTGATGCCTAGCAGCTTATCTTGAAAATCCGTATGGTAAATGACACCTTTTCCTTTAGGGATCAATTTCATCAAATCCCGCAGTTCGTTTCGGATGGTTTCCCATTCAGGAACCCCTGCGTTTTGAATATACTCCGTATGGAGCAACGTTTCAATGAACTCTTTCTTTGCCTGTACAGCTGGAATATTTCCCAAATGGGTCAAGGCTTCTACTTTCTTGTTTAAATCCGAAATGCCTCTCTTTCGCTGTACCCTTTCCAAACTTTGGATTTCCAGTTGATACAGCAAGGCATCGAATCGACCAGCATCGAAATCTTTGCTCTCGTTTTTCACCAGCGGAGCAGCATATTTTTGCAGATTCTCCATGTCCTGATACGTAAATGTATTAAAATCTTCTTCTTTTTGAAAGCTGTCGATATATTTCAACTGCAAACGCACTTCGAACCGGTCACGAGGTAAATTCTGCAGCTTTTTCACCGTCTTGGCAACGAGTTCCCGGCGTATTTTCTGCAGTGCCGGTGTTTGCTGTTCCAGTTTTTGCAAGAGGAAAATTAATTCCAATTCCAAAGAAAAAATTCCTTGAGCCAGCGTAGTCGTTACCGTACCTTCGATGCCATTGGGATTGACATTAAAAAAGTCAAAATTACCGCACAAGTCGAAAATATAGAACTGATTTTTATCCATCCCATCCAACAAATTCTTGCAAGTCCGCGTTCCCCGACCAATCATTTGCCAAAACTTAGCACGGCTCAGTACCGGCTTAAAAAAGACCAAATTCAAAATAGAAGGAACATCGACACCCGTATCCAACATATCTACCGAAATGGCAACTCTGGGCAATTTATTTTCATCAGAAAACCGATCTAAAACCGCTTGAGCATAATTGATATAATTATCAATCACGGCACAGTATGAGTCCCCCAGTTCCGGATACATCTCTTTCCACACCTGCAAAATTTTTTCTGCATGCTGATGATTTCGGGCAAAAATGATGGTCTTACCTATTTGACTATTATAATGAACCAGCAGTCCTTTAGTCATTAAAATATGGAGTGCCTGTTTGATGGTATCTTTGTTGAAAATTTTCTGATTCAGCGCCTTGCCGTCAATGCATTCCGGCAGATTTCCATCCTCATCGGTGAAGGTTTCTTCATAGATACGCTTCTCTTCTTCAGAAAGGTCTTTATACTGGATACCTTCCTGCATCAGTTTCAACTTGCAGTCCACTACATGGTAAGGGACCAGAAACGCATCATCCACTGCCTGCTGCAAGTCGTAGTTATAGGTAGGTACACCGTCTTCCAAGTCGAACACGCTGTACGTATTCCGATCGATTTCATCCCGCGGCGTAGCTGTCATCCCTACCAGCAGCGCATCGAAATACTCGAAAATCGCCCGATATTTACGATACAGACTCCGATGGGCTTCATCTACAATGACTAAATCGAAGTGGCCGCAGGTAAAAAGCCGGTGACCAGCTTCATCCTTTACGGCATCGATGCCATGAATCATGGTCTGATAGGTAGAAAATACACCTCTGGCATTGGGGTCCGCACCTGATTCTGTAAGATTGGTAGTCGTTAAATCAGGCAACTGGATGACAAACGCCTTTTTTGCCTGCCGCACCAGGCTGTTTCGATCTGCCAAAAACAGGAAATTTTTAATCCACCCATGACGCAGTAATATATCTACCAGAGAAATCACCGTACGGGTCTTCCCGCTGCCAGTTGCCATGACGAGCAACGCTTTGCGGCGATTCCGCCGATCAAAAGCTTCACAAACAGCTTTTACGGCTGCCAACTGATAATACCGGCCTGCAATATCTTGATTCGGCACCGCGTTAATTAGCGGCTGTTTATGTTTCAGTTTATAGAATTCCTCTTCCAAATCATTTCTGGAATATATACCGCTTACAGCCCGTTCCGGATATCCCCCTTTTTGATCTTCGATAATGCGGGTATCAAACCCATTGGTCAGAAAGATGATAGGCCTGCGGCCAAATCGTTTTTCCAGAGAATCGGCATATAATTTGGCTTGTTCACGCCCTACCGCTACATCACGGCACGTTTTCTTCGCTTCAATCACAGCCAATGGCTTGCCATCTTTTCCGAAGAGGACATAATCGGCAAACCCTTGCCCGGAAGCAGTCGGCATCTGTGTAACAGGGTATTCATCCAGCCAGTTTTCATCACGCACCCAGCCGGCTTCTGCCAACATCACATCAATATACGCTCTGCGAGTAGTCGCTTCCGACATCGTGTCTGAATGGATTTGGAATGAGTCTGCCTTTTCTTTTCTCAGGGCCGTGGCCTCTGCTTCTACTTGGACATACTTCTTTTGAAACGCTTTTAGTTCATCCTCTTTTTCTTGCAATGCCGCATGAGCCTGCTCCAATTCCGTCTGCATCTGGGCATCGCCTTGTTGAGGAACTGCGGCCGCTTCTACTGTCTCTTTGTCAAATGAAGTTTCAGGTACCTCTATCTGGCTGTAGCTATACGCAATAAATTGAAAAAACGTATACAAAAATTCCAAAGCCAGCAGTGCCTGATCTCTGGACACGTTTTTCCGACTTTGCGGGCTTGCATGGGCAGCCAGGTTTCCTACGCGGCGGATATAATCCAGGCGGTTCCACAATTCAATATCCACAATATTGCGGAATGAATCTGTGTTCATCAGTGTCATCAAATTGTCCTGATACGGTTCCTGCAAATCCCGGTCTACCGAATACATCCATTTAATGGCTAATTCCATAGCTCGGCGGCAAGTAAGGGCACAGGTAGGCGCGTCAATGGCGAATACCTTCTCCGCCGTTTGTGCCACACTGGCAAAATCTTTAAAATTCGGTTCTTGGAATAAAAAATCAAAGTTTCCCATAGCCCTCACTCCTTATCAGAAAAATTGGTATTCACGTTATACTGTATCACATTTTGTATCATGTTGCTGGATTTCACCATTTCCAATCTTGATTTGTC
>CAKPVJ010000002.1 GCA_934193515.1 uncultured Megasphaera sp. | reverse complement strand
TGTGTTTTAGCAGATTCATTATACTTCAAAGTGTGGTTACGCGATATTTATTTATTCAAAAAGTTGTAAACTGCTGATAGTATAATAATCAAAGAAGCAAAGAAACACTAGGCTGGAAGAATCCTGTCCTATACCGGTTTTCCTTGCTTGTTGCATAAAAAAAGTAACGAGATAACGGTTGCTGTCTCGTTACTAAGGGTTAACTTTTTGGGGGCATTGCACGCGTCAGCGTGTGTTTTGTATCTAAAGCTTAGAAGAATCGACCGATGAACGGCATTTTGGCAGCGTCTTCTTTTGTAACGCCGCCGCAGAGTGCCATCAGGCCGATGTAAATTGCTGAGCCTGCAATGCAGGTGCCGAACAGACTGAGGAACAGGCCGATATGCGCGTGCAGGAATTGATATAAGAAATACATGATGACGCCCATGACAGCCGCAGAGACGATGTTTTTGGCGACTACTTTCAGGTCGATAATATAGCCGGTGTGGCGGTAAATGAAGAAGAGATTTAAAGCAGCTGCGACGCCGATATCCGCTACAGTCGCATAGGCAGCCCCAGTAATGCCAAAGGAAGGAATGGCGACTAAGAACCAGTTGCACAGTACTTTGGCGACACAGGCGACGCCCATGTTGATGACTGGGATTTTAGGCCGTTTCAGCCCTTGCAGGATGGCTGTCGTAATTTGATGCAGCCCCAAGAAACAAATGGCAATGGCGACGGCCCGTGTAGCATCGGTAGCAGCCGGCGCATTGTAAATAAAGGTAACAACAGGTTCTGCCATGACATACAGCATGACGCTGAAGGGAATCGTGACTAAAAAGGATATGCGCATAGCGCCGGCCGTACGGCTGTATATCTCGTCCGTTTCTTTTAATGTGAAACTATGACTGATAGCTGGTACTAGGCTCATGGCCATGGCAGCCGTCAAAATCGTTGCCAAGTTGATGAGCGGCACCGACATGCCTGTCAAATAACCAAACAGTTCGGTTGCTTGTGCTGTCGAGTAGCCGGCGACTTCCAGGCGGCGCGGCACGATGAGCAAATCCAGATTGGAAACGACAGGCAGCATGATGCTGGACAGGGAAATAGGAATAGCTAGGACAATCAGCCGTTTTAAAATATGGCGGATGCTTTCTTGCGGAAATACCGGTCCGTCTTTGGGCAGCGAGCGTTTTAGCTTATAATAGAAATAAATTAAGACAAGCCAGGCTGCGAGTCCCCCGGCCCCGGCGCCTAGGCTGGCACCGCCGGCAGCGTAGTCCAGCCCGTACGGCAGGAGCAGTGCTGCAAAGCCAAGCATGACGACGACGCGGACCAGCTGTTCCACGATTTGGGACATCGCCGTTGGCGTCATTTGCTGCCAGCCCTGCAGATAGCCGCGGTAGCCGGCAATAATAGTCGTAAAGAAGATAGCCGGAGCCAATGCAATTAATGAATAATACGCACGGCTTTCCCGGATAATTTGTTCATCGATTAAAAATCTGGCCCCAAAGAAAACGACAAAGCTCAAAAACAGTGCCGTAATGCAGAGCATTGTCAGCGATACGCGGAATATGCGCTGTGCGCCGGCGTAATCTTCTTTGGCGGCTTTTTCTGCTGTAATAATAGAAATAGCAATAGGCAGGCCGGCACTGGATACATCTAGGGCCAATAAATAGATAGGAAAGGCCATCTGATAAATACCGATGCCTTCACCGCCCAGGATACGGGATAAAATAATCCAGTTGATACTGCCGATTGCTTTGACGACAAATCCTGAAAGCGTCAGGATAAGCGTCCCGGAGATAAACTTGTTTGCCATAATAACCTCTTCATTGTTTATAAAAAATTTTGCTTTTCAAACAACTTATTTTATCATATTTGCCCCAGAGTGACTAGGGATAAATCACGGCAAGACGTAGGTTTTGCACAAATCGCCGGGACCTTGCCGAACTGCCTACTAGCCACTGTCTTTCCTTTGTGGTATAGTAACGTAGATACATTTAAAAATAACTGCGTAAACAGTAGAGGTGATAGCATTGCGTATTGTTGTTGTCGGCGCAGGCAAACTGGGCTACAGCATTGCAGAATTATTATCAAACGAACAGTTTGATGTTGTTGTCGTAGATCATGACGAAGAACGGCTGGAAGTGGTAAAAAACACACTGGACGTACTGACCGTACTGGCCAATGGCGCCAGCCCGATTACGATGAACGATCCGGATATCCGGGATGCCGATATATTGGTCGCATCGACGGCGATTGATGAAGTGAATATGGTGGCTTGCATTTTGGCCAAGAAACACGGCATTAAATATACGGCGGCGCGGATTCGGGACATGCAGTTTTTGTCGGAAGCCAAGGATTATTTGAAAGAAAACTTTGACATCGATTTGATGCTCAATCCGGAACTGATTACAGCTCGTGAAATCAATCGTATCTTGATGACGCCGGCTGCGTTGAACGTAGAAGATTTTGCTAACGGTAAAGTACGCTTGTTTGAAACGAAAGTACGGCGTCATTCGCCGCTGGTCAATATTCCTTTTAAAGACATGGCGATTCCGCCGTCTATTTTGGCCGGCATGATTTTTAGAGATCACCGCATGATTATCCCTCATGGCGATGATAAGCTGCTGCCTCATGATAACGCGTATTTTATCGGTGACCCCAAAGCGATTGAAAAATTCAGTGCCAATTTTGTGCAGAGCGATACGTCAAAAGTAGAGCGCGCCATCATCATTGGTGCCGGCCGTACGGGCCGTTTTTTGGCACCGATGCTGGATCAGCAGGGCGTCCGCGTAAAAATTTTTGACAAGAATCGGGAACGCAGTCTGCTGGCCGCAGAAAAATTGGAAAACGGCCTGGCGATTTGCGGTGACGGTACGGATTTGGATTTGCTGGAACAGGAAGGTATTGCCGATGCAGACGTCGTGATTTGTTTGACAGACGATGAAAAGTTGAATCTGATGCTGGCATTGATAGCCAAGCATTTGGGTGCCAAAAAGACGGTGGTCCGCGTGTCGCGCCGGGAATATGTCGATTTGATGGAAAAAGTAGGGGTCGATATTGTATTGTCAACGCGGCTGTTGTCTGCCAGCGAAGTCTTGGCATTTGCACGGCAGGGCGGCGTCGTTTCCGTTTCGCTGCTCGAAGGAGCCAAAGCAGAAGCTGTCGAAGTCATTGTCCAGGATGGGGCGCCGGTAGCGGGAAAACGGCTGATGGATGTCAAACTGCCGAGAGAATGCCTGGTTTGTGCTTACGTGCGCGGCAGTGAAGCTTCTATTCCAAACGGCAGTTCCGTGCTGCTGGCAGGAGACCGGGTTATTTTATTTATTCGGACTTCGTATGCTAAAAAAGTCATGAAATATTTTAAAGGACGGGATGAAGATGCATAAGAGATTGTTTCTTTTTCTCTTAGGCCGGATAGCATTGTTAAACGGCATGATGTTGATTATCCCTTTTTTGTATTCCTTTTTTTGGCAGGAAGAGGGATATATCTATTTTGGGCCGTCCATTTTGATTGCTCTCGGTATTGGCGGTTTGCTGAGCTATGCCGGACGACGGCATAAACGGCAGATGAGTGCCGTAGAAGGGGCTTGGTACATGGTGCTGGTTTGGCTCCTTTTGGGCATTATTGGCATGCTGCCCTATATGCTGTCAGGCTGGCTGGGCGGTGTAGATGCTTTTTTTGAAAGCATTTCGGCATTTACGACGACCGGTATATCCTGCATATCCCAAAAAGATGCGCTGCTGCCGCCGTCTTTGCTGTTATGGCGCAGCATGATGGCCTGGACCGGCGGCTTAAACTTTATCCTTTTGCTCGTCACGGTCGTGCCGTTGGTCAGCGGGTCTTTTGGACTGACACTGTCTGTGCATCAAAGCGTCCGTTTCAGTCCTATCGTCAGTCGTATGCAAAATGCGGCTCGGCAGACAGGAAAGATGTATGCGATTATTACGACTGTTTCTATTGTATTGTATTCGATGGCAGGCCTGCCGTTGGTGGATGCCTGCATGAAAGCGCTGATGACCGTTTCTACCAGCGGGGGCGATGCCGTTTTTGATTTTGCGCAGCAAAACAGTCTTCCTATGGAACTGGCCGGGATGGCGTCCATGATTTTGGCAAGCGGTAATTTCCTGCTGTATTGGAAAGGTGTGGAACGGCGAGAATTCCGCACGATTTTTGCGGATACGGAGCTGCGGGTATTTTTAGTTATTTTAGCCGGCATGGGTGCTTTGGTATCATTCCATCTTTGGCATATGGGGGTCTATGACGGACTGGACAGCCTGCGGTATGGATTCTTTCAAGTCGTATCATTCTGCAGTACGAGCGGCTTTCTGAATACCATGGTAGAAAACTGGCCGGAATTTGATAAATTTGCCTTGTTTATATTGGTATTTGTCGGCGGTTGTATCGGGTCGGCAGCTGGCGGCATGCGCGTCATGCGGTTTATCGTTTTGTTTAAAATCGCCAAGCAGGAAATGCGCCGCACCCTGCATCCGCGCATGGTCATCAGCCTGAAAATCAACAGCGTGCCCGTAGATATGAAAATTGTCAGCCGTGTTTTGAGCTATTTCTTTTTGTTTATGGCTGTATTTTTTGTTTCGACGATTATTATTTCTTTGTCCGGTCTGGAACCTATGCAGGCCATGGGGGTAGCCGTCGGCTGTTTGTCGAGTACAGGAGCTACGGCGAGTCTTTTTGGCATTACGGATTTTTCTCTCATGCCGGCGTGGGTCAAGATGTACTGTGCGCTGCTGATGATTTTGGGCAGACTGGAGATTTTTTCTTTTTTGATTATACTGCAGACAGGCCTGCAGTATATGTACCGCCGGTGGTAGGAGGCGCTTGGGCCTGATGAATTATAAAGTTGTTATATATATGCTGGGAAAAATTTCCTGGGCTTGCGGCTGTACGATGGTGTTGCCGTTGCTGGTCGCTGTCTGGTATAGTGAACAGAGTATCGGTGCGTTTGTCATTGCTATCGGCATATGCCTGGCTGTAGGAAAACTATGTACCCTGCAGGGCGAAGCGGCAACGGCAGAGATGACCAACCGGGAAGGCATTGCTATCACCAGTCTGGGCTGGATTATGGTAACGTTTCTTGGCATGGTGCCTTATACAGCCGGCGGCTATGTCGGCGTACTGGACGGGATATTTGAAAGTATTTCCGGATTGTCCGGCACAGGCGCGACCATTATTACCGATTTGGAAGTCCTGCCGCAAAGTATCCTGCTCTGGCGCGCGCTGACGCATTGGATAGGCGGTCTGGGCATTATCGTTATTTTTATTGCCCTATTTCCGCAAATCGGCAGGGGCATGGTTCATATGTTTAATGCAGAAAGCACGGGGCCGACGGCAGAACGGACGATGCCGCGCATTAAGGAAATGGCAAAGGCTCTGTTTTGTGTATATGCCGCGTTTACGGCAGCGGCGACAGTGGTTTGTATGCTCTGCGGCATGAATGTGGTCACGGCTTTGGAACATGCGTTTTCTACCATTGCTACGGGTGGATTTTCTCCGTACAACGACAGTGCGGCCCATTTTCACAGCCCGGTTATCGAAGGCGTTTTGGCCTTTTTTATGCTGATTTCCAGCGCCAACTTTGGCATGTATGTCGCTGCTTGGCACCGCGGCTTCAAAGTGATTCTTAGAGATACCGAGTTTCGGACCTATTTGGGTATCGTGGCAGCGGCTTCTATAGGGATTACGCTCAATTTGATACTGCAGCAGGGCTGGAACGGCGGTGAAGCCTTTTGGCAGGCTTTTTTTCAGGCGGTTTCTATTTCTTCTTCGACCGGATTTGTGTCCAGCGATTTTGACATGTGGCCGTCATTTTCCAAATTTATTCTGCTCTTTCTCATGTTTGTCGGCGGCTGTGCCGGCTCGACGGCAGGCGGCCTGAAGGTAACGCGGCTGTTGCTGTTGTGCCATGTCATTCGCGTGGCTGTGCAGGAAACACTGCATCCCCGCATGGTCTATCATGTCCGGTCCAACGGTGAAGATTTTTCGGCTGATGTGATATACGGCGTCATACGATTTTTCTTTGTGTACATGGCGTTGGATGTATTGTGGTCCTTTCTGCTTATTTGGGACGGCGTGCCCATATTTGATGCCATTGGTGTCAGCGTGTCGACGATGGGCAGCTGCGGCCCGGCCTTTGGCCTGTTTGGCGCGACCTGTACCTATGCGGATATGCCGGCCTTTGGCAAGGGCATTGTATGTCTGGCTATGCTCATGGGACGGTTGGAATCGTTTACCGTGCTGGCCTTGCTGATGCCGTCGTTTTGGAAGCGGCAGTCCTGGTAAGAGATTATCATACATCGTTGAGGTGCTTATGGACTATAAGGTTATTTGTCGGTTTTTGGGAAAAATTTCATTAATACAGGCACTTGTCGTCACACTTCCGCTGGCACTGGCTTGCTGGTATCAAGAAGACAGCTGTATAGCCTTTATCTTGACCAGTATTGTCGGCTGCGTGGTGGGCGGCCTTTGTTTGAGCCAAAGCAAAGTGCGTACGAAAGCGCTGACGATGCGTGAAGGTATTGCGATTACCGGACTGGGGTGGCTGCTGGCGACGTTTTTGGGCATGCTGCCGTATGTATTTGGTCATTATCTGGGCGTATTGGATGGATTTTTTGAAAGCATTTCCGGATTTACTGGGACAGGCGCTACGGTCATTACAGATATCGAAAGCCTGCCGCAAAGCATTTTGCTGTGGCGCAGCATGACACACTGGCTGGGCGGTTTGGGCATTGTCGTCATATTTATTGCTATTTTGCCGGAAGCAGGGCAGGCAGCTGTTTCTATGTACAATGCCGAAGCAGCCGGGCCGACGAGAGAACGAGTACTGCCGCGGCTGCATGAAATGACCAGTGTGCTTTTTCGCATGTATATGGTATTTACTACGATTTCACTGCTTGTTTTTCTGTTGTGCGGCATGGATTTTATCAGCGCTGTCAATCATGCCTTATCGACGATTTCAGCAGGCGGGTTTTCGACATATAATGACAGTGCCGCCCATTTTGACAATCCGTTTGTAGAAGGCTGGATGACGTTTTTTATGATATTGGCCGGCGGCAACTTCGGGCTGTACTATCAAATATACCAGAAAGGCTTTCATGTCGTAAAACGGAATACGGAATTTAAAGCATACCTGTATATTTTAGCTGTGGCTACGGTCTGCATTGGCATGAATTTGATGAGCGCCTTTAGTGCGTCGTGGGATAAGGCCCTGCGGTTTGCGTCATTTCAAGTCGCTTCGATTGCCACGACAGGGTTTGTATCAGCTGATTACGATCAATGGCCGACGTTTTCCAAAGGCATACTGATGCTGCTCATGATTAGCGGCGGCTGTGCCGGCTCGACTGCGGCAGGCATAAAAGTATCCCGCGTGGTCATTTTGTTTAAAGCGATTTGGGCTTCTGTGGCACACACGCTGCATCCTCAAATGGTAATCAAATTAAAAATGAATGGGCAGTACATCAGCACGGACACCATCGTCCGCACGAGCCAGTTTTTCTTTTTGTATATTGCATTTATTGCGTTATGGACGTTTTTGCTGACTTGGGATAATATCCCCGTGTTTGACGCCATCGGCATCAGCGTCAGTACGATGGGATGCATCGGGCCGGCCTTTGGCATTACCGGAGCGACTTGTACGTATGCAGAACTGTCTATTTTTTCCAAGAGCATCCTGTGTCTGTCTATGCTGATTGGACGACTGGAAATGTTTACAGTCCTCGTCATGTGTCGGAGAAGTTTCTGGAAAACTCGGGGGCTGTGGTGAAATGATTGTTTGTAGCTTGTAGCGTTAATCTGAATCTTCCGTCGTATCCGGTTCGTCTTTGGTCGTAAAACCAATGATGCGGCGCGGTGTTTGGGGGTCGTCGTGTCTGGGGACAGCGACGAGCAGCAGGTTGAGCTGGGAAATATGCTGTACAAGTTCGACCGAAGAGCCGTCGGACAGTTCGCCGTAAAACACGATCAGGTTGGGGTCCCAGTAGCCAATGTCTTGGATGCTGAACGTAATGTCACCGGCTGATACCAGCCGTCCGCCAGCCTGCAGCGTATCCGGCAGGTCTGCTTCAAAGTTATTAATCAAAGCGACAATTCGCTGGTACATATCGGATGCCATGTAAGACGTTTCGCTGTCTTCTGCGGATTCATCTGTCGGTACAGCCGGTTGAATGACCATCATTTTTTTCGTTTCTTCTGTTGATGTATGTGTATTGTTTTTCATCATGTGATGCCTCCCTGCATAGATAATACGTTTATATAATAATTTCAGCATAACGACGGCGGTTTCCTCTTTTTTAGACTCAGTTTTTATTTCAGATTGTTTATGTTGAAGTTTTGTTGTATCTTGCCTATCTGATGTCTTTGCCCTTGTATTTGTTCCTTTTATGTGCTAAAATCATACATGGAATACAGCGAATAATAGTCTTTGGGGCAAGGTGAGAAAGCGGAGCTTTCAATTCCTGACCGGCGGTATAGTCCGCTAACTTCATGTACATGAGGTGGAGCCGATGAAATTTCGGTACCGACAGTATAGTCTGGATGGGAAAAGACGACGACTCTTTTATTTTGTTGCGCTTTTAAGGCTATTGGGCTTCTATGACCCTATAGCCTTTTTTTATTGAAATCAGAATCTATCAGGAAAGGAAGGAAAAGATGTGGAACCGATAGATTATATGAAAAAAGCCCTGTCACTGGCCAAACTGGCCTTGGGGTATACAACGCCGAATCCTGCGGTTGGCTGCGTCATCGTCAAAGACGGCGAAATCGTCGGGACCGGCTATCACCGCAAGGCAGGCACGCCGCATGCAGAAGTCTGGGCACTGCGGGAAGCCGGAGAAAAAGCCAAAGGAGCGACTGTGTATGTGACGCTGGAACCATGCGCCCACTATGGCCGCACGCCGCCGTGCGCGCGGACGCTCGTTGAAAAAGGCGTAGGGAAAGTTGTCATTGCTATGCTCGATCCCAACCCGTTGGTAGCGGGAAAGGGAGCCGCTATTCTGCGGCAGGCAGGCATCCCAGTGGAAGTAGGGCTTTTGTCCAAAGAAGCTGCCAAGCTCAATGAAGTATTTATCAAAAATATGATGGTACAGAAGCCCTTCGTTGCTGTGAAATTGGCGCAGAGCCTGGATGGATGCATTGCTTCCCGGACACAGAAATCACAGTGGATTACCAACGATTGGGCGCGTCAGGAAGGTCATTACCTGCGGTCTATTTATGACGGCATCCTCGTCGGTGTCAATACCGTATTGCTGGATAATCCGCTTTTGACATGCCGCACGCAGCGGGAAGCGCATGAGCATCCCCATCAGCCCGTGCGCATCGTTTTGGATTCACGGGGACGGACACCGCTTCGTTCGCTCGTAGTAACGGACAAGACGACGAAAACGGTGATCGTGACGACGTCGCTGTGCCCAGTTGAAAAAATGCAGGCCTTGAAAAAAGCCGGCGTGCAGGTACTGCTGGCACCGCTGAATAAGGATCAGCAGGTCGATTTGTCAGCGGCGATTGACCTGCTGCATGAAATGGGACTGCAGAGCATCCTCGTAGAAGGCGGCAGTAATGTTCAAGGCAGCTTTTTTGACAATCGGCTGGTAGATAAAATCTATGCGTTCATTGGCGACAAAGTCATTGGCGGTCGGAATGCCTTGTCTTCTGTCGGCGGCCAGGGCGTAGATTCACTGGATGAATGTATCCCGCTGTACTACGATTCGGTAGAACTGCATGAAGGCAATATTTTGATTACAGCATATAATGCAGACAGGGAGGGTGCGTATGTTCACTGGCATCATTGAAGAACTCGGCACGGTAGGACAAATGGACCGCCGTCCCGATTCGATTAAGCTTACCATACAGGCCCATAAAGTATTGGAGGGCACGCAGCTGGGCGATAGCATTGCCGTCAACGGCGTCTGCCTGACCGTTACCTCGATGACAGATACGGCATTTACGGCAGATGTCATGCATGAAACGATGCGCCGTTCGTCCCTGCGGGATATTCAAAGCGGTTCCAAAGTCAATCTTGAACGGGCTATGCAGCTGGGTGGCCGACTGGGCGGACATATCGTCAGCGGTCATATTGACGGTACGGGCCATGTAGCGCGCATTGCCAACGACGGCATTGCCCGCGTAATTACCATTTCTATTCCCAAGGAAATGGAACCGTATATTGTAGAAAAAGGCTCGATTGCCATTGATGGTATCAGTCTGACCGTCGTTTCTGTCGGCAACAGTCAATTTTCCGTTTCGATTATTCCGCATACCATGGCCAATACGACGCTGATTGACAAGCGTCCCGGCTCCATTGTCAATTTGGAAACCGATGTCATTGGGAAATATGTCCATAGCTTTACAGTAGGATACCAGGGAAAAGGCCAGGGCCTTACGATGGAAAAACTGCTGGAAAATGGATTTTAAATAGTATTTCAGAATAGGAGAGTGTGTATCATGGCACAGATTAAAGAAGGTCAATTAATAGGTTCAGGTTCTAAGTTTGGTATTGTAGTAGCTCGTTTCAACGAATTTATCTGCAGCAAACTCCTCGGCGGCGCGTATGATGCGTTGCATCGCCACGGCGTAGATGACAACGATATTACGACAGCCTGGGTACCGGGCGCGTTTGAAATTCCCTTGATTGCCCAGAAAATGGCAGAATCCGGCAAATACGATGCTGTCATCTGCTTGGGTGCAGTGATTCGCGGTGCTACAAGCCATTATGATTTGGTCTGCAATGAAGCTGCCAAGGGGATTGCACAGGCATCTTTAAAAACCGGCGTACCTATCATGTTTGGCGTTATTACGACAGAAAATATTGAACAGGCTATCGAACGTGCCGGCACAAAAGCAGGCAACAAAGGCTTTGACGTAGCAACCAGCGCGATTGAAATGGTTAACCTTATTAAAGAATTATAAGCATACGATAGGCTGTTACAGGTAACTTAAAAGCCATAGCATCGTGAAATTTCGTCCGTTTGCGTAGCGTTTTCATGGAACACGCGAATTTCCATAGATGTTATGGCTTTTTTTTACTATATACGCTATACTAGGATAGAATGGAAACAAGAAAGGACGATATTTGTGAATAAAAAAGCTGAACTGTTTAAAACATATTTAGATGCCAGACAAATCGATTCATTTCTTATTGATGATAGCAAGCAAGATGAATTGAATACGGTTATTTTCCGTTCCCATATCGATATTCAGGGTCACCAACTGCCGACGATTGTCGTGCTGGATGACAGTATTTATGGCATGATTCGGCTGCTTGTTGCTACTAATGCCGTACATGATGGCAATGAAGCGGCAGTGCTAAAATATATTAACAACTATAATAAATTGTTTAAATCGTTTAAATACTATATCGATGACGACGGGGACTTGATTATGGATACCTGTTTGTTGTTTAAAGATGATGATGTTGATGGCGAAATGATATATGCCATGTTCAATGTTATTATCGATCATTTGACGGAATCATATCAAGACATCATGAAGACGATTTCATAGTATCGGATGCTGGCAGAATGCGTTTAAAGGAATTTTATGCTGCTTCATAGGTATCTTGGCAATAGAGATGACTGTGGAGAATATATATCATGATGGATGAAAGCATGCTGACTATATTTGCTGATGCGATATAGCCAGCATGCTTTTTTTAGGTATGTTATTGTAGCATGCAGCAAACTAGGCAGCAACACCATAAAGTGGTATATCGTGATTTTTGCAGGCAGAACGTGACTTCTTTTTTTACATTGAAAAATCCTGTATAATATATATCAAAAGTGAAGGAGGCGTGTACATGTGACAAGGTACGGACAGGCTCATGATTCATCCCGAACGGCATTGCTGACAGCACAAGATGTACGCACAGTCGCGCAGGGCATATTAAAAAATATGAATACAGGATTGCTGACGACAGAGATACTGCAGAAAAGAGCAGAAGAACTGATGGTTTCGGCAGCAGATTATTGGCTGTCATATGGCACAGCAGCACTTATCTATTGGCTTGCGGACGAACAGGCAAAAGCCAGACAGGCTTTGCAGAGAGCATTGCAGTCAGACGATCAGAAGACATCGTTATTTTTTCTTGATATTGCTGCGTGAAAGAAGAATTCAGGCGGCTGATAGTTGGCTGGTACGGTATTGGGATCAGCAGCAGCCGTCGCAGCTGGCGGATCATTTTCAGTATTGTATGGAAAGCTATACGGAAGGTTGGCTAAGCAGCGTAATGAGACGACAGATGGAACATATGCTGTCCTGTTGGCAAAAAGAGCAACGCTTGGATGCGGCGCTGATGGAAGCGCAAATTCAGACATGGCGGGATTGGCTGGAAAACGAACGTCGTGCCATAGTGCCTGCAGAAGATGAACAATTTAAGATACTGAAAAAGACACCGAAAGCTAGTGTCGAAGAATTACTGGCAGGAGCGCATTTGCCTGGAAAAATACTGACTTCCTTGCGGCAGGTAGCAACCGATGGTGCGCCGCAGCCGGAAGAAGAGGCTCAAAGAGCCGTATTGATGCGGTTTATTGCTAACGATCGTTCAGAAAGAGAAGCAGCTTTAGTTCAGTATCCATATAGTTCTTGGCTTACAGCTTGGTATTTTAACACAGAAAAAACATCCCTTTCACTGCGTCAGTATGCGCTGGCAGCGGCCAAAGACTGGATTCGCAGTGCCGCTGATGATATACAAGGAGAAACGATTCAAAAGTTTCCGGATTCCATTACCTTTTATTCCGACTTATCGTATGAAGGGCATACAAGTACGCTGCGATTTCAAACACTAGACGGAAAAAATGAACGGGAAGAACTAAAGACACTGCATACGATTATTGATGCATGGCAAAAAGAAGAATTAAAAAAATACCGGCCCGGTTGGTCTGTATTTCTCCAACTTTTCTTACTCATCGGCGGCGGGGCATGTATATACAGTGGGGGAAGCTGGGTATGGGAAAATCATCCGTATATGCTGCTGGCAGGTGTTGCACTTTTATGCATCATGATGGCTGGACCTATCGCTGGGCTGATTATAACAGCAATTTTGGCAGGACTGACAACCTTTCTTATTCATACCATTGTCTCTGTCTACGCCAGTCATTCCGCTCTTTTCGTTGGCGCCGGCGTATTGCTTTTGGCAGGGTTGGCGTACAGTACATTTTACTCGATATTTCAAAAACGGCGTAAGCTGGAAGAACAATTTCACCAGTATGCCCAAGAAGAGGAAAACAATATCTGCCGTTGTATGGCAGAAGTAGCAGATTTTTATGATTACTATACAAAAGGAATGGCGCAGCAGCAGGAGCTGCGTGATTTTTTGAATCGCCTTACTCCCACAGATTATATTCGTTACAGAAATAATACAGCCCGGCGCATACGGGTATAGGAGGCATAATAAATGGAAACAGAGGAGAATATACTGCAGCGTTCGCCGCGTAAACACATACAAATAACGCAGCAGGCAGCTTCAAAAGCCGAGTCCCAACAGCCCGCACAGCTGTCAAACCGGTCATCAACACAAGAATCGGCAACAAAACCGCAGTACGTCCAAGGACTTCCCGTGTGGAATCTTTTACCACCTCGCGGCGTTGTACGGAGGTATCATAAATGAATAATGTACCAGGTATTTATGCAGAATGGATTCCCGTATTGGAAGACTTTGCTGCTGGACGAAATGATCAGGAAACGCTGTCGGCCATGCAACAGGGGCGGCTTCATTGGTGCGACATTACGGCACAGCGTTTTTTTGGGCGGCTCATTGCAGCCTTTAACAGCCGCTTTGACTATATCAGGAGCCGTTTTGACAAGGCGCAGGAGAATGGAATCGCTATAGAACAAGCGGTAAAACAATTAGATCAAGATTTAGAACAACTGTTTCAAGCAAGCCGAATGCAGTGTCTGCCGCAGAAAGAAAGGGAAAAGCTGCAGGCAGAACTAAAAAAAACACGTCAATCGATAGAAGAGGCATTAGTCAAGTCAGCACAGCAAGACGAAAGCGGTGAGCTGGCATTGCTGCTGCGACGCCGTCAAAAAGGAGCGGATAGAGATAATGAGTAATACACAGGAATGCACCAAACAATTGAAACGCTATCTGATTGCCCGTATCCCGCTCATTGTTGTCAACACAATTGAACGAAGCCGTATTTTGGAGATTTTGAGAAATATTGCAGATGATATGGTGCAAGATACGATGATTGAAAACAGCAGCTTTTTTGTGCATACGTTTTCCCGCGGCATCTATGACATTCGCAGCAGTGAAGCAGTCGATGAAGGTGCTGTATCCTTTGTTTCGGCCCTTGACTTTTTGGCAGATATGATGCGGACACAGCATCGGGATAATCAGACACTGGTTTTGACCGAAGTATCTGATATCGGCAGCGATACGTCAGATGCCCAACGGCTGCTTGACGTGGTTAGTTTAGCTGTCGAACATGGTACTTGTCTTATCGTTTTGACAAATAAGCCTGTTTGGAATACCTTGCAGCGTCACGGACTGATTGTTGGTTTAGATCTTCCCAGTGAAGAAGAAATGTATGGCATTATCAAACGATTTGTTGAAGATTACCGGCAGGAAATACCTATCGAATGGGGCGAAGATGAAATGCGTGATGCTGCGGCTACCTTGACCGGTGTGACGCAGATTGAAGCAGAAAATGTCATGGCAGCCCTGGTGGCCAACGGACAGATACGCAACGAAGACATGATAGAAGTTCGTTCTGCCAAAAATCGCCTGTTTTCGAATATTTCCGGGCTTGAAAAAATCGATGTCGATCCGGATATGAAACACGTCGGCGGTTTGCAGGGACTGCGCAACTGGCTGGAAGAAAAGAAAACGCTGCTGCGGCCGGAGAAACGGGAACAAATGCGCCAACTTCATTTACAGCCCCCCCCCCAGGGGAATTTTACTGGTTGGTGTACCCGGATGCGGCAAATCCATGTCTGCAAAATCAATTTCAGCCAACTGGCAGCTGCCGCTGTACCGTCTTGATTTTGCTACAGTCCAGGGAAGCTATGTCGGCCAGTCAGAACAACAACTGAAAGATGCGTTGACAACAGCAGAAAATGTATCGCCTTGTATTCTTTGGATTGATGAAATTGAAAAAGGACTTTCCGGTGCCAGTTCAGCAAATGACGGCGGTGTTTCTACCCGTATGGTAGGACAATTTTTGTTTTGGCTGCAGGAATGCCGCAAGCAAATATTTGTTGTGGCGACAGCGAATGACGTGTCGATGCTTCCTAGTGAACTGTTGCGCCGCGGCCGTTTTGATGAACTCTTTTTTGTGGATTTGCCGACCATAGAAGAACGGTTGGAAATCTTGTCTCTTTATTTTTCCAAATATCTGCATATGGATTTAGCTGCTCTGCCAACGTTTGCTGATTGTTTGGTACAGATGAGTGAAGGGTTTACGGGAGCTGATTTAGAATCCACGGTTCGTGAGTTGGCATATCGTATGTTGTCTGCCGGGCAGGAAGAGCTGGATGAAGATGAAATTATTTCTACATTTGAAAATGTCGTGCCTTTGTCCAAAACGAGTCCGGAAAAAATCGAGGCTATCCGTGACTGGGGCCGCGAACGAGCCGTACCGGCGTCTGGGCGTCCTATTGGCGAAGAAACACTGCCTAAGGCAGAACGCAACCATGTACGACGCGTATTGACACGACATTAGCATGAAAAGGAGATGAGTGAATATGGCACGGCTTATTTTACGGCCTAAGATACAGGCTAAAAAGCAGGCAGAAACTACGCGGATAATTTCCCTGACCTCGCAAGGCGCTCGACGTCACGGTCAGGAAATAGATGCGGGAAAACTGGCACTGCGGTTGCGCAAACCGCGCTCGAAAACGTATTGTCAAGCGATGCAGAAATTGGATGCTGGCGGAGCCCATCTGAGTCCGCAGTTCATAGACGAAATTCAGAAGATTATTACGGAAGAATTTCCGGATATCTCTATTCGCGGGACCTTGATTGGTATCGTTTCTCGATGTAATTTAGGAAATCCCTATGAAGTCCATACACTGGATATGACAGGAAGCATACTCCATCACTATCAGCATGGCGAAGCGCTGCCGGAAATGATGGAAAAAGCTCGTGGGTTAGCGATGCACGGAAATTATGCGTTTATAGAAGTTTATGAAAATGCCTGCCGGGCAGTCAATGTTGATGGCTCAGTAGCAGTCATACAGGATGAGACTACGTGATGTATGAGGCTCTGACAGGTCATTTTAAAAAATTTATATTGCAAATAGAGGAAAAAGATACATGAACAGTCGTACGATTATGCATGGTAAGACGCTACCATGGAAACAGTATATAGATGTCCTGGCAGCGTTTCTTTTTGCAGGTGTGACAACCCTTGCCGTACCGTTTTCTTTGCCGGCACTCGTCACAGCGATACACGGTTCGCTGCTGTGCACGCTGTTTTGTCTGATGGCTGTGATTGCCGCTTTTCGGCAGGGCGGCATGATGACGTATGGATACAGCCGCTTCTTTACACAGTCAGTCAGTCTGCGCACGCTCAGTGGTTTTTTTGTCTATACCTGTTTTTTCATGTCTATGGGCATCACCAACGATGTAGCGCTTTTGATTTTTGTCCCGTTGACGATTACGGCACTGCAGACCGTCAAAAAAGAAAAATACCGAGTCTATATCATTACATTACAGACGATAGCTGCCAACTTAGGCAGTATGCTGACGCCCATCGGCAATCCGCAAAACCTTTTTCTGTATTCCTTTTATCAGATGTCACTGCCTGATTTTTTATGGACGATGGGTCCGGCAGCGATTGCCAGCGCCATTCTCTTAGGTGCATGTGTATGGGTGCTGCCGCAGGAGCCTGTTGTTGTTCCGGCCGTACCGCCGCCGACAATGCCGCCAAAAGACCGGCTGTTGTTTTTAGGGTATTTTCTCTTGTGTATTGCCAGCGTACTGCGTATCATTTCTCCTTGGTGGGTATTCATCCTGCTGCTGCCTGTTTTGCTGGTGCGATATCGGGCCGTGTTGCTTGCTGTCGATTACAAACTTCTCCTGCTGTTTGTGTTGCTGTTTATCGGCGTAGGCAACTTGGGAAACCTGCCGGCAATGCAGGACTTGCCGGTTCACATGCTGCAGGGACATGAGTTTACGGCGGCTGTCGTATTGAGCCAAGTTTTGAGCAATGTCCCGACGACGGTCATGCTGGCACCGTATAGTACCAACAGCCAGGCATTGCTGTTAGGCGTCAATATAGGCGGATTGGGAACATTGATTGCTTCTATGGCCAGTATTATTTCATTTAAGGCTTACAGCAATATGCCCCAAAGCCGTCCCCTGCGGTATATTGCTGTTTTTACCGGCATGAACGTATTGTTCCTTCTCGTGCTGGCAGGGGCCGTCATGCTGTGGAACGGTTAGATACGTCATGGGAGATACAGCGTAGGTATTCATTAGAAAACGTTATGGTTTTGTTAGCCTGATGTGACAGAATTGTAACATACCTTGTGTATACTAAAACCATTCTTAGAAAAGGAGTGGATAGGCTATGAAATGGGCTATATATGTACGAAAACGGATATTGGCAGTATCTCTGGTAGGTGCGGCAGCCGCTATCATGGCAGCGATGCCGTACGGAATGGCATCCGCAGCAGATGCAGAAACCGGACCGTCCGTGCCGCCGCCAAGAATGGAACGCCGCATGGGACCGGGACCTGCTGTATCGCCGCAGGCAAAACTGGCATTTTCCCATCGGGTTCAACAAATGGTGAGAGACGGCAAATTGACGTCAGACCAAGCGTTGAAACTCAACAAAGAAATGCAGCGTTTTCAAAAGAAACAGCGCAAAGAACGCCGCCAATTTATGGAATCTCTGCCGGATAGAACAGGGATAGATCAAGATACATTGAAAGAAATTTTTGCCCCGCCTCAGCGAAACCATATGATGAAGCATCATGACACCGAGGACTGGGATAACTAAAGATTTGGCAATAAAAAACGCCGCCTTTACTCCGTTGCAAGAGTAGAGACGGCAATTTTTGTTATATTATAGACGAAAGGAAATATGCGTGTGGCGTAATTCTTCAACAGCCTTATTCATGAAGACAGCAGCTGCCAATATAGACACAGCAGCCCCGGCTGTAGAAACAAATATATTTTGTGCTGTTTTGGAAATCAAGGACAACACGCCCAAGACAGTCAATACAGCGTGCATGACAAACTCAATAGAAATGCAGGACACAAACAATGCGATAAAGAAAACGGCTACGGACACCGGAGAAATTAAAAGATACGGTACAATATATTTGACAAATTTCATATGTCATTCCTCCCCAAATTACCCATATACTATTTCATATCGCTGCGCAACGAATACTGTTTCCTATAGTATATACTTCATTCTCAAAAATAGCAAGGAAAATGAGAAATAAATTGAGAGAAAAATTGAGAATAAAAAATACGGCACGAGAATAGTCTAGCTACGATGTGGTACCCTTCGCTCTGAATGGTGTAATGCTGCAACACGTTTTATAAAAAAGAGCATTTTGCGTGACGATTTTCTCTTAGACATATGATATCTAACATAGGAGAAGAAAAATAATTTGACCCAAATTTTTTGAAGCAGATAAAACCCAAAGAAATAAGCGGCTTTTGACAGGCCCCTGTCATTTAGGGTAAAGTAAATATACTCAAGATGATGCAGGCCATGATGCGGAAATCGCTAAGTATGAGTACAGGTTATCTGCCGCATGAAGCAACAAGCTCCTTCTACTTGCAGGGGTATGAAGTTTTTTTTGTTTCGCATGGTAATTCGTATACATGGAAGAAAAGATAGAACGGCATCTGAGCTGTAATTATTTCTTTTCGTAGTAGTACCGCGTCCACATGGTTATTTCAGATAGCGACGGATGGGGTGTCATCGTTTCGCTGAGGGTGTAAACAGATTTCGGGTCTAAGGTCCGGGTCAAGGGCAGTCGGCGCAGGCGGGCTGCTGTGGGAGAGGCAATGGTTGGCTGGATTGGGACAATGGTTTGGGGGCCGCAGGACAGCAGGTTGATGAAAGGCTGCAGCAGAACCGAGGCTTCTTGGCCGATGATATGGGCACCCAATATGTGTTTTGTCTTTTTGTCGATGACCAGTTTGACAAAGCCGTCATCGGCTTGGCCGGGTTCATAGCCCAGCGCATAGCCTTTGGCAGCGGACGAGTAATGATTATAGGCAGCTTCTACAGCGTATCCGGCTTGGCGAGCCTGCTGTTCTGTCAGGCCGACATGCGCGGCTTCTGGATAGGTATAGGTCACGGCCGGGACGAGGTCATAACGGGCCCAGCGCCAGTTTTCCGGGACATTGCCGGAAAAGAGATTGTGCGCGATGATTTCTGCTTCATAGTTGGCTTTGTGACGAAACGGCGCTTTCCCATTGATATCGCCCAACGCCCAGATGCCTTCGGCGCTGGTTTCGAGAAATTCATTGGTCAGGATATATCCCTGGCGGTCTGTTTGGATATCTGTATGTTCCAGATGCAGCAAATCCGTCATGGGATGAATGCCTGGCGCAACCAAGATTTCTTCAGCTTGTACAGTCAGGGTTTGTCCTGTCTTGCGGTCTTGGCAGGTGAGAATTTTTTCTCCGTTTTCACTGCGTACAGATAGGGTGTCCTGATTGAGATGGACGGTAATGCCGGCGTTTTGGAACTGCTGCAAAAGGAATGCCGAAATTTCTTCATCTTCTTTGGGGAGCAGGCGAACATTATGCTGTATGAGCGTAACACGAGTACCGGCGGCGCTGAAGACATGGGCAAACTCACAGCCGATCGGACCGCCGCCGATGATGAGCAGGCTGCGGTAGGGCTGCTGCGGGTATGCATTGCCAAACAAGGTTTCTGACGTAATATATCCGACATCGTCCAACCCGGGAAGGTCAGGAATAAACGTGCGCGCGCCGGCACCGATACAGATTTTTTCTCCCTGCAGCTGATGGACCGTGCCGTCATGCAGTGTGACTGTAAGTGTCTTGGGCTGACAGAAGGAAGCTGTTCCCTCGTATATATCTATATTGGGAAACTGCGCGTAGTAGGTTTTGATGCCTTCATTTTCCCGGACTTTTTTCCAAAGCCGCTGCGACATCGTCTGCCAGTCCAGCCGTACGTGGTCTGCCGTTACGCCGATATGCCGGTTGTGTGCGATATCTCGGACCGCATTGGCGGCTGTAACCATGACCTTCGTCGGAATACAGCCGCGGTTTAGACAAGTTCCGCCAAAAGGGCCGCGTTCAATGATGGCGATATGCAGCCCTTGGCGCAGTGCGGCGTCGGCAATAATCGCGGCGGCGCCGGTACCAATAATAATGACATCATACTGAATCATAACTATTTATACCTCCTTATGTATACAAAAAGTGTATACATTTAGTATACGAAAAAATGAAACTGTTGGCAAGAATATAAAAAAGAATTTATACCCTTGATTACCATTTGACTTTTCTATAAATCGTGATACCATAACAATGTAGTTGAGAAAATATAAAAATGGGGGAGTGGCCTGTTATGGAAATGAAAGATTTAGTAGAAAAATATCGCGACTATGTTTGTGATATACGCCGTGAATTTCATCAATATCCGGAACTGAGCATGCAGGAAGTTGAAACGACGAAACGCATCGCTCAAAAATTAGATGAAATGGGAATCCCGTATGAAATCAATCCGGAAAAAAATACAGGTTTAGTAGGGGTTATAAAAGGGGCACATGAAGGAAACGCCGTAGCATTGCGTGCTGATATTGATGCACTGCCTGTTACGGAAACGACAGGCCTTCCGTTTGCTTCCAAAAACGTTGGCAAAATGCATGCCTGCGGGCATGATAATCACATGGCGATGCTGTTGGGCGCCGCTAAAATGCTTCTCGATATGAAAGACGAAATATATGGTACAGTATACCTCGTATTCCAGCCGGCAGAAGAAATCGGTCAAGGAGCCCCGTATATGATGCGCTTTGGCGATTGGTTCTCCAAAGTCGGCGCTATTTTTGGCGGTCATATTTGGGCGGATACGCCTGCTGGCAAGATTAGTGCTTGTTCCGGCCCGTTTATGGCAGCCACAGATAAATTTACTATCAAAATTCATGGCAAACAGTCTCATGGCTCTCAGCCGCAGGCCGGCATCGATGCCGTTGTCGTCGGCTCTGCCATGGTCATGAATCTGCAGACATTGGTATCCCGTCAGTTTGGTGCCGTAGATCCCGTAGTAGTAACAGTGGGTACGTTTAAAGGCGGCGACCGTTGGAACATTGTCGGCGGCGAAGCCTATCTGGATGGGACGACACGTTACTTTGACAAAAAAATCGGCAAAGAATTAAAAGAAAAAATGGAACGTATTGTCAAATCGACAGCAGAAGCATACGGTGCGACGGCTGAATTGGACTATGAATATATTGTACCGCCGACAGTCAATGATGCAGCCTGCACGGATATTGTCAAACAGGCTGTTGCAGAAGTATTGGGCAAAGACGCCTTGTACGATCATGACTTGGTCATGGGCGGCGAAGATTTTGCTTTTTATCAGGATAAAAAGCCAGGCAGTTTTCTCCTTGTTGGCACCTATAATCCGGCATGCAACGCCGTATATCCCAATCACAGCAACTACTTCACGTCTGATGAATCCATTTTGTCCGGCGGCTCCGGCGTATATGCTCAGACAGCAATTGATTGGCTGAAAGCTAATAAATAAACACGGATGACACACGAAAAACTCTCGAATCGTTGCGGTTCGGGAGTTTTTTTATCATAGAAAATCATAGCTGGGCAGCAATGTCTTGTGGATTTGATAACAAGAGACCCATGATGTTTGTTGACGAAATGGTAAAAACGACGGTATAATGAAACCTGCATATGCCATACGGAATATATGTATACAGTAAAAATCACAAGATAGTTGGGGGTATAGGAAATGATAAAACGAAAAGCAGCTTTGCTGCTGGGAATGACGATGATGGCAGGAACTGTGGGAGCCTTTGCTGCCAATCCGTTTGTCGATGTACCGACAGACAGCTGGGCTTATCAGTCTGTTGTCATGCTGGCGGATGCTGGTGTCATCCAAGGGATAGACGGCCAGTATTTTCAAGGCGGCCGTACGATTACACGGTATGAAGCGGCAGAAATGACAGCCAAAGCCATGGCTCATATGGATTCGGCTTCCGTAGAACAGCGTGCCTTGATTCATCGCTTAGCAGATGAATATGCAGACGAGTTGAAGTCACTCGGCGTTCGCATTACGGCCTTGGAAAATAAGACGGGAAATGTAACCCTCAGCGGCGATGCCCGTATCCGCTACCGCAGTCAAAGCCAGGGTCGTGATGGCCATTCGCTGGGCAAGAAAAATGACAGCTCTTGGGATTATCATGTCAATATCAACGCTAATGCGCAGGTCAATGACCGCGTCAAAGTACACTATCAACTGACGACAGATGAACAGGGATTTGCAGACAATCAGGCAGCTTCTACGAAGAAAAACAATCCCTTCACGCGTCTAGCCAATGTCGAATATACGCCGGACAGTCATTGGACGACGACGGTCGGCCGCTATACGTACAAAATGGGCGGCGGCTTGGGCCTGCAATACAGCCATGCCTTTGATGGCGCTCAGGCTGCATATACCAGCGGCAGATGGAAACTGACCGGCGGCTACGGCAAATTTAAAAAAGACAGTGATTTTATCTTTGCCAATATCAAAGACCGAAAAGGACAAGACCTGCAAAATCTCAAAGCCGGCTATGCCATGATTGACGGCACGTTTGGGCGTGTAGGCGCTGGCGTATACTACAATCAGTTCAATCATTCCGGCAGTGCAGGTGAAAACCCGACGACAGCCATGGCTAAAAATTTGGACCATGTCTTAGGCGGCTACCTGTCCGTAAAATTGGCAGATTCTTGGAATGTACTGGGAGATTATCAGCGCATTTCCAAACAAAATGAAACAACTACTGACAAAGATGCCGATTTGTGGGGTGTCAAAGTAAGTTACGGCAAGGCCGTCCCCTCTGCTAAAGGGTCTTGGATGGGCTGGTTGGAATACATCGACGCAGACCCATATGCCCTGTATGGCTTTGCCGGTTCCTGGCGGTACGGCGATATGCTGGACAACATCCGTTCCTGGGGAGCAGGCGTTACCTATGTATTGGCTAAAAACGTAGTCCTGACGGCAGGCCAGACCTTTGGGTCACGGGCTAAAATCGGCGGCGATCCCAGTGAATTTACCAATATTGAAGTTAGCTGCTTCTTCTAAAAAATAGGGGCCGTGGGTCTTTTGATGACTCCCTGATTTGTATCACATTCTTTTCTGATAGTATCATCAGGTAAAGAGCCGTTGCGCATGCGACGGCTCTTTTTTGGCATGCAACCAGTATGGAAGGGAACTACATGATGAAACGCTGGGATAAGTTTGATACTCTATTAACGTTTGAACAGTATTGTTAGGAGAACAGGCATATATGATGGGTGGATATATCTTATATATTGCTTAGAAAGCCTATAAATGGTATTATAAAGTGTCAAACTACTTTTTATGAATTTCACAGAAAATGGAGCATATACATGGATTTTCAGAGCAATAAATTTTATCATATTATTAGTTATGGCTGTCAGGCCAATGTGTCTGACAGTGAGCGATATGCTGGACAGTTGGAAGCATTGGGATACCACATGACGGAAGATATGGATATGGCCGACGTGATTTTGCTCAATACGTGCTGCGTCCGCGAAACGGCTGAGGGCAAAACCTTGGGGAAAATCGGCGAGCTCAAGCATTTGAAAGAACGCAATAAGAATTTGATTATTGCCGTTGCCGGCTGTATGGCCCAAGAATGGCAGGACAAGCTCTTTGAACGGGCGCCGCATATTGATTTGGTCATTGGTACGCATAATATCCATAAATTGACAGAGCTCATCAAAGAACGCCAGGGAAAAGCCCAACATTACATGGCAGCGGATATGTCGACACCGGCATTTCATGATTTGCCGACGAAACGGTTCCAAAAATTCTTTGCTTGGGTACCGATTATGAATGGCTGCAACAAATTCTGCACGTACTGCATCGTGCCGTATGTACGGGGCCGGGAAGTGAGCCGTCCCATTGCGGATATTGTCAAGGAAATTGAAGGCCTTGCCCAAGAAGGGTATAAGGAAATTACGCTGCTGGGGCAGAACGTCAATTCTTACGGCATGGATTTGAAGGACGGTACGGATTTTTCAGCACTGCTGCAGGCTGTAGACCAAATCGACGGCATCGAACGAGTTCGCTACATGACAAGCCATCCCAAGGACATGACGTTTGCTATGATTGATGCGATTGCAGACAGCAAAAAAGTAGTCAACCAGATGCATTTGCCGATTCAAAGCGGCTCAGATCGACTGCTCAAAAAAATGAACCGCGGCTATACCGTCGAACATTACATGGAACTGGTAGACTATGCGCGCAAACGTATTCCTGATTTGGTATTGACGACCGATTTGATTGTCGGGTTTCCCGGAGAAACAGAAGAAATGTTTCAGGAAACGCTCGACCTGCTTCGCCGCGTCCAGTATGATATGGCGTACACCTTTATTTATTCTCCACGGACCGGAACACCGGCAGCCAAGATGGAAGATCAGATTCCGCAGGAAGAAAAAAGCCGCCGCCTGCAGCGCCTGATGGATGTGCAAAACGTATACAGCCTGCAGTGGAATCAGGCGATGGAACACAAAACGTATGAAGTCATCGTCGAAGGGCCGACCAAAAACGATGAAAATCATTGGTTTGGCCGCACGCGGGGCAACAAGATGATTATTTGGGAAAATGACGGCTCCGTCGCTATCGGCGATACCGTATCCGTTGTGGTAGACAAAGGACAAACGTGGGTATTGAAAGGACATTTAGTTCACTAAGGAGGATTATATTGGCTGAAAAAAAGATGACTCCTATGTTGAAGCAATATTTAGAAGTCAAAGAGCAGTGCAAAGACAAAATTTTGTTTTTTAGGCTTGGCGATTTCTATGAAATGTTTAATGATGACGCCTTGACGGCATCACGGGAATTGGATTTGACGCTGACCGGGCGAGGCGTCGGCAAAAACGAACGCGTGCCCATGTGCGGCGTACCGTTTCATTCTGCGGATACGTATATTGAACGGCTGGTTCACAAAGGCTATAAAGTCGCGATTTGCGAACAGATGGAAGATCCAAAACTCGCTAAGGGGATTGTCAAGCGCAAGATTATCAAAGTCATTACGCCTGGGACGATTACCTTGGAAAACGCGGTTGCTTCTAAGAAAAACAACTATATCAGCTGTATCAGCGAAAAAAATGATATGATTTCCATTGCGCTGATGGATGTCACGACAGGGGAATGCCTTTGGTCGGCATGCCCCGTTTCGGCAATGGAAGACGTGCTGTTTGATATTTTTTCTGTGTATGAACCCAGTGAATTGATTTATGCTCATATGGACGCATACATAGAACCGATATTGACGTATTTGCGTAACCGGCTGGCACAATGCACGGTCACACCTTTTGCTGCCGATGACATGACAGATTATGCCGATATCGGCGCGCCGTATTTTGATGAAAAAGATTGGGCTGCTGCAGGAACGGCGGCAGAATGCATCGGCATGCTGCTGACCTATGTCCGTGAAGTCATGCAGTCGGATATTCATCATATCAGCTCGCTGGAACGCATCGATAATGACAGCCGTCTGGTTGTAGACGGAGCCAGCCTGCGTCATTTGGAAATTACACAGAATGTCCGTGACGGCGGCCGCAAAGGCACGCTGCTGGCAGTACT
The DNA here is from genome assembly GCA_934193515.1 of uncultured Megasphaera sp. Lineage (GTDB taxonomy): Bacteria > Bacillota > Negativicutes > Veillonellales > Megasphaeraceae > Megasphaera. The sequence goes on along the minus strand of CAKPVJ010000002.1, from coordinate 141,220 downwards.
GGACAAGACCAAAACCGCTATGGGAGGTCGGCTGCTGCGCAAATGGCTGGAAGCGCCGCTGCTGCGGATTGGCGAAATTACCAAGCGGCAGGATGCCGTAGAAGACATCATTAATCATGAAATTATGCGCCAGGATATAGCCGATACGCTCGACGGCATTTATGATTTTGAACGGATACTGACGCGTATCGAAACGGGTACAGCCAGCCCGAAAGATTTGGTAGCCCTGCGGGAATCGCTGGCCGTCATTCCTAAGCTGAAGAATATTATACAAGGCGCGTCTTCGGAGCTGCTCAAAGAGTTGGAAGCCCGCATGAGCCCGCATCAGGACGTATATGACTTGTTGTGCCGGGGCATCAAAGACGAACCGGGTGTCGTCATCCGCAACGGCGGCGTTATTCGTGACGGCTATTCCAAGGAACTGGATGAAATTCGCTCCATTGCAGCCAACAGCAAAGAGTTTCTCAAAAAGCTGGAAGAAGAAGAAAAAGAAAAGACGGGCATCAAAATGAAAATCGGCTACACCAAGGTGTTCGGCTATTATTTTGAAATTTCCCATGCCAATACGCTGCCGATTCCGGACTATTATGTCCGCAAACAGACGCTGGTCAATGCCGAACGGTATATTACACCGGCGCTGAAAGAGTTTGAAGTAAAAGTACTGACGTCACAGGAACGCATGCTGGCCTTGGAATACCAGCTGTTTGGGCAGATTCGCCAAGACATACAGGGTCATATTACGTCGATGCAGCAGACAGCCCGTGCCATTGCGCGCATCGACTGCTTATACAGTCTGGCCTGCGCGGCCCATGACAACCGTTACGTTCGGCCGGGACTGAATCGGGACCAAGTCATCCAGATTAAAGACGGTCGGCATCCGATTATTGAACAATTCCTCAAAAATGAATTGTTTGTGCCCAACGATGTCACGATGAATCATACGAATCACGAAATTCTTGTCATTACCGGCCCCAATATGGCAGGTAAATCGACGTACATGCGGCAGATTGCTGTCTTGATTTTGATGGCGCAGGTCGGCTCGTTTATTCCGGCGCGGGAAGCGTCTATTTGCCCGGTAGACCGTATTTTTACGCGTATTGGCGCCAGCGATGATATTTTGACGGGACAAAGTACCTTTATGGTCGAAATGAAAGAAGTATCGTATATTCTGCAGCATGCGACGAGCCGCAGTCTATTGATTTTGGATGAAATCGGCCGCGGCACGAGTACCTTTGACGGTATGTCGATTGCTCGGGCTGTCATTGAATACTGCTTGAAACATATTCACGCCATGACGCTCTTTGCGACGCATTATCATGAATTGACGGATATGGCAAACATGTCGGAAAAAATCAAAAACTATACGGTAGCTGTCAAAGAACGAGGCAAAAATATCAAGTTTTTGCGGCGGATTATTCCTGGCGGAGCAGACCGCAGTTATGGCCTGCATGTCGCTAGACTGGCCGGACTGCCGGAAAGCCTGCTCAAGCGGGCTGATGTGATTTTGGCTGAGCTGGAATCACAGGGAACACCGACCGTTACAGCTGCCCCTGCAGCACCGCAGACAGCGGCTCCGGCTGCAGACAGCTTGTTTACCAGTCCTGTTGTCGATAAGCTGCTGTCTATTGACGTGTCCAGCATGACGCCGATTGAAGCGATTTCTTTCTTATATGAACTGCAGAAAGAAGCGAAAGAAGGGAGTGGCATACAGTGAGTTCGATTATCAACGTTTTGGACGAAGCGACGCGCAACAAAATTGCTGCCGGTGAAGTCGTAGAGCGGCCGTCTTCGTGCATCAAAGAGCTGATAGAAAACGCGATTGATGCCGGAGCCAAGGCGATTGAAGTAGAAATCGCCGACGGCGGCCAGTCGTACATGCGCGTGACCGATGACGGATGCGGCATGAGTGCTGAAGATGCACATAAATGCATCATCCGCCACGCGACGAGTAAAATCAGCTCGGTTGAAGATATTTTTTCCATCAGCTCACTGGGGTTCCGCGGCGAAGCCGTACCGAGCATTGCTGCCGTTTCTCATATGCAGATTACGACCCGGCGTCCAGACGATGAGTTTGCTACGCACCTTTTGCTGGACGGCGGCGTCATTACGGCAGAAGACCAGGTCGGTGCGCCTGTCGGCACGACGATGGAAGTCAGCGACTTATTTTACAATACACCGGCACGGCGAAAGTTTTTGAAAAGTGAACGGACAGAAAGTGCCAAAATCAGTGAAATGCTGACCAAGCTGGCGCTGGCAGAGCCGGCTGTCGCCTTTACGTTTACCAATAACGGCAGAACGACGGTACATACGGGCGGCGGCGGTGACCTGAAAGAAACGATTGCCAACATTTACGGCGCGTCGCTGGCCAAAGAAATTTTTCCGATTTCTTACGATGACAACGGCATTTTTATTGAAGGATATGTAGGCAAGCCGTCAGTACTGAAAAGCACGCGGGCTTGGCAGACCTGCATTGTCAATCAGCGTATTGTCCATAATCCGCTTATGTTTAAAGCGATTGAAAATTCGTATCATGCGATGCTGCCCAAATCAGGCTATCCCTTTGTCATGCTGCACGTCCATGTGGATCCGGCGACGATAGATGTCAACGTCCATCCGTCTAAAACAGAAATCAAATTTGCCGATGAACAGGCTATTTACAGAGCGATTTATCACAGCATCATTACGGCACTGGTCGCCCAGGACAAGCCGGAAGAAATTGCTGCGACAGTCGAACTGCCTTCGTATAAAATTGCGCGTATAGAAGAAAAAGAACAAGCATTGGAACAGAAGAAAACACCGCAGGCCGCTGCGTTGGAAGCACAGTCCCTGCCGTTTGATACGCCCAGCCAGCCGCCCAAGGCACCGCTGCCGTTTGTCCCAGATAGAGCAGACGGACGAAAGGATGCGACATCGCTGCCGCCGCTGCAGGAACGGCAGGCTCCGGCGTATCGCACCGAACCGTCTCCAATGCATCAGGCAGGCGGCCGTACAGCCATTTCACCAAGAGATGCGGCCTATACGCCTCGTACCGAAACAGAGCAGACAGACGCGTTTGCTAAGGCGTTGGAAGCACGGGAAACACCACCGGCTGCGGATACGCCGGTAATTACGTTTGACGGCGATGACGACGTCTTTATTCCCTTGGGGGAAGTGGCGGACTGCTTCATTATTGCCAAAAAAGGACAGGATTTGTATATCGTAGACCAGCATGCTGCTCACGAACGCATCCGCTATGATACGTTCTGCAAACGGGTAGAAAAAATGCCGAGCCAGCAGCTGCTGACTGCCGAATTTGTAGAAGTCGATGCCGAAGACATGACCCTTTTGCTGGAACGGCGCGACGTGTTTGAGGATTTGGGCTATACTTATTCGGAAGCCGGCCCGACAACGTTGCGTGTCGAAGAAGTTCCCTGCGATTTGCAGACCAGCGATATTGCCGATTCCCTGCAGGATATTTGCCGAGCCCTGCATGAAAACAACGGCTTGGACAAAGCGACGCTGCGTCACCGCTCCTTGGCGTATTTGTCGTGCCATGGTGCAGTCAAGGCCGGAGATACGCTGAACATCCGGCAGATGAAACAGCTGCTGGAAGATTTGTTTCACACGGAAAAGCCGTATGTGTGCCCGCACGGCCGACCGATTATCGTGCGGTTTACGCCGGATGAATTGGCAAAGTTGTTTAAACGAACATGATGAAACTATATGTAGTGCCGTCTTTAAAGGCCAAAGAAGAATTAATCAGCCAGTCCCAAGCGTGGGCAGCAGAGATAGGGGCACAATGGGTGCCGCGGCGCGGCCAAGCGATGGAAGACCTGACGCGTGTCTACGGCGAGCAGCTTTTGGTATATACATCCAAAGGCCCGCAGCTGGTGCGGCCTGAAGGAACGCATTTTTTCAGTTTGAATATGGCAGAACTCCGCATTCAGCATATACGCCGAGGACAGCGGGACCATTTTTTGGAAGCCATTGGCAGTGAGGAGCCCATGGCATTTTTGGATTGTACGTGCGGTTTTGGAGCAGATACCATTACGGCAGCTTTTGCCCTGCCGCACGGTTCCCGCATTGACGCGTTGGAAATTTCTCCCTTGCTGGGAGCCGTGACCCAGTGGGGCATGCGGCATTTTGTTCATGAAAAAGAAGATGTGACACAGGCACTGCGGCGCATTCATTTGACACTGGGTGATTTTAGAACCTATTTGCAGGATGAAGCGGCTCAGCCGTATGATGTCTTGTATTTTGACCCGATGTTTCAGCATCCCGTCACGGCGAGCTGCCAATTTCAGCCTGTCCGTCCGATTATGGATCACGATGCTCTGACTATCGAGGATGTGCGACTAGCCTTAAAAAAGGCGCGCCGCCGCGTTGTCATCAAAGACCGCTCCCTGCAGTGGCTGAAAAAAGCCTTTCCGCAGATGCAGCGGTACGGCGGCAAATACAGCCGGGTAGCGTATGGTGTACTCAAAGGGGAGGCAACGTAATGGAAAACGTAATTGCAATTATCGGCCCGACTGCCGTCGGCAAAACAGCACTTAGTTTTGCTTTGGCCGAATACTTTCACACAGACCTGATTTCCGGCGATGCCTACCAGCTTTATCGGCAGATGAACATTGGCACGGCCAAGCCGACATCGGCAGAACTGCAGCAGTATACGCATTATCTGATCGACATTGCCGAACCGGGTGAGCCGTATTCTGCGGCGCGGTTCTGCCAAATGGCAGATACGGCGATTCGCAAAGTAAACAAAGCAGGAAAAATCCCTATTCTTGTCGGCGGTACGGGGCTGTATGTCCAGTCCCTGCTGGAAGGATACCAGTTTGGCGCGTCTCATGCCGATGAAGCCGCCCGGCAGAAAGCCAAAGAAACGATACAGTCTCTAACAGAAGACGAGCTGAAAGCGTATATCGAGACACAGACCGGTTGGCAGCCCGCTGATTGGCATGAACTATTGGCCAATACGAATCGGCTGGTTCGGCTGATGACGGCAATTCACATGGGAGAAGGCCGGCAGTTTGTCCGGGCAGCGAAAGCAGACGGTCTCGTATATCATGCCTATGTTATTGGCTTGTCCCTGCCGCGGGATGTCCTGTATGCCCGCATCGAGAAGCGAATTGACATGATGATGCAAAGCGGCTGGATAGAGGAAGTCCGGCAGCTGCTGGCCCAAGGGATTTCCCCGGATTGTCAGGCCATGAAAGCAATCGGCTATCAGGAATTGGCAGCATATCTCCAAGGCACGATGCCGTTGGAGCTGGCTGTGGAACAAATAAAAAAACGAACACGGCATTTTGCCAAGCGGCAGCTGACATGGTATCGCCGCATGCCGTACATTCATTGGTTTGAAAAAAACAAGTATCCATCAGAAGCGGCGTTGGCAGCTGATGTGATACACCATATACCGTTTACCAGAGAAAGGATCTGAACGTGTTGTCTATAGATATAGAAACGATTAGAAAAAAAGCCATGGCTGCTTGTGCCGGCCAGTTTGAACGCATTGATACGATTTGTCTTCATAATACAGAAAAAGTACTGCAGGCCTATAAAGATGCCCAGATTTCATCGTATCAGTTTGCCGGTACGTCCGGATACGGCTACAGCGACATGGGGCGGGAAAAGTTAGACGAAGTGTTTGCCCGTGTGTTTAAAGCGGAAAAAGCGATTGTACGGCCTCATTTTGTTTCAGGCACGCATGCGCTGGCCACCGTTTTGCTGGCGTTGCTGCAGCAGGGGGATTTGATGATGTCCCTCATCGGGGCACCGTATGACACGATGCAGGGCGTTATCGGCTATGCCCATGAAACCCCGCATTCCCTCAAAGAAAAGGGCGTACGCTACCAAGAAGTACCGCTGAAGGACAATGCCTATGACTTGGAAGGCATCCGTGATGCCGTGCAGAAAAATCAGCCGAAACTCGTGTTGATTCAGCGTTCCCGCGGCTACAGCACGCGCGCGTCTTTGAAGATTTCCGATATTCGCACGATTATCCAAACCGTCAAAGCCGTCAGCCCGCAGACGATTTGTTTTGTCGATAACTGTTACGGCGAATTTGCAGCGGAAGAAGAACCGATTGAAGCCGGTGCAGACATCATTGCCGGTTCTTTGATTAAAAATCCCGGTGGCGGTATTGCGCCTACTGGCGGTTATATTGCCGGAAAAGAAGAACTCGTCCACGCAGCAGCCGATTATTTGACGGCACCGGGACTGGGCGATGAACTCGGCTCCTATGCGGCTGGCTATCGTCTCTTTTTCCAGGGATTTTTTATGGCGCCGCACGTTACGGCACAGGCTATCAAAGGGGCTATCTTTGCGGCTGCTGTTTTTTCACAGATGGGATTCAAGGTATCGCCGCAGCCGGATGAAGCACGCTATGACTTGATTCAGACGATTTACCTGGAAAATGAAAAGAATATGTGCCTGTTTTGCCAGGGGATTCAGTCCTATTCTCCGGTCGATGCGCACGTTACGCCGATTCCGGACGACATGCCCGGCTACGCCGATAAAATCATTATGGCAGCCGGCGACTTTGTACAGGGCTCTTCTATCGAATTGTCTGCAGACGGCCCGATTCGCGACCCCTATATGATTTATCTCCAAGGCGGTATTGTATTTGAACACAACGTATTGGCAATTCTCAGTGCCGCCAAATACATCAGCGACCATGCAGAAGGAGACGCGCAATGATCAAAGAAGTACTCGTTGTAGAAGGCCGTTCTGATGTCGCCCGCATTCGTGCCAGCCATATCGAAGCCGATATGATTACGACAGATGGATTCAATCTCAAACCGCATACGATGGAACAAATTCGCTGTGCCTATGAAAAACGGGGCATTATCATCCTGACCGATCCGGACAGAGCAGGGGAACAGATTCGCAAGTATCTGACCGAACGCTTTCCTGAGGCCAAACATGCCTTTATCCCGCGCAAAGACGCGATTGCCAACAACGACTTGGGCGTAGAACAAGCATCGCCGGAAGCAATCCGACTGGCTTTGGAAAAGACGCGCTGCGCCGTGTATTCGCCGGAAACGACGTTCTCGATGAGCGATTTGACAGCACACCAGCTCAACGGCAGTGCCGATGCAGCGCAGCGCAGAGCCGCTGTCGGAGCCGTGCTCGGTATCGGCTACGGCAATGCCAAACAGTTTTTGAAACGGCTGAATCATTACGGCGTGACGCGGGACGAATGGAATAACGCCTTACAAGCCGTAGAAAGCGAGGAATAACCATGAAAGAATTCGTCAATTTGTCCAGTCCCGACGTAGTCCGCTATGTCGTCAACCGTTTTGGCCTGCGCATGAACAAAAAGCTGGGACAAAACTTTTTGATTCGCCGCGCCGTCGTTGATGACATTGCGGATGCGGCAGACCTGCACGAAGGAGAACCGGTACTGGAAATCGGGCCGGGCATCGGAACGCTGACGCAGGCATTGGCTGAAACAGGCGCAGACGTTACGGCTGTCGAACTGGATGACCATTTGCTTCCCGTTCTCGACAAAACGCTGGAACACTATGACAATGTACGGATTGTTCATGGCGACATCATGCGTATTGATATACCGGAAGTCATGCATCACCGGCCGTTTAAAGTCTGTGCCAACTTGCCGTACTATATTACGACGCCGATTATCATGAAACTCCTCGAACAAAAACTTCCTATCGAAAAAATCGTCGTCATGGTGCAGAAAGAAGTCGCTGAACGCATGACAGCCGTACCGGGACACAAGATTTACGGGGCATTGTCTGTGGCTGTACAGTATTATACACAGCCGGAAATGCTCTTTGAAATCTCTCCCAGAAGCTTTATGCCGGCACCGGAAGTTACCTCTGCCGTCGTAGCCATGGATGTACGCAATGAACCGCCCGTACAGGTCAAAGAAGAAAAACGATTCTTTACGGTCGTCAAAACGGCCTTTTCCCAGCGCCGCAAAACCTTTGCCAATACGCTGAAATCAGCCGGCCTTTCTAAAGAACAGATTGCAGATATATTGGCACGCAGCCAGATAGACGGCAGCCGCCGCGGTGAAACGATGAGCTTGGAAGAATTTGCCCGTGTTGCTGACGCTTGGACGGATTTGCTGACAAAATAAAAACCGTATCCATACGAGGGACGCATGATAGCGGTTAGCGTACCATACATACCAGGGAGGTATCTTTGATGGCACAGATTTTACCATTTGAAGGGCAGCTGCCCCGGATTGACCAGACGGCGTATATTGCGGAATCCGCAGTCATTATCGGCAAAGTGACGATTGGCGCAAACGCCAACATTTGGCCCAATGCTGTCATTCGGGGAGATGAAAACAGCATCACCATTGGCAATAATGTCAGTATTCAGGATAATTGCACGATTCATACGGAACCGGACCAGCCAGTGACGATTGGCGACAATACCCTGATTGGACACAATACGATTGTCCATTGTCAAACAATTGGCAAGGGCTGTCTGATTGGCATGGGGTCTATCCTCATGAACTATACGACGATAGGCGATGAAACCATCATTGGTGCCGGGACGGTTGTCACACAGCACAAAACCATTCCGCCGCGCTCTATGGTATACGGCACGCCGTTTCACATTGTCCGGCAGCTGACGGAAGAAGAAGCAGCGGACGTATACCGGCAAACCGAAGAGTATGCCGCCTTGGGACAAAAACACAAGCACTTGCAGAAGGAAGACTGACTATGTTTATCTATGAAATGCCTGCTACATTGTATTTTGGCCGTGACTGTATTGCCCATGCTGGCGCAATCTGGTCTTTCCCAGTCCGGCACGACATTGGTTCACGGCATGGGCTAGCCGCTGACCTATTATAAAGGCTTTGCCCACGGCCGCGCCAACGGCATGCTCCTGCCGTTTTATATGAAGCTCATGGCAGAAACGATGCCGGACAAAGTCGAAAAAATTTGGGAAATCCTCGAAGTATCCGGCCTGGATGATTTTACTGCGCTGCTGAAAGACCTCATACCGGAAACGGTTCCTTTGACAGCAGAAGAACTGACAGCCTACGTGAAGCTGGTCATGCCGACACGGGCCGTCAAAGCGACGGTGTATGACGTAACGCCGCAGATTCTGACTGATATGTACAAAAGCTTGGCAAACAGATAGACAATAAAAAAACGATACCGTGGATTGCGCATCAAAAGCTCCCATGCTTTATGCAGCAATCCATTTTTCGTACATTGACAACGTATTGAAATACGCTTATAATCGACATATGTCAACTATGTAAAAAAGAGGAGGAACTGCATCATGGAAAAAGCATACCAATTAGCAGAACAATATCATTTGAAAGGAAACAACTGCGTAGAATCGATTGTCAAAACATTTAATGACTGTCTGGACCTGCAGCTGCCGGACATCGCTATCCGCATGGCCTGCGGCCTGGGCGGCGGCATCGGCCGTTCCGGCTGTGCCTGCGGCGCATTGACAGGATCGGCTTTGATTATCAGCGCCCTCGTAGGCCGTCTGGACCCGGAAGAAAAACCACTGCCGGACGTCTATCAATATACTAGCGAATTTCACGACCGCTTCAAAAAACACTTCGGCGCCACCTGCTGCCGCGCCCTCAACACACTGAGCTTCGGCACGCCGGAATACCGCAAACACTGCATCAAAATTACAGCAACCACAGCAGATATGCTGTCTGATTTCTTGGTGGAAAAAGGATTGATGAAAAAATAATAAGAAGATACACTTTTATTAATATAAAACTGCATGGTGGAGGATTCGTATGAGACAAGAAGATGAAATTTTAGCATCACTTTGGGCAAAGAAGAAGGATGGTGCCGGACAATTTTTGTGGTTACCACTTCTAGTACATTTGCAAGATACGATGGGAGTCATGCAGTTTCTTTGGCAACATTGGGTAAGTGAAGGACAAAAACAAATTCTTATTCATTCGTTGTCTAATGAAAATGAGAATGCGGCACGTTGTCTTGCGTGTTTTTTAGCAGGCGTACACGATATTGGCAAGTGTACGCCTGTTTTTCAGACACAGAAGGGTTATAAAAATTCTCCAGATTTGGATATGGCTCTTTTAGAGCGAATGGAGTTAATGGGGCTACTTGATATTTCTGATATGAATAAAATTTTTGATGCAGATATTCGTAGACGTACGCATCATACCATTACCGGAGAATATTTGCTTAATTATTTTGGCATACAACAAGATATCGCATCTATTATAGGCGCGCACCATGGAAAACCAGCGGATACAAATGATGTTGTGACAGATTTAAATGCATATCCTAGCAGTTGCTTTCAAGAAAATCAAGGGCCGCTTCATGAAATGTGGACAAAAATGCAAAAAAACATACTGGACAATGCATTAAAAAAGACAGGATTCGTTAATATGACAGGAAAGGCCGACGTTGCTCTCTTGCCTGAAATTAATGAGATGGGGCAAGTACTTTTTTCGGGACTCATTATCATGGCAGATTGGATTGCCAGTAATGAAGAATATTTTCCCTTAATACCCTTTGAAGATTATGAACCTCAAAATAAGGATGCCCGACTAAAAATCGGCATAAAAAAATGGTGGAAAAGCAATTCGGACGAGCCAATGGAAATTTTTCATGTGCCATCAGCTGAAGCGTATTATACGGCTCGTTTTGGCTTTTTACCACGTCCCTTTCAGCAGATTGTTTTTGATACTATCGCGACAACAGAAAAACCAGGTATTTTTATTCTTGAAGCTCCTATGGGTGGAGGAAAAACAGAAGCAGCATTGGCTGCAGTGGAAGAATTAATGGCAAAGAAAAAGATGGACGGTCTTTTTTTTGGATTACCGACGCAAGCTACTTCTAATGGTATTTTTTCACGTATTGAAGACTGGTTTGAAGGACTAGTAATAGATTATGATAAGCGGGGTACGATGAAGCTAATGCATGGAAAAGCAGCATTAAATGAGCTTCAAGAAGAATTACTAGATGGTGTGCATGTAGATGAAGAATTTGATTCCGGGGTTCTTACGTCACAGTGGTTTGCAGGTCGAAAAACAGCTATGTTAAGTGATGCTGTAGTCGGAACGGTTGATCACTTTCTTCTTACGGCACTTAAGCAAAAACATCTTGCGCTCAGGCATCTTGGTTTTTCTAAAAAAATTGTTATCATTGATGAAGTGCATGCCTACGATGCTTATATGGACGTATTTCTTTCACGTGCCATTGAATGGATGGGTGCGTATGGTATTCCTGTCGTACTCTTATCAGCAACCCTTCCTGCAGTACTACGTGAAAAACTTATTTCTGCATATCTTTTAGGACAAGGAAAAGGCATACGAAAGAGAGAAAGAACAGATTACGCACCTATTTTTCAGGAAACAGCATATCCTCTCTTGACGTATACGGACAATGGTATCATTCAGCAACGAAAAGATTTTGTTAAAGAGAAAGATCGGCGTATTGCCATCCAAAAATTATCTGAAGAAGAGTTAGAAAAACTACTGCAAAGTAAACTTGCTCATGGCGGCGTAGCTGGAATTATTGTCAATACTGTCCGCAGAGCACAGATGCTTTTTGAACAATTATCAGAAATTTTTGGGAACGATGTTTGTATATTGCATGCGAAATTTATTGATACTGATCGTATCAACAAAGAAAACTTTTTAATGAAATGCATTGGCAAAGGAGCAAGACGGCCGTATCGTGCTATTATTATTGGCACGCAGGTTTTAGAGCAATCCCTTGATATTGATTTTGATGTTCTTGTTACAGATCTTTGTCCTATTGATTTGTTGTTGCAGCGCATGGGTCGTTTGCATCGCCATATGATTCCACGTCCTGAAGGATTGGCTGATCCTACTGTGTATATCATGGGAGAAAGTGAGATACTGGAATTTGAAAAGGGAGCTTCGACGATTTATGGAGATTATCTGCTTGCAAGAACGCAACGAATACTACCTGAAAAAGAAATCTTTCTGCCGAGAGATATATCGCCTCTAGTACAGCGTGTGTATGGAGAAGAAGAAATTTCTTGGGAAAAAGAGATTCAAGATAAATATGAAAGAGCAGAAGCAAAGTACCAACTAACTGTGCAAAAAAAAGAAGATAAAGCACAACGACAATTTCTTTTGCAACGGCCGCATTTAAAAATCAAGCCGGAAAAATACAATCTTATTGGTTGGTTGAATACAGCGGCAGTATCTGACAGTGAGGAAAATGCGTTTGCACAAGTGCGAGATGCAGAGGAAAGTATAGAAGTTATTGCCATGATGAAGCGTGGTACAGGGTATGGGTTTTTCAATAAAAAAGAGGATATTTCCGACCAAGTGGAGAACTATACTATAGCGAAAGAAATAGCCAAACAAACATTGAAGTTATCGGCGTTAGATGCCAGGTATGCTTGTGGCAGTGTGCAACAGACGATTGAATGGTTAGAAGTATATAATCGAAAGTATCTTTCTTCTTGGCAGCGGCAGTCTTGGCTAAAAGGCAGTTTGGGAATTCTTTTTGATCCCATAGATGATGGAAAAACAGGAACGTTTTATTTGGGTAATGCCGTATTATTGTATAATAGCGAAATCGGGCTGCAAGTATATAAAAAAGATGACTGATACACTTGATAGGAGGCGAACATGGGAAGATATAATTTGTTGGATGAATCGTGGATTCCGGTATTGCGAAAAGATACAGGCGTAGTAGAAAACGTATCTCTTCTTACACTTTTTATGCATGCGCCAGCGTATAAGGCACTGGCAGGGGAGATGGAAACACAGAATTTTGCAGTTTTACGTGTTTTACTAGCTGTTTTGGTCACTGTATTTACGCGTGTAGATCAAGACGGAGAACCCTATGAATGGCTAGAACTAAATGAGGCTAGTGGAAATAAACTTGTTGTAGAGGAACCCGTTGATGAAGTAGATGCAGAAGACTATTTGGATGCATTAGATGAAACGTGGCAAGCTATATGGAAAGAACATCGTTTTCCTACAATCGTCAATGAATATTTAGAAGCTTGGCGCGATCGTTTTTATTTACTTGATGATACGTATCCATTTTTTCAAGTGACAAAAAAAGATTTGGCAGCGCGATTATCTCCTGAAAAAGGCACGTCTGCATTACATGCAAAGAGTTTTGCTGGGAAGCAGATGAACCGCTTAATTTCCGAAAGCAACAACAAAGAAGCCATTTTTGCGCCTGTTGTTGGTAAAAAGAAAAATCATATGACAGCGGCAGAATTAGCTCGTTGGTTAATTACGATGCAAGGGTATGTAGGAACATCGGATAAGGGAAAGTTTCCAATAGATGGGAAAATAACAAGCTCTAAGGGATGGTTGTATGATATTGGCGGTATCTATATGGCTGGAGATGATTTATTTGAAACATTATGGATCAATACCATGCTGCATCATCCTGAAGATGAACAGTATACGCTAGCTGTACAATCTCCTTGTTGGGAAGACGAACCAATGAAGCGATTAGACATGATTTTAAAAGGAAATATACAAACCAATCTTGCCTCTCTGTATACGGCATGGAGTAGAGCGGTATACATTCCTTCTGATTGGACGCCAGAAAAAGATGTTTCTATTGGGGCTGTAAAAGTGCCAGAAATTAATCATGAAAACGCATTTCTGGAACCGATGACATTATGGACATTTAATAAAACAGGTGAACATAAAAATAAATTTATGCCACGAACTCATCGGCCAGAGCAATCGTTATGGCGTTCCTTTGGCTTATTAATTCCTGATAGAAATGATATAGAAGCAAAACGGCCAATTATCATAGAGCATTATCATAATATTGAACCTTTCTTAAATCGTCGTATGGTAGAATTGCATGCTGTTAGTATGTTATCCGATGGTAATGCTACATCTTGGATGCCCATAGATGAAGTGGCGGATATACTTTCTTTGCATGAAATCATTGTGACTGATATTGATGGTGACGGTTGGGGTATCCGTGTAAGAAATACAGCAGAAGATACAAAAGCCGTTATCGAACAAATTTATAAACCCTTTCTTAAAACGACGGCTGAGATTCGCGGTATTGACCGATCTAATTTTGTAGAAAGCCAGATAGCCAACCTTTATGAAGCCATTGATATGCCCTTTCGTGATTGGCTGCGCTATATATATCCGGAAGATGATAAAGATAGTAAAGCTCGGATATGGAAACTGGAACTGCGCCACATTATTTTAGATGCAGCAGCATCCATTATGGCACATCTATCTGCTAGAGATTATGTTACGAAAGATAAAGAAGATAAAAATAGGGAAAATATTATCATGGCCTATAACACGCTTAAATATAAATTAAATAAAAAAATTCCCGCCAATAATTAGGTAATGCAATACTTTTGATTACACTATATAAAAAAGGAGGAAATCCATTGGAATACAAACGAAAAGACGTATACCAAGTAACACAGAAAATAATACACATTTTAAAAGCGCAAGAAGATATGGCGAGTGGCAAAGCAGCACTTGCAGCGCTTCGTCATAGTATTGGTAAACCACTCGGCGATGCGTCAGCTGTTTGGCCGTTGTTGTTGGAAAATATGCCGGAAGAATTTCTTTCCATACATGGTAGTGAAACAAAGGAAGAACGGGCTATTTATACGGCATTGCAATTATATGCGATGCAAAAACAGGGACGGCGTGGAAAAGAGAAAACAGATACAGTCAAAAATATTGGAGAAGCACTTCGGCAGTTTCGTACAGGAAATGGACAAGCTGCCCTAGATAGACGATTTGTTGTAACTCTTTCAGCAACATCATTTGATAACTTTCTATATCAGCTCCGTCAGTTGCTTCAGCTTGCTAAGGCAAAAGGTGCGTTACCATTGGACTTTGCTGCACTTGCCAATGACCTCTATTGGTATCAAATGGGAGCTAGAAAGAAAATTTGCCTGCGTTGGGCAGAAGCCTATTATCGTATAGAAAAGAAAAAAGAAGATAAATAAGAGTAATCAAAAACAAGGAGGATATAGTAATGCAAACGAATCGCTTATTTTTAGATATTCACGCTATTCAGATTTTGCCGCCATCGAATATAAATCGTGATGATACAGGTAGTCCCAAAACAGCACAATTTGGCGGTGTAACTCGTGCGCGTGTCAGCTCGCAGGCTTGGAAAAAAGTAATGCGCGATTATTTTCGCAATTTTGGTGATGAATTTAAGGTAGGAGTACGTACAGTTAAAGTACTGGATTATGTAGTACAAAAGATGTTAGAAAAAGATCCTTCTATGGCAGAAGCTGTAGCACAAAAGAAAGCGGAAGATGTGTTAAAAGTCGCTGGATTAAAACTAAAAGATGGCAAACTTTCTGCCTTATTTTTTCTTGGAACACAGCAGGCGGAAGCATTAGCAGAAGCGGCAATTGCAGGAGAGAAGGATAAAGAGAAACTATCTAATCTTTTAAAAGAAAATATGGAAATTGATATTGCTCTCTTTGGACGTATGCTGGCAGATGATCCGACAAAAAATGAAGACGCTTCTTCTCAGGTTTCCCATGCTATTTCTACGCATGAAGTGCAGACAGAATATGATTATTTTACGGCGAAGGATGATTTAGCTCCTGAAGATACTGCAGGTGCGGCAATGATTAAAACGAATGAGTTTAATTCATCTACGTTGTATCGCTATGCCAATGTGGCAGTTCATGAATTTTTTCATCAGATGAAGGATGATAAAGAAATAACAGCACGGGCACTTCGTTTGTATATCGAAGCCTTTGCGAAATCCATGCCAACAGGCAAAAGTAACAGCTATGCCAATCAAACGATTCCGCAGGCACTTCTCGTCATACTTCGCGATGATCGGCCGATCAGTTTTGTTAGTGCTTATGAAAATCCTGTCAAAGCAAAGAATGGCTATACGGAAGAATCGGTTCGACGGCTTTTTGCAGAAGAAAAAAATGCTGAAAAATTTGTCCATGCACCGCTTGCAAGCTTTTGCCTTTTGACAAATGATGCATGGTATCCATCTGAAACGGAAAATACATTCACCGGAATGAAGGAAAAAGGGATAACGGCACTTTTAGATGATCTTTCTAAGCAGATTATTACGCTTCTTTAAATGGCAGGAATAGCAAATGAAAACAATCTTATTAAAATTTTCTGGCCCATTACAATCATGGGGCACAGACTCACACTTTGAAATACGTCATACCGATTTGCATCCATCGAAAAGTGCCGTGTTAGGACTTATTGCTGCGGCTCTTGGTTGGCGTCGTAATGACGAACGTATTGCAACATTAAATCAATTTACATTTGCTGTACGTGTCGATCAGCCAGGAAGCATATTGAAGGATTATCATACGGCACATAAGCCGGAAATAAAAAAAGGTGGTATTCTTTCTTATCGGACATATGTAACAAAACGATATTACTTACAGGATGCTGTCTTTGTTGTAGCTCTTGGTGTTGCAGAGAAAACCGAAGCTGACAAAATTGTCGATGCGTTGCGTTCACCATATTTTCAACTCTATATGGGACGGCGTGCATTGCCGCTTCCTGTAGATTTTTTATTAGGAATTGTTGATGATGCTCCCATGTCAGTACTTTGTAGTTTCCCTTGGCAGGCGGCAGACTGGTATAAAAAGAAAGAACAGAACCAGGAAAATACTCGCAAACGACTTTCTGTTTTTACAGAAAGTCGGATGGATGGAAGTGTATCAAAACTACGTCGTGACCACGTTCTTTCTCTTGCGGCATCGGGACGGCGTTATCTGCCTCGGTTGGAATATGAATGTGTTTGCGAAATAGAAATACCTGAACTGAAGCAAGACCACGATGCATTTGCTGCAGTAGGAGGTGTTTAATATGTATATTTCCAGAGTTCAACTGGATACGAATAACCGGCAAAAAATCCGTCATCTTACTCATCTTGGCGCATACCATGATTGGGTAGAGCGAAGTTTTCTTCAAGAAATCCAATGCGGTGAGCGAACACGTAAACTTTGGCGTATAGATCAACTGAATGGAAAAGAATATCTTCTTATTGTAAGCCAGTCTTCTCCAGATCTTACTGCGCTTTGTCGGTATGGTGTTGTAGGAACTGCGGCAACAAAAGACTATGAGCCATTTTTAAATAGGTTGAAAACTGGCATGACTTGTCGTTTTCGTATCGTTTTAAATCCGGTTATTGCGGATTCCAAAGGAATTAGTAAAGGTAAACGGGGACGGATTAAACCCCATATTACAGTAGAACATCAGATGAATTACCTGAGACAGCGGGCCGAAAAACACGGATTTTTACTGCAAGAAGGTAAATATGGAATAAAAGAACGTAATTTTGCTGTTTGGCGAAAAAGTAATGAACGGATTCGTCTTAGTCGCGTTGCGTATGAAGGTATATTGGTCATTCAAGATATTGAAAAATTTCGCACATTACTCATAGAAGGAATGGGAAAGAAAAAAGCATATGGTTTTGGTTTGATGACAGTAATTCCTTTGGAGGTATAGTATGTCAAAACCAGTAATTGCAGGTAAATCCAATCTTGTAGAGTTACCACGTATGGAAGATCGTGCCACATTTCTCTATATCGAACATGCTAAGGTACATCGTGTAGATAGTGCTGTAACCATTGCAGATGCAAAAGGCGTTGTTCGCATTCCAGCGGCTATAGTGGGAGTTCTGCTTTTAGGTCCAGGAACAGATATTAGTCATCGCGCTGTAGAGTTACTTGGGGATACAGGCACAGCTCTCCTGTGGGTGGGAGAACGTGGCGTCCGTTATTATGCGAACGGCAGGGCACTGGCTAGATCGACACGTTTTTTGATGAGGCAAGCGGAACTGGTGACCAACGAACGGAGCCGTCTACGTGTTGCGCGGGCAATGTATCAGATGCGTTTTCCTGACGAAGATGTGTCCAAACTTACTATGCAACAGCTTCGTTCCCATGAAGGAGCCCGTGTACGTCGCAGATATCGTGAGTTATCTAAAAAATATCATGTGTCTTGGAACAAACGCGTGTATAATCCAGATGATTTTGCAGGCGGTGACTCCATTAACCAAGCACTTTCTGCGGCGCATGTTGCTCTTTATGGATTGGTACATAGCGTGATAGCCGCATTGGGGCTGTCGCCAGGATTAGGATTTGTGCATACAGGCCATGATCGTTCCTTTGTTTACGATATTGCCGATTTGTATAAATCCGAAATTACAGTACCAATTGCGTTTTCTGTTGTTGCGGAAAGTGAAGAAGGCCAGGACATTGGAAAAATAACACGCTTGCGGACACGTGATGCTTTTGTTGATGGAAAGTTATTAAAACGAATGGTAAAGGATTTACAGACCCTTCTTGAATTTTCCTCAGAAGAAGAAATTGAAGTAGAGCAGCTTAGTTTATGGGATGACAAAGACAAACTTGTTCCATATGGTGTAAATTATAGTGAGGCATCATCATGCCCATGACGGTTATTACACTAAAAAGAGTACCGCAATCCCTGCGAGGCGACTTGACGCGGTGGATGCAGGAAATCGCTACTGGTGTCTATGTGGGAAATTTTAACAGCCGCATTCGTGAATATCTTTGGAAACGTGTGCAGGAAACCATGGGTTCAGGAGAAGCTAGTATGTGTTTTGCTGCAAGAAATGAATTTGGTTATGATTTTATGACAGAAAATGCTTCACGTTCTGTCATTGATTATGATGGGTTACCATTGATTTTTATTCCAAGTACACCATCAAAAGCGGAACCATTATCTCAAGGTTTCAGTAAAGCTGCAAAATTTCATCGTGCTCGTATTGCGGGGACTGCAAAGAAGAGAGGAAATTCTCTGCCGTATGTTGTCATTGATATTGAAACGGATGGATTGGATGCGAAACGAAATCATATCTTAGAAATCGGAGCGATTCGTTGCGATGGCGATAAAGAAGTTTGTTTTACGGAACTTATTGTATGTGTTACCCCTATTCCGGTGAGTATCACAAAGATAAATGGCATTACAGATACGTTGCTGCAGAAAGAAGGAAAAGAAGAAGGTGAAGTATTAGCTGCGTTTCAGAAATTTATTGGAGAAGATGATTTGGTCGGGTATCATATCAGTTTCGACATTGAATTTATTAGACAGGCGTTTGCGCGACATGGATTAGGCGATTTGAAAAATCGTACGCATGATCTCTTACGTATTGTAAAGAAAGAACAGCTATTTCAGGAAAATTATAAATTGGAAACATCACTGCAATCTTATGGGATTGATAAAAAAGTACCTCATCGGGCACTTGAAGATGCCAAGCTTATTAAACAACTTGTAGAGAAATTAAATAAATTTTGAATAATGATAAGAGGAGAATCGCTAAAATACTGGGATCTAATACTGTCTTTCCCGCGCAAGCGGGGGTGATCCTCTGCTTTAAAACGGGATACATATATAAAGGGGGTCTTTCCCGCGCAAGCGGGGGTGATCCCGGTTCCGATAATTGGCACCAGTACTCTGAAAAGTCTTTCCCGCGCAAGCGGGGGTGATCCCGCATTGCATCTACTCTTGAACGGTGCGATAAAGTCTTTCCCGCGCAAGCGGGGGTGATCCTCACCTTTACATCAGTCAAAATAACTCACGTCAGTCTTTCCCGCGCAAGCGGGGGTGATCCTGGACTTTGTGTATCTTCTATGTCACCGAAAGAGTCTTTCCCGCGCAAGCGGGGGTGATCCACTTTATTCGTCTTCTTCCTCATCATCCATGCAGTCTTTCCCGCGCAAGCGGGGGTGATCCTATAAGACAAAAGGATGGTATCTTGTAGACGTCGTCTTTCCCGCGCAAGCGGGGGTGATCCCACCTTTTTACTCACATGTCAACCATTTACTCAGTCTTTCCCGCGCAAGCGGGGGTGATCCTATAGTATCTACGATGACTATTTTGCCTTTGATGTCTTTCCCGCGCAAGCGGGGGTGATCCCAAGAGTGCGGGCATTAATTTCACCTTGCAAATGTCTTTCCCGCGCAAGCGGGGGTGATCCTGCCCAGACCACCAATCTTGGTGCGCAAACAAAGTCTTTCCCGCGCAAGCGGGGGTGATCCTTTTAATCATGAGATTCAAGACCTTTCATGATTGTCTTTCCCGCGCAAGCGGGGGTGATCCTAAAGAAATCTATGCGCAAGGTACGGACGCTGAGTCTTTCCCGCGCAAGCGGGGGTGATCCTGTGTCGCCGGGATAGACTTCATCGATGTAAAAGTCTTTCCCGCGCAAGCGGGGGTGATCCCGCTGTAAACGCGCGTCGGGAGAAATCACACCGGTCTTTCCCGCGCAAGCGGGGGTGATCCTCAGCTGTTGCCACATGAGATTAAGGCTATTGAGTCTTTCCCGCGCAAGCGGGGGTGATCCAAAAGTGACCGTCAAAAGCTGAATGTTCGTTTAGTCTTTCCCGCGCAAGCGGGGGTGATCCTGTTATCCAGCGTGAATGTGGATTTGCCAGCCAGTCTTTCCCGCGCAAGCGGGGGTGATCCTGAAATGTCCCTTGGTGCTTCTGGTCGGCGTTTGTCTTTCCCGCGCAAGCGGGGGTGATCCCGGAATGAAAATATCAGATAATGTAAAAATGAAGTCTTTCCCGCGCAAGCGGGGGTGATCCTGCTATGTAGATGTTGATTACAACAACGACGGCGTCTTTCCCGCGCAAGCGGGGGTGATCCCTTTTCTGTGATAACCGCCAGTGAATGCCTCTAGTCTTTCCCGCGCAAGCGGGGGTGATCCTAACATCTTGTACCGGTCACGCTTTTCCTCACGGTCTTTCCCGCGCAAGCGGGGGTGATCCTACATGGCAGACGTAACACGTAATCTTGGCCCGGTCTTTCCCGCGCAAGCGGGGGTGATCCTAACGGAAACTTTCTTGCTATTCGACTATATCAGTCTTTCCCGCGCAAGCGGGGGTGATCCCAGCAGTGACCATGCCAAAACAGCTGTCCATACGTCTTTCCCGCGCAAGCGGGGGTGATCCTGAGAGAAATATTCATGAGATTTTCCGCATTGAGTCTTTCCCGCGCAAGCGGGGGTGATCCTAAAGAAATTTATGCGCAAGGCACGGATGATGAGTCTTTCCCGCGCAAGCGGGGGTGATCCCTGGGAAGGCGGGCAAAGAAAATGCCCCGAATGGTCTTTCCCGCGCAAGCGGGGGTGATCCCTTGATATACACTATTATTCGGGACAGCGAAAGGTCTTTCCCGCGCAAGCGGGGGTGATCCTTTCTAAGGTTACGCGTTTAAATAAGTATAATAGTCTTTCCCGCGCAAGCGGGGGTGATCCTAAGAGTGGAATATACTATAACTATAAATTCGCGTCTTTCCCGCGCAAGCGGGGGTGATCCTGAGTCGGGAAGCCAATTATTTATGCCGATTAGGTCTTTCCCGCGCAAGCGGGGGTGATCCCTATATATAGAGGTCAAGTAGTGGTCACTACAAGTCTTTCCCGCGCAAGCGGGGGTGATCCCGGGGTGTTGCTCCTCCCCTATGGGGGCGGTTTGTCTTTCCCGCGCAAGCGGGGGTGATCCTGGGCGTGGGCTGGCGTTTAACGACCGCCAGCAGTCTTTCCCGCGCAAGCGGGGGTGATCCTTTACATAAAAGGGGAAAAAACAATCTTCCCCGGTCTTTCCCGCGCAAGCGGGGGTGATCCTAAATTTAATTGCCACTAATGGGCGTGGGCTGGGTCTTTCCCGCGCAAGCGGGGGTGATCCTCTATGATGACAACAGTTGAAAAAATCAGAGTAGTCTTTCCCGCGCAAGCGGGGGTGATCCTAGATGCTGTGTACTGTCGTAGCTGGTCAGCACGTCTTTCCCGCGCAAGCGGGGGTGATCCCGGAATTAAACGACCTGCGTCCAACGTCGTTTTGTCTTTCCCGCGCAAGCGGGGGTGATCCCAACGCAAACTGTATGCCGATATTGACGATGCAGTCTTTCCCGCGCAAGCGGGGGTGATCCCGCTCTGTACCACAACTGCATCGGCAATAGAATGTCTTTCCCGCGCAAGCGGGGGTGATCCCAGAATCTTTTTTATCTTTAGCGCACTGTGCCAGTCTTTCCCGCGCAAGCGGGGGTGATCCCTCGCGGTGATGTTGCCCGGACTGGCTACTTGAGTCTTTCCCGCGCAAGCGGGGGTGATCCTGTGCCATCATGGTTAACATAAGGAATACCTTGTCTATCATTGACACCTGCTAATAAATCTGCTACATTAATATTATTAAAGGGTATTCCCCCATTTTGCCTATCCTTATGCGGTAGGTGGGGGGGAATGCCCTTTTTTTGTTGCAAAATATCATAAAACTTAACATCCACGATAGTATATCTTCCAGCAAATCGTTCTCCTTCCTTAGCAATTATTTTGAATAGTATGATTTTCTTGCCATCTCTTACGGCCGAAAACAATTCTAAATATTCACCGCGTTCGCCATGACGTGCATCAGGATGTTTTTCAATATAAATAGCGTCTTTCCCGCGCAAGCGGGGGTGATCCCTACACGCCGATTGTCCAGTTTTCTTTCCCAGAGTCTTTCCCGCGTAAGCGGGAGTGCTCCTGAGATATATTGTTGTTGACACTGATTTGGGCTTTGTGTTATATTTCAGTAGTGGAAGAAGTACTCCTAACAGCGGTTTCGGACGTATCCAGAAGGCTATTATTAGCATGATGTTTGTTGGGTAGCTTCTTTCACATTTTTTATATATAATGTTCGTTGTTTGGATTACTTTTTTAATTATAACTTTGTAATTATTGCATACGCATGAATTTTGCTGATAGAATAATGCGTAAGTTTAAAGGAGATGAATGATATGCAGATATCTAAAATTATAGACTATGCCAAGACGCTGGGCTATAGTGACGTCAAACTGACAGAGCGTCGTGACGACGGAGATATTTATCTTTTGACACATGGCGAAGACAGGCGCATCGAAGGCATGCCGCAATATATTATTGTAAAAAATGACAGCATTGCTACGATGAACCCGGAAAATGCATTCTTTTATTTTATGGATATAAAAAAAGCATAATCGGGAGAATAAATAGGGTACGTCTTGCATTGCACGGAAAGAATAGTGCCTAATGGTACAATAATTAAGAAAGTACATTTTTATGAAATACAAAAAGAAGGTAGGTTATCCATCGGAACATCAAAAGATGCTCATATAACAGATAATCTACCTTTTGAGGTAAGTATAGCCAATTTATTAGAAAATGTCAAGAATAAGCAAGAAACCTTATATAAATCTAGAAGAAGGAATTATTGTCTTAAATGGTTCAGTTAGGAAGGAAGACGGCTATGGAAGAGACTATTTTGCTTAGCTATAAAGAGGGGGATTCTTTTTACGAAATTACTTGTGATGAGTATACGGATAAATCTTGCTGTGGCGATTTTTATGATGAAGAAAATGCGTTTAAACAGCGGAATATGGTAGAAACAGGATTTGACTATTCGATGGCAGGATATGGCTGGGGCGTAGGTGAATTTTCTCCTATATATACATATGATATAAAAAATATGTATGAACAAGTATCTTTGCTTAAATCAGGAAAAATAGATTTTCTTCATTGTATTTTTGAAAGTCCGATTTCTGACGTTGATTGTTACGTTGAGATCATAATGGAAAAAGTAAATCAACAGTATGAAGCATTGTTTGCTATTTTAGATGATCTTGACTGTGTTGAGTTTGGCAAATTTTTTACTGAAGAAGAATTAGATGAACAACTGAAAAATATCAAAAATTGTATGGACCAATTTCCTGTAAGAGTATAGCAAAATGGCTTTTAGTGCAGAAACAATATATCCTGATTTTTTTACGGCAGCGTAAGTTCTGCATGTGTGAGGTACTAAACTATTGGGGTATTGAAAAAAGCTCAAAAAGAAAACCTCACATTATCACCAAATACGTTGTAAATATAATAGGAAAAGACGTAAAAGGTAAAGAACTGTGAGGTAAAAAGGATAAGCAGTGCTAACATAGGCTGCTTATTCACATCTTCATTCTATCACGTTGAAAAAATGAAAACAATAGCATTTCTATTCATTCTCTTCAAACTAAAAAAATTAAAGAAAAAACAGGGAATATGATGTTATAATTTTATTTTCTGTATGGGGCGTATGAGTTGCATTGTGACGCAATATGTACTATAATGGACATAAAGAGAATATAAAGCTAGGGGCGCTGTATGGCTGAGATAGTGTTTGGATTGGCACTGGTCCCTTTTTTACCTGATTCGGATAATGCCGACGTAGGGAAGCTGACAGTGCATAAAGCTTGCCTGCATAGGTGAGCTTTTTTTATGTTCTTTTTGATGCTATTGGTTTTTTTATGGTTAGGAGGATTTTACTCATGGATTACACTACACAGATGGATGCTGCCCGTAAAGGGATTGTTACGCCGCAGATGAAGATTGTCGCAGAAAAAGAAAAAATGCCGATGGAAAAATTAATGCAGCTTATTGCAGAAGGCAAAGTAGCTATTCCTGCCAACAAACTGCACACCAGCTTGTCTCCGGAAGCTGTCGGCCAGGACTGCCGCACCAAAATTAACGTCAATCTCGGCGTTTCTCCGGAACACAACAACCACGAAGAAGAATTGGAAAAAGTACAGAATGCTATCAATATGAAAGCCGAAGCAATCATGGATTTGAGCAACTTTGGCAAAACGCGGGAATTCCGCCGCAAACTCGTCGGTATGTCTACGGCTATGATTGGCACGGTTCCGATGTATGATGCTGTCGGCATGCTGGACAAAGAACTGAAAGATATTACAGCTGATGAATTTTTCTCTGTTGTCGAACAGCACGCTGAAGACGGCGTAGATTTCATGACGATTCACTGCGGCATGAACCGCAAGACTGCAGAACGCATCAAACGCAACCCGCGTCTGACCAACGTTGTATCCCGCGGTGGTTCTTTGTTGTTTGCTTGGATGGAAATGAACAACCAGGAAAATCCGTTTTATGAACAGTATGACCGTTTGCTGGACATCTGTGAAAAATATGATGTTACGCTGAGCCTTGGCGATGCCTGCCGTCCTGGCTGTACGCACGACTCGACAGATGCAGCTCAGATTGAAGAACTGATTACACTCGGCGAATTGACCAAACGAGCTTGGGAACACAATGTACAAGTCATGATCGAAGGCCCGGGCCATATGGTTTTGACAGAAATTGCTGCCAATATGAAGATTGAAAAACGTCTCTGCCATGGCGCACCGTTCTATGTATTGGGGCCATTGGTTACGGATATTGCACCGGGCTATGACCATATTACCAGTGCTATCGGCGGGGCTATTGCCGGCTCCTGCGGCGCAGATTTCCTCTGCTATGTCACTCCGGCAGAACATCTCCGTCTTCCTGATGTTGACGATGTCAAAGAAGGGATTATTGCTGCCCGCATCGCTGCCCATGCTGCTGACTTGGCTAAAGGTATCCCGGGTGCGCAGGAATGGGATGACGCAATGAGCAAAGCGCGTGTCGATGTAGATTTTGACAAGATGATTTCCTTGTCTATCGATCCGGAAAAAGCACGCCGTTATTACGAATCCAGCAAACCGGAATGCGAAGGCACCTGCACCATGTGCGGTAAAATGTGCCCGGCACGGACGATGAAAAAAATCCTCGCCGGCGAAGACGTATCCATTCGCTAATTTAGTATATTCTTATATGCAGACTGCCGTATGTATGCCATGCGGCAGTTTTTTTTTGCATGCCAAAGCTTTTGTATATACGAAAACACAAAAAGAGACAAAAAAAGATTGCTCCCCAGGACAAATGTCGTGGAGAACAATCTTTTTTTGTATAGGCAGTATAATTAATCTTCGTCCGTATCGTCGATTGCCAATTCGTCCGGTGTCATGCAGAACGTGAAATCCGGGTTGCGTTCGACAATCCAGTTGGTCTGCCATTCGTTGGCAATCAAGAGGACGACGCGCTGTTTGTGGTCTTTGACAATCATTGCGCTGTCGATATTTTTTAATTCTTTATAATCGTGGCCGTTGCTTTGAATCCAGCGTGCGACCGTATAGGGGAGATTGTTGATTTCCAGGTCTACGCCGTATTCATGTTTGAGACGGTATTCTAATACTTCAAACTGCAGCTGGCCAACGGCACCGACGATGTAGCTTTCCATGGAGCCGAGGTTTTCGTAAATCTGGACAGCCCCTTCCTGTGCGAGCTGGGTCATGCCTTTGAGAAATTGTTTTCTCTTCATGGAATCTTTGGCACGGATACGGGCAAAGAGTTCCGGCGGGAACGTCGGGAAGTCTTTGAAGGTGACTTTCTTTTTCCCGGAAAACAGCGTATCGCCGACCCCCATGGTACCGTTGTCAAATACGCCAATGATATCGCCGGGGTAGGCATCTTCGACAATCGTGCGTTCCGTAGCTAAAAACTGCTGGGGCTGCATGAGGCGCAGCGTTTTTCCGGACTGCCGGTGCGTGACGGTCATGCCTTTTTCAAACTTGCCGGAGCAGATGCGCATGAAGACGACGCGGTCGTGGTGCTGGGGATTCATGTTGGCCTGGATTTTGAAGACAAAGGATGTAAACTGTTCCGATGTCGGGTCGATGATGCCTTCCAGGCTGCGGCGCGGCTGCGGTTTAGGCGCCATGCGCAGAAATTCTTCCAAAAACGGTTTGACGCCGAAATTGGTCATGGCAGAACCGAAGAACATCGGCGTCAATTCGCCGCGTTTGACTTTTTCCATGTCAAATTCGTCGCCTGCCATGTCCAGCAGCTCGATGTCATCAATCAAGGACTGGTGTACGTCTTCATCGAGGAGTTCTTTAAAGGCCGGGTCATCGGCAGAGCCTTTGGTAGAAGCCAGTTTGCGCTGGCCGTGCGACGTATCTTTTTCAAACAGCTCGATAGAAGCTGCCGTACGGTCATAAATGCCCTGATAGTTGCCGTTGATGCCAATAGGCCAGTTCATCGGGTAGGCGTGGATGCCCAGGACGTGTTCGATTTCATCCATCAAATCAAAGGGATTACGGCCGAAGTGGTCGATTTTGTTGACAAACGTGAAAATAGGAATACCCCTGTCTTTACAAACTTTGAATAATTTTTTCGTCTGCGCTTCGACACCTTTGGCTACGTCAATCAGCATGACGGCACTGTCTGCTGCCATCAGCGTGCGGTACGTATCTTCACTGAAGTCCTGATGGCCCGGTGTGTCGAGGATGTTGATATGATGTCCTTCATAGTCAAACTGGAGAACAGAACTTGTTACAGAAATACCACGCTGCTTTTCAATTTCCATCCAGTCAGAAACGGCGTGTTTAGCGGTTTTTCTGGCTTTTACGGAACCAGCCAGATGAATGGCGCCGCCGTATAATAATAACTTTTCTGTCAATGTCGTTTTACCAGCATCCGGATGGGAAATGATGGCAAAGGTGCGACGATTATTTACTTCATCAACTAAAGACATATTCCACCTCATTTATATTCAAACCTAGTACATACAAGTATTAATTATATAAGTTTTTATAGCGTCATGCAAGAGGAACGGCGCAGAAGAAAGAGAAAGAGGCATTAACGACAGTTGTATAAGCGATTTTTGCGGCATTGATAAGAAAATATATGGATATGCGGACATCTGCGGGGGAAAATAGGTTGTCAAGATTAAAAATTCAAAAAGGTTTACAATATTCATAAAAAAAGATGGAAAATAATCAAATATTGTGTATAATAGTAAATAGATGATATTACTGCAAAACATGAGAAGAAAGAAGGCGAAAATACTTTTTTTGTAAATTTAAACAAAACTAGATGGATGTTAGGGAAGTACAGGGAACAATAATTACAGTTAAAGGGGATTTATCGTGATTATTACAAGAGAAACAGACTATGCTATTCGTATTTTGCGTTCATTGCTCAACCTGCGGTTAAAAAATATTCGGGAAATCAGCGATGAACAATCGATTCCGCGCCAGTTTGCGTATAAAATATCCAAAAAACTGGAACGCGCCGGCTATATCGAAATTATTCGCGGCGCACAGGGCGGCTGCCGGTTAGTCAGTGATTTACATCAAATTACCTTGATGGATTTAATTCATGTCATGGATAGAGAAAACATGATGAACAGCTGTCTTGACGGAGAGTATTCCTGCCCGTATCGTGAAAAGATGAAAGACTGCAGCATTCATACGTCCTTGAAAAACGTACAAGATCATTTAGCTGCGTACTTTTCGACGATTACGTTGTACGATTTGATTTTTGGCACTACGGTGCAGGAAAATTGCTGATACCCAAAAAGACTTGCCGCAAAAGGCAAGTCTTTTTTTGTCTGCTGTGTTTAGGTTACAATATAAAGCAAACATGATTCACTTCTCAATCCCAATATCAAACCAAAAGAGAAACAGGGCTGTACCTGAGGACAAACTCTTTCATGCGGCAGCTCTGTTTTTTATGATTATGCAAAAAGCATATCGCCCAGCAACGCGATATTCAGCGCAGTGACAAGAATGCCGATGCTGATTAAAATACATTTCATGCGCCGCGTATTGGCGAATTTTCCCATAACAGTCCGGGAAGACGTGAGATAAATCAGGAGGGCAATGGTAATCGGCAGCTGCATGCTGAGCAGCATTTGAGAATAGACCAATCCCATAAACGGGTCGGCAATGAAGAAAATACTAAGGACGGCGAGGAAATACGTAAGAAGTACGCCGTGCCACGAATGATAATCATGAATGTCATAGGTTTCGCCAAAGATGCCGGAAAAAATACTGCCGCTGGCGATGCCGCAGGTCGCTGTAGAAGAAATGCCGGATACGAGCAGTGCCGCAGCAAATACTACGGCTGCTCCATGACCCAATAGAGGCCGCAGCAAGTCTGCTGCCTGTGCCAGGTCGGTAATTTCCAGTTGGTGTGTAAAAAAGACAGAAGCAGCTATCAGTATCATGGCACTGTTGATGGCCCAGCCAATGCCCATGGAGAAAATCGTATCCAAAAACTCGAAGTTAAGCTGTTTTTGGATCGTCTTTTCATTTGTCAAATGCCATTGCCGGGACTGAATGATTTCAGAATGCAGAAATAAATTGTGCGGCATGACGACGGCACCCAACACGCTCATAATGATGACCAGCGACCCGTGGGGAAACGACGGCACGACCCAGCCTGCCGCGGCTTGGCCCCAGTCGATAGGAACGATGCTCAGTTCAAACAAAAAGGCAAAACCGATAATCGATACGAAGCCGATGATTATTTTTTCTGTTTTATGATAGGAATTAGTGCGCAGCAGTACTGCGCAAAGCACAGCAGTTCCTATCGAACCCAGCCATAACGGCAGACCAAACAGGATTTGCAGGGCAATGGCACCGCCCAGTATTTCTGCCAGCGCCGTAGCGACAGATGCCGCCATAGCCGAAGCCAAAATAGGCCGTGACAGCCAGTGGGGCAGATACCGGGTGGCTGCTTCTGAAAGGCAAAGGCCGGTTACAATTCCCAAATGGGCTGCATTATGCTGCAGTAAAATCAACATTATCGTAGATAATGTGACCATCCATAGTAATACGCTGCCGTATTCGGCTCCGGCAGCCAGGTTGGATGCCCAATTTCCTGGGTCAATAAAGCCAACAGTAATTAAAATGCCGGGCCCGATATACCGCAAGATTTCACGAGCCCGGATACTGGCTGCATGGGGCCTCCCATACGCCGTAAATCGCAACATGATATACCCCTCCTCAACAATGCTTTTTTTGAAAACACTTCTCTCTTACATGGTATCATGTCAGCAGCTAATGTACAACCCCTTTGCATGGGAAGCGAGAAATAGAGGAGCATTCAGACGGCAAGCAACGCAGAAAGCCGGAATGCGGGGTGTAGGGGAGAAACGTCTTATACACTGTTGTTTGCATGGGATGAAGGTATGGTCAAGGTATTCTGTTGTTATGGTTTATGCCAAATGGCTTTGGCGTTGCTGTGAGCCAGCAATTCTTCAATGGGAATATGAGCGGGGCAGATGTCCTGGCAGGACAGGGAATGGCCGCATGATTCGTAATACAGGCGGCTGTATTCTTTCATGTTTTTTTGTATATGATGATCACAAGATGTGCCGTCTAGAATGCGAAAGGCATTTACTGGAGCTAACGCCCCGGCAAAGTTTGGCTGGCCGTCAAAATTAGGGCAGATTTCCAAGCAGCAGCCGCATAGCAGACAGCGCGAGGATTGGCGATGCAGTTCTTGGGTCCAAAGAGACGGGTGACTTTCGGTCGTACGCCAAACGTTGAGCTGTTTCATCAGAGTATGCAGAATAGTTCGATTGACGATTAGGTCGCGGACGACGGGAAATTTGCGCAGCGGTGCAATCGTAATGGTAGATTTGCGAAATTCGCGGAAAAATGCGGCGCAGGCAAGACGGGGCAGGCCGTTGATGACCATGGCGCAGGCACCGCATTTGCGTACCATGCAGCTGCACTGCCAGCCGATAGGGGAAACTTCACGGCCATCTTTCGTTTGCAGGGGCGTGTGTTCGTTGAGCGTACGGAGGGCCGTGGCAATGGAGTCGTCACCTGTGCCGTTATAGAGAAATTCTTGCCAATATGGAGCTGTATGAGGGGTATCTTGTCGTTGAATGCGTAAGGTATACATCGGTATCACTTCTTTTTAGGAATAGGCATAAATTGAATTTGAATGGTAGAACTGTTGTAAGATGCGACGGTTGTTTTTTTATATGCCGCATCGTTGCGGGCGGGGTAATCGCTGCGCCAATGGGCGCCCCGGCTTTCTTTGCGGGCGAGGGCGCTGTAGAGCAGTGCCTTTCCCAGCAGGGCAGGAGGGCTTTGCAACTCGTGTATTTGTTTCAGCCCGTGCCATAAAGACGCGTAACTGCGGCGCAGCCCTAGGGCTTGGCTCAACACGTGGCGCAGCATCTGCCATTCGTGCAGGGAGGGAGCCGGCGGCACCGGCGTGACATGGCAGGAAGCGCTGCAGGCAGAACCCGTTCCTTCGGTACAAGCGGTTTGAGCTGCTGTTATTCCTCCATAGATGGCTCCTAAAAGGGAATTGCCGCCTAAGCGATTGGCTCCGTGATACTGCGCGGCACATTCACCGGCGGCATAGAGATTTTGCCAAGGTGTACGGTGTGCCGCATCTACGTACAGACCGCCCATAAAATAATGAATGCCCGGCGCGACCGGAATCGGAGAGGTACGAGCCGATAGACCCAAATACGTCTGACAGTCGTCTTGTAAGCCCTGCAGTTTGTGTTCCCAGACAGCGGGAGAAAGGTGACGCATATCTAAGTACACGGTGCCGTATTGTTCTATCATGGCTTCTATTTCACGGGATGTAATATCACGGGGCATGAGATTTCCCAATTCAGGATATTTTTCTTCCATAAAATAGTACGGCTGTCCTTGACGCAGCGTATACAGCCGGCCGCCTTCGCCGCGTGCCGCTTCACTGAGCAGCATGCGTTTGCCGTTGCTCATGACGGTTGTCGGGTGATATTGAATAAATTCACCGTTGGCCAGGGGAAGTCCCAGACGGAAGAGTTCGGCTGTCACGGCGCCTGTATTGGCAAGCGAGCCTGTCGTGTGCTGAAACAGCCCATGCATGCCTCCTGTAGCGATGATGACGGCATCGCCGAGCAGTGTGGTTTGCCGGCCCGTATATGTATCTTGGATGAGACAGCCGCCGCACACCGTGTGGTCATGACAAAGCGTGACAAAATCATGATGAGAAAATCGCTGTACCAGGCCGTGTACTTCTTCTCGGCGAAGGGCATCTATCAGCGCTGTTACCAGCTGTTTTCCTGTATCGCTTTGCACGAAAGCCGTTCGTTTTTTCTTTTGCCCGCCAAAATTTCGCAAATCGATATCGTATGAACTGCCGATGCGGTTGAACGGGACTCCCATAGCGGCTAACTGGGTAATGAGTGACGGAGCAGCTTGGGTCATTTGCCAGACTGCATTGGGGTCTGCCAGTTCACAGCCGGCATGCATGGTATCATTATAATGTTCTTGGGGGCTGTCAGCTTCTCCTTTGGTGTTTAAGGCCCCGTTGATGCCGCCTTCTGCCATGACCGATTGGGATTGTTCGGATGGCTGCGACGAAACGAGGTATACGACGTAATTTTTTTTAGCTGCCGTCAAAGCAGCTGCCATACCGGCCAATCCGGCACCAATGATGATGAGTTTTTTATTCATATGTATTGCCATCCTGCATAGTAATAAAGAAGACTGCCTGTGATAAACAGATAGAAAACGAGAAGAATGCTGTATATGTCGCGAGTATGCACGGCGATGTGCTGCATTCCCAATGCCAGCAGCAGCGGGCGGATGTTGAGCCCTATGTGCAGAAACAGGGTGCTGACGAAAAGAAGCTGCACAACTAGCTTGAAAGTAGTAAATTCATATAATATATAATGCGTGCCCTGCATGCTGCCAAATACCTGCCAATGGAAGAAAAACAACAGCAGAACCGCCATGCCGCTGAGACGGCGCAGCCAAAACAGAAAATTGGCACGGCCGTACCAAAGACATTGCTTGTGCCTTAGTGTGCGCAGCCAATAGCGGCAGCCCAGCAGAATATGAAAAACGGTCAGTATGCCGACCAGACAACCCATGAAAGCAGCCGGACGCGTACTGATGCCCAACAGCATGAAACTGCCCATAGCGGCATGCCAAAGACAAAGCATTACAAGCACTGCTGTCAAAATAGTAAACAGTTTTCGCATGGTATTACCTCATTTCATAACTTTTCAGGCGGAGCTGCTGCGCAGGAAGTTCATCGTCGGCCTGCAAAAAAGAAGCCGGTACGAGGGCTGTTTCATATTTGCTGATGCGCAGACGGGAACGAAGCATGACGGCATTCATGGGCACTACTTGCACTGCGATATGCTGCGCGGCGAGTTTGTCAGCCCAATGCCGGGCATACGTACATAGGGCAGGATGATCGGACGGAACGTAGATATGAAAGGATGTATCATGCCAATCCGGCAGAGCAGCTGTGTGATGAACGAACGAATCATAGATTTGCTGCTGCACGGTGGATGTCGGCTGCAGTGACGGCGCAATCAGAAGGACATACTCACCGGTCAGCTTTTCACCGGCTGCCGCTTGATGTTTGGGTGTCGCACCGCCCAGAACATCGATAGGGGAATGGAGCACGCCGCCCATACCTGCCAGAAACAATCCTGTCAGCACCATCACATAGAAACAGCGTTTATGTGAATGCGTAATGCTCATAGTATTTCACCCGCTTTCTTTTTTTGTTTTGAGGGAGCATATCAATTAGTATAACATACCCGTTGAGGGAAAATATAGGGGTATCTCCAGGGATTTTGACAGAAAGCACAGGATTTGCTAAGATAAAAAAATCTAAAGAATCATGATATTACAATCATTTGGGAGGGATTGCAATGGCACGTATTTCATATGGCTTGCCTTTAGTTATTTCGTTGGCAGGAACGGTCGGGTCCTTGGCGTTTGGCTCTAAAAAAGGACATATTATCTGCGGTGCCGTGATGACTGGTATATCGATTTTACACGCGCTGCAGCATCGAAAATCCATGATTGGCAGCATCCAAAAGAAAATGGATCAGGCAGCTGATTATATCTGTCTTCCCCATACACAGCCGGATTTCTTTATGCGCGGCGTAGAAATTGCTTTTTATATGCCAGGGCGTATACGGCTGTACTGCGCACATTTGGAAGGCAATGAACATTATAAGGAACATATTGCCAAATATTTGCGGGCCTTTGCCGATGTAGGACGGGTGCAGCTCAATCATGTAAGCGGCTCTATTTTGATTACCTACGATACAGAAAAAATTAAAGAATATCCTGATTTGGCTCGTGTCGAAGACTATATTAGGCATCATGCGCCGGATATACATCTGCCGTAAAATAAATCAGAAACGATGCCTGCTTTTTCTTTGTAAAATA
This sequence comes from uncultured Megasphaera sp., assembly GCA_934193515.1. GTDB lineage: Bacteria > Bacillota > Negativicutes > Veillonellales > Megasphaeraceae > Megasphaera. The sequence continues at coordinate 107,436 of CAKPVJ010000002.1, read as the reverse complement.
TTGACTTTGATAACTATATTCATATAATATATACATATAGGAATCGTAAAGGAGGAGCAGACATGAAAGGATTGGTTATTTATTCTACGCAAAAAAACGCAACACGGCGAGTAGCAGAAGCCATTTTTGACGAATTGTTGTTGGACAAAGAAATGGCAACACTGGATAACGTACCGAAAAATTTACGCGACTATGACATCATCTTTGTTGGCTTTTGGATGGAAGCGGATAGTCCTACTGCCGAGGGCGCTGCGTTTTTACAGTCGATTGAAGACATGAATGTCGCTTTGTTTGGCGCCATGGATGCCGTGCCGACGACGGAAGCGGCACGAAATTGTCTGCACCGCAATAGAGAATTACTTCCCAAGAACAATACATTTCTTGGCGGTTTTATTTGCCAGGCACAGAAAGATGCCAACCAAGTGGCGAAGCCGACGCAGGGCGATATTTGGGGTGCCAAGGTATTTGCCAGAGAAATGTATTATTCATTACGAAGTTAAGGCATCTTGTTGGCATACCGCTAAAAAAGTAAGGATTAAAAGCAGTGATTTATGCATGGTCATGAAACTATGTGTAAAATTCACTGCTTTTTTTATATAATTTTATGTCAAGAAAGAAAAAGTTTGTTATAATAGGAAATGTACAAAAAGGAAATAAACATGTAAGGAGGTGCGACGATGAAACGGAATATAGTACTTGTAGGCATGATGGGAAGCGGAAAAAGTCATATTGGACGCAAGCTGGCACAGCGGCTGGGCTGGCAGTTTGTCGATACAGACCGGCGTATTGAGCGGGCTGTCGGTATGACTATTGCTGATTTTTATAATCAAGCTGGTGAAAAATGCTTTCGCGAACGAGAAATCAATGTGCTGCAGCAAGTAAGCCGCTATCATGAAGCAGTTATTTCGTTTGGCGGCAATTTTCCTATGAGCGTAGAAACATATCGCATATTACATCGACATGGTTTCATTATCGCCCTTTTATCCGAGCCGTTTCGTGTGGAAGAACGAGTAAGTCGGCATATCGGCAAACGACCGACAGTAGATTATGAACATCTACGGGAATTTGTCCATCATATGATGCGTCAATGGGAAGAAATTTATCCGCATTGTGATTGTCTGGTAGATACGACACGCGGCGGAGCGGCGCAGATTGTGGAAACTATTGTCAGCAAGATAGAAGAGAAAAACGTGCAGTTTGCTGCGCGGGAGAAGAAGGAGTTTGAGGGAAAATGATTAGTAAAATTGGTGTCTTGACCAGCGGCGGCGATGCGCCGGGCATGAATGCGGCGATTCGCGGCGTAACGCGCTATGCGATTCAAAAAGGGTTGGCAGTAGAAGGCATTATTCGAGGATACGAGGGACTCCTCAGCCATGAAACCATGCCGCTGCAGCGCCGTGATGTAGGGGCTATCATTCACCGCGGCGGTACAATGCTGCGGACTGCCCGCTGCTTGGATTTCCTGGAAAAATCGACGCAGAAAAAAGCAGCTGAGTATTTGAAATCGCTGGAAATCGATGCGCTTGTCGTCATTGGCGGCGACGGTTCGATGCGCGGCGCCCAGGCACTGAGCCAGTTTGGCGTTCCTACCATCGTTATTCCCGGCACGATTGACAATGACATGATGGGGACGCAGTATACGTTGGGATTTGATACGACGGTCAACACCGTATTGGAATCGGTCAACAAAATTCGTGATACGGCATTTTCACATGACCGGGTCGCTGTTATTGAAGTTATGGGACGACATGCCGGCTTTATTGCACTTCATGCCGGGATGGCTTCCGGGGCAGAAGCCGTCTTGATTCCGGAACATAAAGTAGATTTGCCGGGCTTGTGTGAACATTTGGCAGAATCTCACCGCATGAAGAAATTAAGCAGTATCGTCATCGTCGCAGAAGGAGCGGCTAAAGGATCGGATGTCGTAGATTACATCAAAGAACACACGTATCTGGAACCGGCACTGACCGTACTGGGATATGTGCAGCGCGGCGGGTCTCCATCGGCGTATGATGCGATTATGGCAGGACTTTTTGCACAAAAAGCCGTAGACAGTCTGATTGCAGGGACGTATAACTGCGTCGTCGGGCTGATTGACAGCCGCATTGTAGCTACCCCATATACCGAAGCAGAACATTTGAAATATTCTATTGATGAAAATATGTACCAGCTGGTTCATTGGCTGGGCCGTTAACTGCCATACAGACGAAAGCGAGTACGGCAGCGTAATTCCCATGGGTTTGCATGCGTTGAACCTATGGGAATTTTTTACATCCTGTATAAAGGCTGCTGCGCGGCTGTACAGTGCTGCTTTCAAAGACAAGATATCAACTGTAAATCCACTACGAGGAGATGGGACAATGAAACGACAAATAGGCATACTGCTGAGCGCTGTGAGTTTGGCTGTCAGCCTCACAGCCAGTGCGGCGGCAGCAAATTATTCCGATGAAATGAAACTGACAGAACCCAGCAAGATTACGACACAGGAAGGGGCGGCGGCTGTAGAACGAAAATTTGACCACAAAGGGACTCCGTATTTTGCCCATCCGGATATATTTCATATGAAATCCAACCGTACACGGACGATACTGACGGGATTTCATACGATACAGCAGTCCAGTGAATGGTCCTGCGGCCCGGCCGTTGCGTTGATGGCACTGCAGTGGTACGGCAAGGCCGGAACCTATACAGAAGAAAAACTGGCTAATTTTCGCCATCCTCTGCAGGATGTACACGTCGAAGGATTTCCTGATGGCTACCCAGGCACGACGCTGAACCAAATGGAAGATATATTCAACCGCGTAGGCGGCTTTACCTATGAAGATTCCAATACGTATAAAAAGGAAAATAAAACGCTTACGCCGCAGCGTATTCAAGAAGAGCTCAAGCAGGGCCATCCCATTTTAGTCGCTTGGATTGACTGGGGCGGCCATTGGCAGGTCATTATTGGATACGATACGATGGGAACGGAAAAGTACGTTGGATGATGTGCTAATCGTTGCGGATTCGTACGACGTGACAGACCACAACCAGGATGGCTATGGCATCTATCCGGCAGCCCGTTTCTTTTCCGTATTTAATATGTACGGCCAATTCCCGGAACGAGAAGGGGGAAATCAACAATTATTCCTTATTCCCAAACCGATTTCTTAAAAACGCATCGTATATGTGTGAGACATGTATGAATATATTAGCAGTATAAAAAAGACCGACTGATTAGTGCGGTATATATACCAATTTCAAAAAATCCCTGTTCGCAGCGAGTATATGCTGTTGGCAGGGATTTTTTGACAAGTTATGAGCACACGCTGTACTATATATGCATTCTGTAGTACAATATGATATATAGCTATATGTAATATGCGATTATAGCAGAATTGAATTGCATACGAAAATACAAGAAGAGAAAGAAGGTCCTACCATGTCAAGGTTTATGAGCAATTTGAAACGGCGGGTATCGAAAAGTCCGCGGAAAATAGTACTGCCGGAATCGCATAGCCGGCGTGTACTCCAGGCAGTAGAGCAAATTCAGACGGAGATGTTTGCCAGACCTATTTTAATCGGCAAACCGCAGCGATTAGTCGAAATTGCGGCGGAATATCAAATCGATTTGGACGGCATAGAAATCATTGATCCCGAAACGTATCCGATGCTGGATACATTCAGCCAGTATTATGTTGAACATACCAAGGAAGACATTTCCGTTGCAGACGCAAGGGAAATATTGAAGAAAAATACGATTCGTTTTGCCGCTTGTCTGGTAGCCTTTGATGTAGTAGACGGCATGGTAGCCGGGATTACAGACCCTTCGGCAGAAGTGCTGCATGCTTCTTTGCAATTGATTGGCGTGCATCCCGGTGTTACGACGGTCTGCAGTTCTTTGATTTTAATTACAGAAAAACCGCAGTTCGGGGATGACGGCATCTTTGTCATCGGGGACCCGGACGTTATCATCGAACCGACGGCCCAGCAGTTGGCGGATATTGCGGTAGCCTGCGTAGACAGAGCAAGACGGACCGTACAGACACTGGATCCCAAGGTTGCGCTCTTATCCTATTCGACACTGGGAAGCGGCGAAGGGGAAGAAGTAGACCGTGTACGGGAAGCGGTTCAATTGCTGCGTGACCGCAACGTCGATTTTGTCTTTGACGGTGAACTGCAGCTGGATACGGCGTTAGTACCGCGTATTGCCAACAATAAAGCACCTGAATCGCCAGTAGCCGGCCAGGCTAATGTCCTTATTTTCCCTAATTTGTCTGCCAGCAATATCAGTTACAAACTGCTGCAACAGTTATATGGCGCTACGGCTGTCGGCCCGATGCTGCAGGGGCTGAAAAAACCAGTTATGGACTTGCCGCGCGGCTGTACACCGGAAGATATCGTAGATATTGTCGCTGTTTGCTGCAGTGATGCTATTTACTTGGATGAAGAACGCAAACGGGATATTGAATTTACGAGTCGTTTTGAAAAGTTAGACCGCCGCGTTGCCGTTGAAAGTCAAAACGTATCCATTCGCTTTGATGCAGAAAAATGTAAAAACTGTACCTTGTGCCGCCGCCGCTGCTCGGATGTCATGTCCATGACCGGCTATTATTCATTGGAAAGTACGGGCGACGTGCCTATCTGCGTTCACTGCGGCCAATGTGCGCTGACTTGTATGTTTGGCGCTACCGTCGGGGTATCGCAGAAAGAACAAATTAAAGAAGCCATTAACGATCCACAGAAAACAGTCATTTTCCAGACCGCACCGGCAGTACGCGTCGCGCTGGGTGAAGAATTTGGCATGCCGTACGGCTCTATCGTTCAAGGCAAAATGATTGCAGCACTGCGGGCACTGGGCGGCAAGTATGTGTTTGATACCAATTTTGGAGCCGATTTGACGATTATGGAAGAAGCATCGGAACTGTTGTACCGGCTGAAACATAAACGGGAATTACTGCCGCAGTTTACGAGCTGCTGTCCGTCGTGGGTCGAATTTACGGAAATCTTTTTCCCGGAATTGATACCCCATCTGTCTACGGCCAAAAGTCCGATTAGCATGTTGAGTCCGTTGATTAAGACCTATTTTGCAGAAAAGATGAAACTGAATCCGGAAGACATCGTGACGGTCTGCGTAACGCCTTGTACGTCGAAAAAAGCAGAAATTGAACGGCCGGAACGAAACGCAGCCGGCGTATATTGGAACAAGCCGGAAATCCGCGATACGGATTACTGCATTACGACACGGGAATTGGCTAACTGGATTCGTGATGAACAGATAGATTTTGAAACGCTGGAAGATTCGTCCTATGATTCTGTCTTTGGTGAATCTTCGGGTGCCGGCATGATTTTTGGTGCCAGCGGCGGTGTCATGGAAGCAGCCCTGCGTACGCTTATCTATTTGGAAACAGGACGAGTTGCTGAAAAAGGATTCCTCAACTTTACACCGGTACGAGGCCTGGAAGGGGTCAAAGAAGCTGCCATTACCTTTGAAAATGAAATCCTGCATGTCGCAGCGATCAGCGGCTTAGGAAATGCCCGTAAATTTATTAACCGCCTAAAAGAAAACCATTCATGGAAAAAATATGCATTTGTTGAAATGATGGCCTGCCCGGGCGGCTGCATTGGCGGCGGCGGTCAGCCGAGAACCAAACTGCCGCAGGAAGTACCGGCTAAACGTGCCCGTATTGAATCGATTTATGAATTGGACAAAGAAAATACGATTCGTTCGAGCTGGCAGAACCAGGAACTGCAGAAGCTGTATGCCAACTTCTTGGAAGAACCGATGAGTGAAACGGCAGAAAAATTGCTGCATACACAGTATGTAAACAAGCATTATATGCTTGGCCGGGATGATACCATAGGAGCTGACAGGTAATACTTCTGAATAAAATGGAAAGAGAAACGGATACGAACAATGCAATTCAGCTGTTCGTATCCGTTTCTTATATTTTTTCTTTGCTTTTTTGTTGCATATATAATATAATAGCAAGGTATATATATTTAGTAACGTCTAACGTTTTGATTCATTAGAGGAGTGTTAGTTCATGTCATTTGATTTTAGCCTGATTTGGAATTCGTTGCCGTTACTGCTGGCAGGCGCCGGCGTAACGATTGAAATCACGGCCATTGCTGTCGGCTTGGGCTTTGTATTAGGCCTGATTACGAGTGTGTGCCGGCTGTCAAGCGTCAAAATTTTGCGCGGCATTGCTATTTGCTATGTCAATATTATCCGTGGTACGCCTATGCTGGTACAAATTTTCCTGATTTATTTTGCCCTGCCAATGGTTATTGGCGAACGAATTAATCCGTTTGTTGCAGCCGTTGCCGCCTGCTCCATCAACAGCGGTGCCTATGTATCTGAAATTTTCCGTGCCGGGATTCAGTCTGTCGATAAAGGACAAATGGAAGCCGGCCGTTCGCTGGGCTTGTCCTGGATGCAGACGATGCGCTATGTTATTTTGCCGCAGGCGTTTAAACACGTCATCCCGCCGCTGGGCAATGAATTTATTTCTATGACCAAAGAAACATCCCTGGTTTCTGTCATTGGCTTTGAAGAATTGACCCGCCGCGGCCAGCTGATTATTGCCAAGACGTACGGCTCTTTTGAAATCTGGCTTACTGTTGCTGCTATTTACTTGGTAATGACACTGAGTATTGCTCGTCTCGTAAGCTATTTGGAACGGAGGTTTGCAACAGATGATAGAAATTAAAGGATTGAAAAAAAGCTTTGGCGATCATCACGTGTTAAAAGGAATTGACCTGACGATTCATGATAAAGAAGTCGTCGTTATTATCGGGCCGTCCGGCTCCGGTAAAAGTACGATTCTCCGCTGCATCAATTACTTGGAACAGCCTACAGCAGGTGAAATCATTGTAGACGGTATCAGCATGGGTGATGCCAAGAGTATCAACGACATTCGCAAGGAAGTCGGCATGGTATTTCAGCGGTTTAATTTATTCCCCCATATGACGGTGCTGCAGAATATTACGCTGTCTCCGATAAAGACACGGGGCATCAGCAAAGCTGAAGCGGAAAAAACGGCAATGCAGCTGTTGGAAAAAGTTGGCCTGGCAGATAAAAAAGATGCCTATCCGGAAACGTTGTCCGGCGGTCAGCAGCAGCGTGTGGCTATTGCCCGTGCCTTGGCTATGAAACCGAAATTCATGTTGTTTGACGAACCGACATCGGCGTTGGACCCGGAAATGGTTCGCGAAGTACTGGATGTTATCAAAGACTTGGCTAAAGACGGCATGGCGATGGCTATTGTGACGCATGAAATGGGCTTTGCCCGTGAAGTAGCAGACCGCGTACTCTTTATTGATGAAGGAATTATTCTGGAACAAGGCAAGCCGGATGATATTTTCTTCCATCCTAAAGAAAGCCGGACGCAGGAATTTTTATCCAAAATATTATAAGAGGCAGAATGCGGTACAGTGGCACACATTGTACCGTATTTTTTTATGGATGCAACTTTATTTTCCTGCCGGGCAGGGAGTACGCATTTTTTGTCGAATACTTAAAACAATAGGAAAATGGTACGGCCCTAGAGAATCTTAGGTATAGGCGGTGGAAATATGTATATTAAGAGCATGCATATTGAAAATTATCGAAATTTAGTCGATGTATATATGACATTTCATGAACAAGCCAATTATTTGGTAGGGGAAAATGCCATTGGTAAAAGTGGTTTTCTGCGTCTTCTGTCGATTATGAGCAATGGCTGCGGCATTCAGGAAGAAGATTATGCCGACCCAGCTAAGACGATTGTTATTACGATGAAGCTGCATATGCTGGATAAGGGCGATGAGTATTTTGCCGATACTCCGGATAAACATATAAAAGAAATATGCGTGCGTATGGAAATGCATGTGGCAGAAGTCTATCCGCGGCTTTATAATGCAGATACAGGGGAAGAACTGCCGCTGGCGCTGATTCGACGCATCCGTTATATTCGGAATGCTGCCATTGAGTCAGAAGAAACGAATATTTCCCCGCAGGTATACCGCGCGCTGGAGGGCATGCTATCTGCGTGGAGTCAGACGCATATAGGTGATTTGGGACCGGAAATTCGTTCCTATATTCAGCATGAAGTACAAGTCGGCAGCCTGGATTCCTCATACTATGTATGTGTCTTTTTATTATCCCGAATACTCAGCCGCGAAGACCGGCCGGTAGCCGACAACATGAAATTTATTTCACTGGTTGCGCTGCGGATTATTACGCAAATCTACATCATGACACAAAGCTATGCCATGCCGTTGGAGCATACCCTGATTATCGATGGGCAGCAGCGAAGATTTTTGCCGCTGATTGTTTCGATTGACGAGCCGGAAGTACATCTGCATCCGTATATGCAGCGTTCTATCCTGACGTATTTCAAAAGCCTGCTGGACAATCAGGACAGCCGTTTTCGAGAATTAATACAAGACTTATTCCAAATTGACGGACTGCGGGGACAGTTGTTTGTCGTCACGCATTCCACGGATTCACTGGTTGACGACTACCGCAATATTGTTCGGCTGTATCGGGATAAAAATCACAACGTATGTGCCGCCTGCGGTGCGACATTCCAGTTTAGTGAAGAAATAGAAAAGCATTTGATTATGCATTTTCCGGAAGTCAAGGAAGCGTTGTATTCTCGAAGCGTGCTGATTGTCGAGGGCGAAACGGAATACGGATGCTTTCAGCTTTTTGGCAAGACACTGTCACTTCCTTTTGACTATTATGGTATTTGCTTGATTAATGCCAGAGGGGAAAGCTCTATTCCCAAGATTAAAAAATTGCTGGAATATTTTAAGATTCCGACTGTCGCTTTGTTTGATGCCGATGTCAAAGGAAGCCGCAAAGGGGAACACGGCGTGTATTTTACAGACCATATCTGTTTTGAAATGGATTTGGCTAAGATGATGATTGACAACGGGAAACGGCGGGAACTGGACCGCATTATCAACACCGCCAACGGTGAGCATGCGCGTGCTACGTCAGATATGCTGAAAAAAGCGTGCCGCAAGCTGGATGTCAACTATCATGAATATCCTCCCAAGATGCTGTGGCATGTCAATGCGAGAAACACAAAGGCATTGTATATTTATTATTTTGCCTGGCTGTACAGCAATAAAGGCGTTATTTTGGGACGTTTGATTGGTCAGTCCCTGCATCTGAAAACGATTCCGCCGGCCTTTGTCCGCGTCATTCAGGCAGCCGGACAGTTGGCAAAAGTATGAGAACAAACTGCGGCCCATCCGTAGTTGGCGGGCCCGTTTGTTTATAAAACGCAACACATCAAAAGCTGTCGTTTTGTGCGGCAGCTTTGTATATATAGTAGGAGTAGTATATGAAACTTTTTATTGCAGAAAAACCGAGTATGGCCAGGGAACTGGCAAAATGCCTGCCGCAGCCGCAGCAGCGAAAAAACGGCTATATTGTAACCGGCGGCGGCATTGTGACTTGGGCGTACGGTCATGTCCTGCAGCAGGCAGAACCGCAGGATTACGACCCTAAATATAAACAGTGGCGGGAAGAAGACTTACCGATTATTCCCAAACAATGGAAACTTCTTGTCAGCCCGGACAGTAAAGACCAGTTTCATTTGATTTGCCGACTGATTGAAAAAGCAGATACGATTGTCAATGCCGGTGACCCGGATCGGGAAGGACAGCTGCTTATTGATGAAATTTTGGATTATGTCGGCAATACGAAGCCTGTAGAACGAATTTTGCTTAATGCATTAGATGAAAAAAGTATTATGGAATCGCTGCAGGATTTGCGAAATAATGCCGATTTTTGCCATTTAAAGGATTCGGCGCTGGCCAGAAGCCGGGCAGACTGGCTGATTGGCATGAATTTGTCACGAGCCTATACGCTGGCGGCACGCCGACAGGGGCATCGCGTCGTCTTTCCGATTGGCCGCGTCAAAACACCGACATTGGCACTTGTCGTGCGGCGGCAGCGGGAGCTGGACAATTTCAAACCTGTAACCTATTATGTCGTCAAAGCCGTATTTCATCATGAAAACGGCGATATACCGGCACAGTGGCAGCCGAAAGATACACAGCAGGGGCTGGACGCTGAAGGACGGTGTCTGGACGAAAAAGCAGCCCAGGAAATTTTAGACCGTCTGCAGGCGCACCCGCAGGGACAAATTGCAGAAAGCAAAAAAAACAGAAAAAAAGAAGCGCAGCGTCTGCCGTTATCACTGTCGGCCCTGCAGGTGCTGGCCGGCAAGCGGTATGGTTATACACCGCAGCAAGTATTGGATACGGCACAAGAGCTGTATGAACGGAAACTGACGACATATCCCCGCTCGGATTGTGAATATTTGCCGCTGAATCAGCGAAAAGACAGCCAGCGCATTATTGCCAACATCCAACAGATACCGGGAAAGCTGTCAGAATGGGCCGCCCAGGCTGATACCCAAATAAAAAGCCGGGCGTGGAATAACAGCAAAATCACGGCACACCATGCGATTATTCCGACGACTGTTTCCTGTCCGTTTAGCAAACTTTCGACGATGCAGCAGCATATATATGGCTTGGTTGCCCAGGCATACTTGGCACAGTTTTACCCTATTCATGAATATGACCAAACGCGTATCCTGATTGAGGCTGCTGATGAAACCTTTACAGCCCATGGTAAAACCGTCATCGTCATGGGATGGAGAGAGCTGTATCAGAGCGATAAAAAGAAAACGGACGAGGACGATACCCATGAACTGCCTGCTGTACGCAAAGGCAGCCAGGTACAGTATCAAAACGGCCAGGTTGATAAAAAAGCAACCAAACCGCCGCCGCGGTTTACGCCGTCTACGCTGTTGGCTGCGATGAAAGAAATTTATAAATACGTCAAAGATGAAACATTAAAAAAGAAATTGAAAGAAGTGCAGGGTATTGGCACAGAAGCTACGCGTGCAACGATTATCAATGAACTGGTTACAAGAAAGTTTTTGACGACAGAAGGCAAGAAGAACTATTTGCGGCCTACAGACAATGCCTATTTGCTGGTAGATTCTCTGCCGGAATCCATGCTCTATCCGGACGAAACCGCCGTATGGGAAGAACGATTGTATCAGATGAGCATGGGTAACGATAACATTACGTCTTTTCTGCACGATCAGTTTTCCTTTTTGGATAAGCTGCTGGCAGCGGCTAAAACGGCTGTCATCAAGCTGGCAGGCGGTAAAATCTGTCCGCTCTGCGGCAGTGTCATGATGAAACGTCACGGCAAATACGGCGATTTTTATGGATGCAGCAATTTTCCTTCGTGCCGTCATACAGAGCCTATCGAAGGCGAAAAAAGGCCGCCGTTGAAAGAAGTGGACACGACATACGCCTGTCCCAGATGCAAAAAGGGCTATTTCCAAAAACGCAATGGCCCATACGGCCCTTTCTGGGTCTGCAGTACCGAGGGGTGCCATACCAAATGTGCTGATGTAAACGGCAAACCAAGTATTTATGCGAATCGGCAATAATATATCATGTATCCGATATAAAACTGCTTTGATAAAAATGAGAAATATGCAGAAAGGAGGGCAAGGCAATGGACTCATTTCGTGCTAAAGAATTATGCCGACAAAAACAGTATGATGCTGTACTGGCCATGTATCAAAACGGCCGTCCCAATGCTTTCTGGACGTGTTGGGATTATTATTACTACGCCTACGCACTGCAAAAAACGCAGCACTATGCCAAAGGGCATGAAATTGCCCGGCTGGGTATGATTGCCTTTCCTCAGTTTACGAGGCTGCATTATAGTTACTGTTGGTGTTTATATTATCTGTATATTCAAAAATATGACGAAAAACGGGATGATCCTCGTCGGTTCCGCCGGGCTGCCGATGCGATTTTGCAGTACAGTCGGCAAGAGCCGTATTCGCCGTATACGCTGACGGTGTGGAAAGTTGTCGATAGCCTGCGGGGCAGGCCAGGCCACACGGCAGCAGAGATTAGCCGGTATTTGGAAAAACTCGACCCGGACCTTCTTTCGGCAGAAGAAATCATACGCAGACGCAATGGTCAGGTCGTACAGATAGCATCAGAGAAAGAGCGCTGGTATTCGCTGCGCAGCCGCTTTTTAGTAAAAGAAGAACAATACGAGACTTGTATTTCCTTGTGTCAAGAAGCAATGCGGGTTTTCCCACAGCTTCATCATGACAATGAAATATGGTTTTCTTACCGCATTGCCTTATGCCGCTTGCGAATCGGCCAAGTTGACGATGCCGTGCGGGAATTTCGACAGCTGCTGCAGTACAAAGAGCATTGGATTATCTACCGCGGCTTGTTTTACTGTGCCGAAGCGCAGCATGACCTGCAGTCCATGCTGCAGTACGGTGCGGCAGGCATGCTGGCAGGCGCGCAGTTTGCCGGAAAATTAAATTTCATTGCCCAGTTGGCAGGAGTACTGCAGCAAACCGGCAAAGAGATGATGGCCTTTGTCCATTACGTGTTTATCGTAAAGCTGCGTGAGCAGCGCGGCTGGTATGTTTCTCCCGCATTGCGGCAGCGTGTCGCGTCCTATCAGGTGCCCATACCGACATGGAACACGCTGTTGGATACGTTGTATCCCTTTTGGATTTCCTGCAAACATGCGGGAGAAGACCCGGTATACGGTACCATAGAAACTATGTTGCCGGGAAATACGGGCGGGTTTATTACGACCTACGAAGGGCATACGTATTATTTCAAAACGGATTCGCTGTATCGGACAGAAGCTGCCCGTGGGCTGTATGTCAGCTTTTATGTACAGGAAGGCAGAAAAGGCCCGCAGGAAACGGCAAAACGAGCCGTCGATATCATGTCTGCAGCGCAAAAAACGTATGATATTACACACTAAATTCTTTACCTGGGCCGATGAATTGTATTATAATGGAAACCAAATATATAAATACATATGCAGAGAGAAAGCGAGTGGCAGTATGATATTATCAGGTAGAGAAATCGTTAAACATCTTGGCAAAGAAATTGTGATTACGCCGTTTCATCCGGAACGGGTAAATCCCAATAGTTATAATTTATCTTTATATAATCAGTTGATGATATACGACCATCATGAACTGGACATGGCCAAACCGAACCCGGCCACGACGATTACGATTCCGGAGGACGGCTATGTGCTGCAGCCGAATAAATTATATTTGGGCCGGACGAATGAATATACCAAAACAGAAGGATATATTCCCATGTTGGAAGGCCGTTCATCCGTGGGCCGGCTGGGCGTATTTATCCATGTGACAGCGGGCTTTGGCGATGTAGGCTTTGCCGGCTATTGGACGTTGGAAATTTTCTGTGTGCAGCCGATTCGCATTTATCCCAACGTAGAAATCTGCCAGATTTATTATCACGATATTGATGGCGAATATGATACGTATAAGCATGGGAAATATCAGAATAATACAGGCATTCAGCCAAGCATGCTGTGGAAAGACTTTCAAAAGAAGTGCAAGTAACAGGTTGGTATATACATGTATGCTGCTGAGTGCGGCATACGGGAAAGGGCGAACTTCATGGAATCAATTGCTATAACAGATATAAAGGGAATTCGCATAGGAAATGCCCAGCAAAAAGAGGCCGGCACCGGCTGTACGGTTATTATCAGTCCCCAAGGTGCTCCCTGCGGTGTCGATGTGCGGGGCGGCGGTCCGGCAAGCCGAGAATTAGAACTGCTCAATCCAGCAGCCAATGCTGATAGGATTCATGCCGTCCTTCTTAGCGGCGGCAGTGCATATGGATTGGATGCTGCGGCAGGTATCATGCGGTATTTGGAAGAACATGATATTGGCTTTGATACGAGAATCTGTAAAGTACCCCTTGTCGTCGCTTCCTGTATTTATGATTTAGGCTGCGGTAAAAATGTCCGCCCCGATGCGCAAATGGGATATGATGCCTGTATCGCGTCGGAACGTAATGCATTTGCCGAAGGCTGTCAGGGTGCCGGCACCGGTGCGACCGTTGGCAAATTGTGCGGCCCGGCATATATGATGAAGTCCGGTATTGGTGCCTATGCAGTCCAGGTCGGCAGCCTGCAGGTAGGCGCAGTCGTTGTCGTCAATGCCGTTGGTGACGTTCTGGGGGAAAATAACCAAATTATCGCCGGTATGCGCGCTGCCGACGGCGGCTTTGCCGATTCCAGGCGTGTGATGCTGGAAGAATATGGCCGGACAGCTACGCTCTTTTCACAGCGTGATGCCGTGACGACGAATACAACCATTGGCGCGGTCATTACAAACGGGATGTTTGACAAAGCGCATATGAAAAAAATCGCCGCTATGGCCAGCAACGGCATCGTCCGCACGATCTGCCCGGTGAACACTACGGCAGACGGCGATTCGATGTATGCTATGAGTGTAGGAAATATACACGCCGAAGTCAGCTTGACCGGAACGCTGGCTGCTTATGCCGTAGAACACGCAGTGCGCCGGGCCGTGCGGACGGCACATAGTTGTTATGGTGTACCGGCCAGCGAATCATGGCAGCAGATGCATTGATAGAGAAATACAAAAACACAGATGCAGCATACGATGCTCCTCTTTAAGCAGGCATGAAAATCATACAATCTCATGCTGCGTAAAGGGGGGTGTTTTACATTGAGAAATGGAGTATTTGCTAAAACTAACGCAAATAGTTGCAAAATGGCTATGATTCACGGTATAATGTATAATTGAAAATAAAAATGATTAGAATATTGCAATTGGAGGGCTCAATCGGTGTTTAATAAACTATTCCAGAGATTACTCGGCAATAATACCGAACACGAACTAAAAAAAATGCGGCCTATTGTGCAGCAGATCAATGACTTAGAACCGAAGATGACGGCACTTAGCGATTCGTCTTTGCAGGAGAAGACCTTTGAATTTAAAAAACGTCTGGCTGCTGGTGAAACGCTGGATGATTTGTTGCCCGAAGCTTTTGCTGTTGTCCGTGAAGCGTCACGACGCGTAACGGGCATGCGTCATTTTGATGTACAGTTGTTAGGCGGCATTGTACTGCATCGCGGTGACATTGCAGAAATGCGTACAGGCGAAGGTAAAACTTTGGTTGCGACACTGCCTGTATATTTAAATGCGCTGACCGGTAAAGGGGTTCACGTTGTCACGGTCAACGATTACTTAGCCACACGCGACAGCGAAGAAATGGGCCAGATTTATAAATTTCTCGGGTTATCTGTCGGCTTGATTGTTCATGATTTGACATACGAACAGCGCCGTCGGGCTTATAACTCAGATATCACATACGGCACGAATAACGAATTTGGGTTTGATTACCTGCGTGACAACATGGTCATCAGTAAAGACCAGATGGTACAGCGGCCGCTCAACTATTGTATCGTCGATGAAGTGGACTCCATCCTCATTGATGAAGCGCGTACACCGCTTATTATTTCCGGTCCAGGTGAAAAATCCACGGATTTGTATTATACATTGGCCAATATCGTCAAAACGTTTGATAAAGACGACTATACAATGGATGAAAAACAGAAGACCATTGCACCAACTGATTCCGGCGTAGCCAAAGTCGAAAAAATGATGGGAATCAAGAATATGTTTGATAATGAACATCTTGACTTAAACCATCTTGTCATTCAGGCTTTGCGCGCGCGTTTTATGATGCATCGGGATAAAGACTATGTCGTTAAAAACGGCGAAATTGTTATCGTCGATGAATTTACGGGCCGGTTGATGTTTGGCCGCCGCTACAGCGATGGACTGCATCAATCTATTGAAGCGAAGGAAAATGTAAAAGTACAAGGCGAAAGCAAAACGTTGGCGACGATTACGTTCCAAAACTACTTCCGCATGTACAATAAACTGGCCGGCATGACCGGTACGGCAAAAACGGAAGAAGACGAATTCAACAAGATTTATAAACTGGACGTCTATGTCATTCCGACAAACAAGCCGGCTATCCGTAAAGATTTGCCGGATGTCATTTATAAAACGAAAAACGCAAAATACCGTGCCGTTGTGCGTGAAGTCAAAAAACGCCATGCGACAGGCCAGCCTATCTTGGTAGGTACGACATCTATCAGCCAGTCTGAAATCATCAGCCAGCTCTTGGATAAAGAAAACATTCCCCACAGCGTGTTAAACGCCAAGTATCATGAAAAAGAAGCTGAAATCATCAAAAATGCTGGTCAGAAGGGCATGGTAACTATCGCTACCAACATGGCCGGCCGCGGCACAGATATCAAGCTCGGCAATGGGGTTGCTGCGTTGGGCGGTTTAATGATTATTGGTACAGAACGCCATGAAAGCCGTCGTATTGACAATCAGCTCCGCGGTCGTGCAGGCCGTCAGGGTGACCCGGGCACGACACAGTTCTTCCTCTCTTTGGAAGATGACCTGATGCGTATTTTCGGTTCTGAAAATATTTCCAAATTCATGGACAAATTGGGAATGGAAGAAGACGAACCGATTACCCATTCCATGATTACTAAATCCATTGAAAAAGCGCAGAAAAAGGTAGAAAGCCATAACTTTGAAATTCGTAAATACGTCTTGGAATATGACGATGTCATGAACCAGCAGCGTGAAGTATTGTACGGCCAGCGCCGCCAGGTATTGGTTGCTGAATCGCTGCGCGATACGATTATGGGCATGGTAGACGACATCATTGTCGAAGGATTGGATAAATATGCCGATGAAAAGCTGTATCCGGAAGAATGGGATTTTGCCGGTCTGCTGCAGCAAATGGAACAGTATTTTGTTCCTAAAGGAACGACGACGGTAGAAGAATTGGAAAATTTGAGCCGTGTAGAAGTTCATGAAAAATTGAAGAAAATCGCTGAAGATTTATATGATGCGCGGGAAAAAGAAATTGGCGAACAGACCATGCGCGAATTGGAAAAAGCGATTATGCTGCGTGTCGTAGACAGCAAGTGGATGGATCATCTCGATGCAATGGATGCCTTAAAAGAAGGCATTAACCTGCGTGCATACGGCCAGAAAAATCCGCTTGTCGAATATAAATTTGAAGCCTATGAAATGTTTGAAGAAATGATAGAATCGATTAAACGAACGGTTGTTACGTTCCTCTATCATATTCAGGTAACATACAGCGCTCCGGTTCCACAGGCTGAAGATCATCTTCAGAGTGCTAAAGAAGTCCATGAAGAAAGCAAACCAGTCAGCCGTGAAGATATCGAACGGGACGAAAAAAACAAGCAATAGGTAAACAGGGCGTGCTGCGGCGCGCCCTAACATATGTAGATATATAGTATTAGTAGATGTGATTTATGAAAGATGGTGAGTCTTGTGTTATTAGAAGAACTGCGTAAGCCCCTCGAAGATTTACAAAAAAGAATACAAGAAATCGGGGATTCACTTTAGCTTACCTCGAAAAGAAGAACGTATTATGGATTTGGATATGCAGATGAGCGACCCGGATTTTTGGAATCATCCGGATAAAGCCAAAGCGATATCGCAGGAAGCAACGAATTTAAAAACAGAAGTAGAAGGACATAAAGCGCTGGTACAGCGGGTACAGGATACGCTGGACTATTTGGATATGGCCATAGAAGAAGGCGATACCTCACTGGAAGGAGAAATCGAAGACCAGTATAAAGAACTTGTCAAAGAAGTTGAAAAACGAGAAGTTCGCATGCTCCTTTCCGGTGAGTATGACAAATGCAATGCGATTATTACGTTCCATGCCGGTGCCGGCGGTACGGAAGCGCAGGATTGGGCGCAAATGCTCATCCGCATGTATACGCGCTGGGCTGAACGTAACGGGTATCAGATTACGGTCATGGATTTGCAGCCGGGAGATGAAGCTGGTATCAAGAGCGCTACGTTTGCGATTACCGGCGAATATGCCTATGGGTATTTAAAATCAGAAAAAGGCGTACATCGTCTGGTACGCATTTCGCCGTTTGATGCTGCAGCGCGCCGCCATACATCCTTTACGGCTGTCGATGTCATGCCGGAACTGCCGGACGATGTCGACGTAGAAATTAACATGGACGACGTACGCGTCGATTACTTTCGGGCATCCGGAGCCGGTGGGCAGCACGTCAACAAAACGAGTTCTGCTGTCCGCATGACGCATATACCGACGGGGATCGTAGTACAGTGTCAAAACGAACGTTCACAGCTTCAAAATAAAGAAATGTGTATGAAATACCTGCGCGCTAAATTGTTTGAACTGGAACAGGAAAAACAAGCGAAGCTGAAAGCGGAAATCGGCGGCGTTCATCAAGCGATTGAATGGGGCAGTCAGATTCGTTCCTATGTATTCCATCCGTATAACTTAGTCAAAGATCATCGTACCAATGTAGAAACCGGTAATATTCAAGCCGTCATGGATGGCGATTTGGATATATTTATTGAAGGATATTTACAGCAGGAAAAGAATAAAAAATTAGCGAAACAGGAACTATAATGAAAAAATTAAGTATCGTAGTGCTCATATTGGCCGCGCTGTTGTTTGGCGCGAACCAATATGCACCGCAATTAGCGGCAGCAGGGTTATACCATGCGTTATCCCTTAAAATGGAACTGCAGCCGGATGATGTACAGGTGCAGGCTGCACCGGGACTGAAAGTGCTGGCCGGTGATTTGGACGCTGTAGAAGTACACGGCACCCAATTTCGTGTCGGCGGGCTGCAATTTGATCAGTTTGACTGTCGGCTGACGGGTGTGGCATTTAGTCCATGGGACAGTTTGGCTGATCAGAAAGTCACTGTACTCCGTGCGCAACGCGGGGAAATGGCTGCCTCTATACACCGAGACGCATTGCAGCAGTTTCTCCTTGATAAAGTAAAAGGCTTGTCTGATGCTGATGTTGCTTTTGAAAATGATGATGTCATTGTACGCGGCACTATTAATGCAAGCGGCTTTTTGACGGCCCAGGCGGTTATCCGCGGGCACTTTGGCATGAACGGCACCAAGCTGATGTTTGTACCATCTGATATAGCAGTAGAAGGATTGGGCCTTACATACAGCAGCAAGCACATTGGAAATGTAGAAGTGTATGATTTTAAGGATTTCCCGTTGGGCATTGTGCCGGACCGTGTTGTGCTGCATGATAATCAAATTACGATTCATGGACGAGTTAGTAACTCATAAATAAGGTGGAAATGATGACAAAAAACAATAGGTTTAGTAAAGTACTCTTGATTGGGGCGGTACTGATCGGGGTGCTTTGTTCTATATGTCTGTGCGTACAACGGCATTATGTAGAAAAGAAGAGCATGACCATTGAACAAGCGATGGATTATGATGCTGTTGTCAACATAGCACGAAATGATGGGTATGATTTGGATACAGCGTTGGAAAAATGCCGGGAAGCTGGGATTACAAGCTTTACCATTTATGACACAACGCTTAACAAATTGACGCAGCGCGGTGAAATGTCCTTGATTACCCGCTTGGGCTTAAAGCTGTATTATCCTCAGTTCCATATTGCCGATTTATCCTATGATTATTATTTAGTTGGCAAACCAAAAGATCAGGAAGATCTTTATTTTGATGAAGTTACTGCTGATTTGAAAATCCGCTTGGGCGAAAAAAATGTCAGCTTGCTTGCTGACAGCCAATATCGTATTGCCGGGCTGCGCGGTGTCATGCCGGCACTGGGCGATGTCAATTTGGGAATTATGACGGCAGATGCCAAAAAGATTTCTTCGCACGGCTTTCATGTGATTTTGCGGCCTACCAATTACAGCAATCCTACGAAAGAACAAGTACAACGCTTTTTTGACCGTGCCGACACGATTGAAAATGCATCCGGTATTATGTTTGTCGGCAAAGAAGTACTGGGATATACGCATGTCAATGCACAGCGCAAAGACATGCTGACTTTTACTGCTGACCAAATGAAAGAACGGCATTTGCCGTTTTACATGATTGAATCTGTCAATCAGCTGCAGTATACGTCCCAAGACGGCATGTACGATTTAGCCGGTTTATTGGATTATCAAACCGTACGTGTATATGCTATGGCGAAAGAAGAATTGGAAAAGATTACGCCGGAAGAAGCTGCTATGCGCTACTACATTAGTGATTTGGAACGCAATGTCCGCGTTAATTTGTATCCGTTGTATAAAAAGCCGATGCACGGCATGAATCTGACAGAAACGAATTTGGCATATATCTCTATGGCCAGCAAAAAACTGCAGGACCGCGGCTACACGTTGGGACGGGCTACGGTAATGGATACGTATTATCCTAACAAAATTTTATTGGCGCTGATTGCTGCGGCTGCTGCCTGCGGATTTGTTTTTACGCTCAACTTACTGCTGCCGCTTTCCAACCGTCTCAATTATCTGTTGATGGTGCTGGCGATTATCGGCGGCATAGGCGGTGCTGTGATTGCCAAAGGGGCACTGTTCTTGCAGATGATGGCTGTAGGCTGTGCCTCGGCAGCTCCTACGGCAGCGATTCTCTTGCTGCTGGACTGCTGGAAAAAGAAAAAGATTACGCATAAACTCAGTTATGGAAAAGTAATTCGCGATGGGGCGATAGGACTTACCTGTGCCGTAGCAATTGCCATGATTGGCGGCTTGTTTATTGCTGCTATGTTGGGAAATATTCGCTTCTTTATGGAATTTGACTTTTACCGCGGTGTCAAATTGACTTTTATTCTGCCGGTTATTCTGGTAGCCATTGGCTATCTGCGCCGTTTTCCCTTGGGTGGCACGACGATGACATCTGCCCAGGATTTCGTCACGTTTGCCAAAGAATTTCTCAATATTCCGATTAAAATGGGTACATTGATTGTATTGGCCATACTGGGCTTAGTAGCTTTTGTCTTTGTCGGCCGCAGCGGCCATACGGCAGGAGTTCCTGTGCCGGGAGCAGAAGTAGCTTTGCGCCGTTTCTTGGAAAATGCCATGTATGCACGGCCTCGCGAAAAGGAATTTTTGATTGGCCATCCGGCATTTTTCCTCATGGTAGCAGCCATGTATCGAAAATGGCCGCAGATTCTGCACTTTTTCCTCGTCTTGGCAGCAGCCATCGGCGTAGGCTCTATGGTAGAAACATTTGCCCATATCCGCACGCCGTTCCTCATGTCCTTTATCCGCGGTATTGACGGCTGGATTGTCGGAATGGTTATCGGCATCTTGGTTATTTTCCTCTTGGCCGTGCTGCAATATGTAACGGCATGGCTGGGAAAGCAGGTGAAACCCCGTGGTTAAAGTAGTAATTTCTGGATACTATGGATTTGCCAATGCCGGTGATGAAGCCATGCTTTCGGCTATTGTCGGCTCACTGCGGGATATTATTCCTGATATACATATTACGGTTATTACCGGCAACTGCCGGATGACCAAAGAGTATCATAAAGTACATGCAGTTCACCGCATGAATTTTTTAGCTATCGCAGCGGCTATTCGCCGCTGTGATATTCTTATCAGCGGTGGGGGGAGCTTGCTTCAAAATGTAACCAGTTCCCGCAGCTTGTATTATTATCTCTTTATCATGCGGATTGCGTTGCTTTTTCACAAGCCAGTCATGCTGTATGCGCAAGGGATAGGGCCGGTCATTGGCAGTAAAGAACGGCAGGCGGTACAACGCGTGCTGCAGCGCGTCACGGTTATTGGCGTGCGCGACGCTGATTCTAAAGCCGAACTGGCATCTTTGGGCGTTACGGTGCCGCCTATTCATGTGACAGCTGATGCTGTTTTATCTATGCATCCAGTAGACAAGCAGATTGGATTTTATTTGCTCAAAAAGGCGGGAGTGACAGGAATTCGCCGCCGTATCGGCATTGCCGTTCGCGACTGGAAAGGTATGGAAGCATTTAAACAAGAAATTGCCAAGGCGGCAGATGTGCTGCAGACGACCTATGATGCCCGTATCATTTTCATTCCGATGCAGTATCCTGCCGATGTGCGTGCCGGTGAAGATATTGCTAAGGCGATGAAAACAGAAGCTGTTGTCTTGAAAGAACAGTATAATACGGTAGAATTTATGTCGCTCATCGGCTGTATGGATGCTGTGATTGCCAACCGGCTTCACGCGCTTGTGTTTGCTTCTATTATGCAGGTTCCGGCGGCAGCCATTTCCTATGACCCCAAAATAGATAGTTTTATTCAACTGATAGGGGATACGCTGTGCGGTACTGTAGAAAATGTAACGGCACAGCAGCTGGTAAAAAACGTAGCTGGCAAATTGGAAGCCGGGCAAATTTCTCCGGAAATCAAAGCGCATTTGAATCATTTGCGCCGACAGTCGATGCGCAATGCGTACTTAGCACTGCGGGTCATTGAAGACAAAACAGAGCTGCGGACTCATTTAAAAAACGATATATAAGATATCGGCTGCGCAGCTTGTCCGTTTGGATATGTTTGAAAAGAGGTTTCGTATGATTGACTTAAAAGATGTATCGAAAGTATACAGCAACGGCTCCATTGCGCTGGATCATGTTTCACTGCATATTGGGAAAGGCGAATTTGTATTTGTCGTCGGTGCCAGCGGTGCCGGCAAATCTACGCTGATAAAATTATTGTCCCATGAAGAACTGCCGACATCCGGCTCCGTCTATGTAGACGGAACGGCAGTCAATCGGCTGCCGAAAAGCCGCGTACCGTATCTGCGGCGCAAAATGGGGATTGTATTTCAGGATTTTAGACTGCTTCCCAACAAGACGGCAGAAGAAAATGTGGCCTTTGCCATGGAAGTAATTGAATCACCGCGCCGCGTCATCAAAGAACGCGTCCGCAACGTGTTGGACTTAGTGGGCCTTTTGGGCAAAGCCGATGCACTGCCGCACAATCTGAGCGGCGGCGAACAACAGCGTGTAGCGATTGCCAGAGCAATTGTCAATCGGCCGCTGCTGCTGATTGCTGATGAACCGACAGGAAACCTGGACCCGGAAACATCACGCGACATTATGGATACGTTTAAGAAAATTAACCATATGGGGACGACCGTTCTCATGGTCACGCATGACAAACAGATGGTAGACTTGATGAACAAGCGCGTCATCGAAATCGTCAATGGTCATGTCGTCCGTGATGAACAGAAAGGCGGCTACAACGATGAAGATTAGGACGATGCGTTATTTTGTTTCAGAAGCCCTGCAGTCTTTTTGGCGCAACCGCTTTATGACGATTGCTTCCATTGCCACCGTAGCGCTTTCCTTCTTTATACTGGGGATTTTTATGACCTTGGTAGCCAACTTGGATTATTTTGCTGAAAACTTGGAAAGCCAGGTACAAATCAGTATTTATTTAAAAGATGACCTGTCTACGGAACAAGTAATGAGCGTTGGCAAACGATTAAAACAAATGGAAGATGTAAAAGAAATCACGTTTACCAATAAAGATCAGGCCATGGACAAACTGCGGGACCGTATGAAAGATCAGCCGGGTATACTCAATGCCTTGGAAGGAAAAAATCCCCTGCCAAGTTCCTATGAAATTACGTTTACCGATCCGGCTGCTGTCAAACGGACGGCTCGAATTGTAGCCGATTACCCGGAAGTAGAAAGCACACATTATGGCCAGGAAATTATCGAACAGCTTTTCCAAATTACATCGGTCATTCGCTGGGGCGGCATTGCCTTGGTCATTTTCTTGACACTGGCGACGCTGTTTATTATTTCCAACACGATTCGCCTGACTGTTTTTGCACGGCGTAAAGAAATAGGAATCATGAAATACGTTGGGGCAACGAACTGGTTTATTCGCTGGCCATTCCTGCTGGAAGGATTGTTCTTGGGATTTATCGGCGGTCTGATTGCGGACATCGTGTTGTTTCAGTTTTATGAATTTGTAACGGTAGCTATTCATCGTTCTCTGGCATTTTTGCCGCTTGTCAGCATGTACCCGTTTATGTATCGGATGGCTGGCGTTTTGCTGGTTATCAGCATGATTATTGGGGCAGTAGGCAGCACGATTTCGTTGAAACGGTATATGAAGGTGTAAGGCTATGGTGACGTTTAATTCACACAAAAAATATATTGCCTCCCTGGTAGCGGCAGCGCTGCTGAATCCTTGTTTTGCTGTTTTTGCAGAAGATGAGGATTTACAAAATCAGTTGTCCGATGTGCAGGGACAGATGGCAGAACAAACACAGAAAAAAAGCGATGCTGAAGCTGTCATTGGCAATGTTTCTGAAAAACTGCGGGTAACTCAGGATAATTTGAATGCTGCGACTAAAGAATATCAATCGATTTCTTCACAGCTTGCCGATACAGAAAAACAGATTGCAGACATGCAGGTTAAATTAAAAGAAGAACAAGCGAAACTGAAAAAACGGGAAAAAGTATTCCGGGTCCGCATCCGTGATATTTATATGCATGGGCAGCTGAGCTATTTGGATGTTGTATTGGGTGCCAAGGATTTCAATGATTTCGCTAATCGTGTGGACTTGCTGCGGCGCGTGATTGCCGCTGATATGGATTTAATCAACTCTATTCGCCAGCAGCGTGACGAAATTCAGCAGGTGCAGCAGGAGCTGGAAGATCAGCGACAGAAGCAGGCTGAATTGAAGGAAAACGCGGCTAAGAAAAAAGCGGAAATCGAACAGCATAAGAGTGAACAACAGGCTATTTTGCATAAAGCAGAAACCGATAAAGCGACGGCAGAAGAAGTATATCGCGAATTAGAAGCTTCTTCCCAGGCTATTGGAGACATGCTGCGGCAAAGGGCGGCTGCCCGTGCCGCAGCTGCGGCAGAAGCTGCGGCACAGCAGCAGGCAGCAGCTAGCAGTAGTTCGGATGACAGCAGTAGCAGCGGTGCAGATGACAGCGGCAGCGCAGGAGACGGCGGCGGTGCAGATTACAGCTATCAGCCGGTCAGTGGCTCTGGTGCCTTTATTTGGCCGGTAAATGGTGTGATTACCTCGCCGTACGGCTATCGTACGCATCCGATTTTTGGTTCTACTATTTATCACAGTGGTATGGATATCGGCGTCGATTACGGTACACCTGTTCATGCAGCTGACAGCGGTGTTGTTGTCGAAGCCGGCTGGATTAGCGGGTATGGGTATGCCGTTATTATCGACCATGGCAATGGCTTATCGACATTATATGGCCACAATGAATCATTAAATGTATCCGAAGGGCAGTCTGTATCGCAGGGGCAAGTCATTGCCTATGCGGGTTCTACTGGAAATTCGACAGGCCCGCATGTTCATTTTGAAGTCCGGTCCAACGGTGACCCCGTAGATCCGGCAGCATATTTATAAGGCGGCGATACGATGGATAAGGGAAAACGAACTTCCTGGCTGTATCATATAGTGGCGTGGGTTGTGTCTGCATTGGCAGCAGCCGTATTGATTTTTATGGGCCTGTCCTATTATTTTATGGGAGATTGGCTGGGTTGGATGAAACTGTATCGCACATTGTATGTCGTAGAAACGCACTATGCGGATACGGTAGACAAAAAGACATTACTTGACGGCGCCATGAAAGGAATTGTTTCCACGCTTGGCGATAAGCATTCCGTATATATGGCCGGCGACGAATTTCAAAGTTTTCAAGAACAAATGACTAGCTCCTATGCAGGTATTGGCGTCTATATCGGCAGTGCCGATGAAGGCGTATTAATTGCCGGCGTTATCGATGACAGTCCGGCTAGTGAAGCTGCGTTGAAACGGGGCGATATCATTACGGCTATTGACGGGACGCCGACGGCAGGCATGAAGCTGGAAGATGTATCGCAAAAGATTCGCGGGCCGGTCAACACCGATGTCGTATTGACAATTCGTGAAGACGGTGCGGATAAAGAGGTCGCGTTGACACGGCGGCAGATTCATATGAAGACCGTCATGGGTCAGATGGTCGAAGGGACTAATATTGGCTACATCCGCATTGGCGTTTTTAGTGAAGATACAGGCAAGGAATTTACAAAAGAATACCAGTCGCTGCGGGAACAGGGCATGGAAAAAATGATTCTCGACCTGCGAAACAATCCGGGCGGCCTGGTCGATCAGGCGGTAGAAGTAGCCGGGAATTTTGTGCCGCAGGGCAGTACGGTCGTATCTTTTACCAGCAGTGATGGCAATACACAGACCTATACGGCTTCCGGAACCGGTGATACCATTCCGATGGCTGTACTGATTAATGAAAATTCAGCCAGTGCGTCAGAAATTGTCGCTGGGGCGGTTCAAGATTTAGGCTTGGGCAAGATTATTGGCGTGCGCAGCTATGGCAAGGGTACTGTGCAGGGTGTGTATGGCATCAGCAACGATGACGCTGTCAAGTTGACAGTGGCCAAGTATCACACGGCAAATGGCAGAGAAATTGACGGGGCAGGTATTGAACCAGATATCATGGTGCAGCTGCAGCCCAATGATACGACAGACTACCAACTGCAGAAAGCGATTGATGTGTTAAAAGAAGAATCCTAAAGCATCGAGGCCATCTTTTTGGAAATTTCTAAAAAATGTCTTTACAGATTCGTCATTTTGCTTTAAAATTTTCTCAGTACCGTAATTACATATGCACGTAGGACAGATAGACAGGAGACATGGTATATGTATGCTGTGTCTCTTTCTGTATATATGGCAGTGTAAACGGAGATTTCGTATATAGGCGCGTTGGCGCATTTCATTTCCATGAGGTGAATTATGTTTATAGACAGAGCAAGAATATTTGTACAATCAGGCCGCGGCGGCGATGGCATGAGCAGCTTCCGGCATGAAAAATTTGTTCCTAAAGGCGGTCCTAACGGCGGTGACGGCGGGCAGGGCGGCAACGTGGTCCTCGTAGCAGACCGCAACGTCAATACATTGGTAGACTTTCGTTTTCGACGTTTGTTTAAAGCCAAGCCAGGCGGCAAAGGACAGGGAAGCAATAAATACGGCCGCGATGCTGATGATTTACTGATTACCGTGCCGCTGGGAACGGTAGTTCGCGATGAAGAAACCGATAAAATTATTGCTGATTTGAGTCACGACGGCCAGCAGGCGATTGTGGCCAAAGGCGGCCGCGGCGGCCGCGGCAACTGGCATTTTCGTACCAGTGCCAACCGCACGCCGACCTTTGCCGAACGAGGAGAACCGGGAGAAGAACGGTGGCTGAAACTGGAATTGAAAGTATTGGCTGACGTAGGCTTGTTGGGCTATCCCAGTGTCGGCAAATCCAGTATTCTGCGGAAAGTATCAGCAGCACAGCCGGAAGTTGCAGCTTATCATTTTACAACGTTGAATCCTATTTTAGGCGTTGTCAATTTGAGCGACCACCGCAGCTTTGTGATGGCAGATATTCCGGGACTCATTGACGGTGCCAGTGAAGGTGTAGGATTGGGGCATGATTTTCTGCGCCATATTGAACGGACTAAAATATTGATTCATGTTTTGGATGTGTCCGGCATGGAAGGCCGAGATCCGATTGAAGATTATGAAAAAATCAATGCGGAGTTAAAGAAATATAGTGACAAATTGTCGAGAAAACAGCAAGTTGTCGCAGCAAATAAAGTCGATGCCCTGGAAGAAGGGTCGGACAATCTGGAACGACTGGAAGCGTATCTGACACAGCGCGGCGTCGAAGTGTATCCTATCTGCGCGTTGACAGGCGAAGGGATGGACGCCTTGCTGGAACGAGTTTGGACACTGCTGGAAGATTACATCGAAGAACCGGAAGAAACAACGGAAGAAGTCGTGTATAAAGCAGAAGAAAAGCCTGATTTTGAAGTAAAACGCGATGATGATGGTGCCTTTGTCATTACAGGACCGCGTATTGAAAACTTGGTGGCTATGACCAATTTTGACGATGACCAGTCGCTGCGCCGCTTCCAGCGGATTTGGCGGTATATGGAACTGGACAAATTGCTGAAAGAACACGGCATTCAAGACGGAAATACCGTTCGTATTTACGGAATGGAATTTGACTATCACGAATAAAAGGAGTTTGTATGAATAACAAAGATAAAAAGAAATTAAAAGGGATGGCAAGTTTGATGCCGTCTGTTGTGCAAATTGGCAAAGACGGGTTGAGTAATGCCGTGATTGACAGCGCTCGTGCTGCCATTACAGCTAGAGAACTGATTAAGGCGCATGTACTGAATAACGCCAACTTGGATACCAAGGAAACCATGGAAGAACTGGCAGATATGCTCGGAGCCGAATTGATTCAGGTAATAGGCCATTACGGTGTATTATTTAAGAAAAAAGACAAAAAATCCCATTTTGATTTTATTACGATGTAAGGTTGTGATACTATGGCCGTTACGCGACCGGAATTAACACAAAAAAGGCGTATTGTCGTTAAAGTAGGTTCGAGTACGCTGACTCATGAATCAGGAAAATTAAATTATCATCGGATTGAACGGCTTGTCATGGAAATTGCTGATTTGGCCAATCAAGGCAGACAGATGGTATTGGTATCATCCGGTGCCGTCAGTGCCGGGCTAGGTCCCTTGGGCTTGGCGCAGCGTCCCAAGACAATTCGGGAAAAACAGGCTGTTGCTGCTGTCGGCCAGGGTGTGCTGCTGCATACCTATGAAAAGATGTTTCGCGAATATGGCCAAATTGTAGGACAAGTACTGTTGACGCGGATGGATGCACAGAATCGAAAAAATTTCATGAATTCTCGCAATACCCTGCTGACGATGCTGGATATGGGCATTTTGCCGATTATCAATGAAAATGATGTCGTAGCGATTGATGAATTTAAAATTGGCGACAATGATACACTGTCCGCTATGGTCAGCAGCATTATTGATGCCGATTTACTGGTGCTGCTGTCTGATATTGATGGCTTGTACACCGCCAATCCGCAAACGCATCCGGACGCCGTGCTGATTCCTAAGGTAACGGAAATCGACAAACATTTCTATGACATTGCAGAAGGTGCTGGGTCCTCCATCGGCACTGGCGGGATGTATACCAAAATCCAGGCTGCGTCTATATCCACGTCTTCCGGTGTCGATATGGTCATTGCGTCCGGTAGTGAAGACGGCATATTGCGCAGAATTTGTCGCGGCGAGGAAGTAGGAACCTGGTTTACGGCGAAAGATTCGAATCTGCATTCCAAAAAGCGCTGGCTCTTGTCCGGCAGTAAATCGCAGGGGACGATTGTCGTAGACGAAGGATGCCGCAATGCTTTAATAGAACATGGTTCCAGCCTGCTTCCTGTAGGCATTGTGCGTGTAGAAGGAATCTTTCATGAAGGGGATATTGTTCATGTTGTCTATGACGGCGTTATCATTGCCAAGGGAATCGTCAACTATAATAGTGAACAGATTGCAGCCATCAAAAAACACAAGACCAATGATATTGCGGTTATTTTAGGCCATGAAGGCGTTTATGAAGAAGTCATTCACCGGGATAACCTGGTGGTCATGCAATAGCAAGGAGGGATACCGATGGAATCAGAAGTACGTACGAAAGCAAGAGCAGCCCATGAGGCATCCAGACTGCTGGCAAATGCTGCTTCAGCTGTTAAAAATAAAGCACTGTATTATATAGCAGAAGAATTAGAATCGCAATGCGAAACGATTTTGGCAGCCAATCAGGAAGATTTAGCACATGCCAAAGCAAACGGTATGAGTGAAGCGATGCTTGACAGGCTGGCATTGACAAAAGCACGTATTGCTGACATGGCAACGGGCGTGCGACAGGTCATTGACCTGCCAGATCCTGTTGGCAAGTGTCTGGAAGATTGGACGCGTCCCAATGGGCTTCATATTCAGAAAATTACAGTTCCCTTGGGCGTCATTGCCATGGTATATGAATCCAGGCCCAATGTGACCGTCGATGCAGCTGCACTGTGCATCAAATCCGGCAATGCCTGCGTACTGCGGGGCGGCAGTGAATCCATCCGTTCTAATATGGCTTTGGCAGCCGTCATCAAGACGGGACTGCAGAAAGCCGGCTTATCGCCTGACTTGGTGGAACTGCTGGAAAATACAGACAGGGCTTTAGTCAAAGAATTGCTGACACTGCGGCAGTATATTGATTTGGCGATTCCCCGCGGCGGGGCCGGTTTGATTCAAATGGTGGTGCAGACGGCTACTGTACCCTGCATTGAAACAGGCAGCGGCATATGTCATGTGTATGTCGATGCCGATGCTGATTTGGATATGGCTGTACGTATTATTGAAAATGCCAAAGTATCCCGGCCGTCTACATGCAATGCGATGGAAACCTTGCTGGTTCACCAGGATGTCAGCCAGGCACTGCTGGCCAAGCTGGTGCCGGTGATGCAAAAAGATGCCGTAGAACTGCGCGGCGATACGGCTGTACGTACCTATGAAACGGGCATGCAGGAAGCAACGGATGCCGATTGGCAGACAGAATATAATGCCCTGATCCTGTCCATTCGTACCGTGGCATCTGTAGATGAGGCCATAGCACATATTCGCCGCTACAGTACCCATCATTCCGAAACGATTGTGACGGAAAATAAAGAAACAGCAGCTAAATTTTTGCAGGAAGTTGATTCTGCCGCTGTATATGTCAATGCATCGACACGGTTTACTGACGGATTTGAATTTGGCTTTGGCGCTGAAATCGGCATCAGCACGCAAAAGCTGCACGTTCGCGGCCCCATGGGCTTGACGGCGCTGGTTTCCTATAAATATGTGATTCATGGAGAAGGACAGATTCGCTGATGAAACGAGTCGTATGGGGATATATACAAACGCTTCGGAACTATGCCGCAGCACCTAAAACACAATATGAATATAAGCATTATGCCAAATTCTTAGTGTTGTATCTGCTTGCTGTCGGCATCGTATGGGGAGGAATCTACATTTACTATGGAAATTACTAGATTGGGGATTATGGGAGGTACCTTTAATCCCATTCATCTGGGACATTTGATGATAGCAGAAGAAGCAAGACAAACATTCCATTTGGATAAGGTTTTGTTTATTCCGTCTTACATAACGCCCAATAAGCATGTTGCAGGCGCTACAGCAGAGCAAAGACTGACCATGGTGCGGCTGGCCATTGCCGATAATCCTCATTTTGCCGTAAGCGATATGGAAATACGCCGCAAAGGCCGTTCCTATACCGTAGATACCCTGCATTTCCTAAAAAAGCTCTATGGGCCGTCTTATATTTTATATTTTATTTCCGGTACGGATACGATTCAAGACCTGCCGAATTGGCATGCGCCGGAAGAAATTTTGTCCTTATGCCAGTTTGTAGGAGCGACAAGACCCGATGGCAGTCAATCAATTGGCAGTGTCATCGACCATTTTGGAACATTGGGAAAAAATATTTTAAAATTAACAGTACCCACCATGGAAATTTCTTCTACAGAACTGCGGCACCGTATTGCAACCGGCCAGTCTATACGCTATATGATACCGCCGACAGTGGCAGAATATATCCGTAAAAATGGAGTATATCAATGTACAACGAAGCATTAAAAGAAAAAATTAAAAACGATTTAAAAGAAAACCTTTCTAAGCATCGGTATACCCATGTTTTGGGCGTTGCTGCCAAAGCACGGGAATTAGCCGGCCAATATGGCGGCGACTTAGATCAGGCAGAAGTAGCAGGCTTACTGCATGATGCAGCCAAACAAAAGCCGCTGGAAGAAATGCAGCAGCTGGCACGCCGTTCTTTCGGCGATTCCCTGCCTGCTGCCATTATGTCCGCAGGAGGACTGCTTCATGGCTACGCAGCCGTGACGATTGCCAGAGAAACGTACGGTATACAGGATGAAACACTGCTTGCGGCGTTGGCGCATCATACGACAGGGGCCGAACACATGGGAACGTTGGAAAAAATCATTTTTATTGCAGATTATATTGAAGTTAATCGTGATTTTGACGGCGTAGAAACATTGCGCCAGTTGGCGGCAACCGACTTAGATCGGGCAGTCTTAGCTGGATATGATTCCACAATTTCCCATTTGCTTGAACAAGAAAAAACGATTTATGCAGGAACTGTCATCAATCGAAATGCATTGCTTTTGGCTATGCAGGCAGATAGGAAGGAAAAATAATGGAGCAAGACAACCTAACCAAAAAACGTCCTCAAAAACGCATGAAGAAAAAAATAACGCCGCGCCAAAAATTTCGCCGTTTGCTGCTGGTTTTGGCAGCGTTGCTGTTTATTTGCCTGTTGGTTGTATTGGGATGGAAACATTTTCAGGATGCTCGTCAAGCACAGCTGCAAGGGAAAATAGATGCCGTGCAAAACGGATCTTCTGAGTCTTTTACACAGTCCAGCCCGGATATTCCGTTGTATGTCTTGTTCGTAGGCGTGGATAATGATGCGCCGCAGCATGCCAATTTTATTGGCGTAGCAGCTGTAAACAGGGATAAAAAGCAGGTTGACTTCATCATGCTGCCGGATAATACTAAAATTACAGGACGCAAAGAAAAGGGAATACAGGAATTGCAGGATGTATACAGCGAAGGCGGTCTGCCGCTGCTGCGGGCTGTCGTAGAAGATATTTTCCATATTCCGATTCCGTTTTATGCTGAATTTACAGAAGAAACATTTGGCAAAATGATCGATATGAGCGGCGGCATGCCTATGTACGTCGAAAAGAATATGTATCATGCCGATGCTGTCGGAGAAACGGATATTAATTTGTACCAAGGCTATCAAAACCTTGACGGACAGGAAGCTGCCGGGTATATGCGCTATATTGACAGCGACGGCTATTTGTCGCGGACACAGCGGCAGGAACGGTTTGTCAAAGAATTTTACAACGAACGGGAAAATCATTTTGGAATTGCCAATGTTGTCTTTATGTATCGATTTTGGAACCAAGTTCAATCGAATATTTCCGCCAAAGATATGGCTTCTCTGGCATTTGATTTCAAAAATGTACCGGTCAGTGCCATTCATTTCTATATTTTGCCGGGCGAAATGACTAAGGATAAAGAAACATCGTATCAAGAATTATGGACATACGACCCAGTAGAAGTACAAAAAATTATAGGAACGACCAATAATGCGATTGCAGCTGCGCCGACGGCTCCTGCAGCCGATGTCCACTCAACAAACGCAAAAGAATAAAGGAGAAACGATAGATTATGCCAATCGTAATGAAAGAAACGACGAAAGAAGAAAAAGAATTAAAGAGTTATGAAATTGCTGCGAAAGCAGCAGATGATAAAAAAAGCTGGGATATTGTTATTCTGAATATGGAAGACTCTTCCATGATGGCGGATTATTTTGTTATCTGCAGTGCCCGCAACAATCGGCAGGCACAAAGTATTGCTGATAACATTGAAGAACAGATGGAAAAGCACGGCTATGATGTCCGTCATGTAGAAGGATACCGGGAAGGCAAATGGATTCTGATTGATGCCGGCGAAGTCGTAGCACATGTATTTGTGGAACAAGATCGGCAGTATTATGATTTAGAAAATTTATGGTGTGACGCTGAACGAATTCCGTTTGAAGGTGAATAAAATGAATCCATTACTGCAGGAAAATAGTATCGCTACGCTGGAAGTACTGCGTACCAGTGAGATGGGTGCGTTTCTTAATGGCGGTACAGGCAACACAAATGACGATATTTTGCTTCATAAAAACCAGCAAACAGAACCGGTTCAAGTCGGTGACACAGTAACCGTGTTTTTGTATCATGACCCATTGGGCCGACTGACGGCCAGCATGCGTCTGCCTAAAATTAAAGTGGGGCAGATTGGTTATGCCCCTGTTATTAATACGACCCGTTTCGGTGCGTTTGTCGATGTCGGCACAGAACGAGGTATTTTTATGCCGTTTGCGGAAATGAAGGGACGGCCCAAAGAAGGAGAATATGTATGGGTAAAACTATACGAAGATAAGTCGCATCGCTTGGCTGTATCCATGGAAGTAGAAGATGAAATGCGCCGGGCTTCCAAAGCCGCAACAGACGCTAAAGTCGGCGATTGGGTAGAAGGTGCTGTGTACAACATGACAGACCAAGGTGCCTATCTGATGACGCGGGAACGCTGGATTGCGTTTCTTCACCGCAGCGAATTTAACGGCCCGATTCTGATTGGCCAAATGGTTAAAGGCCGCATTACTTATATTCGGGAAGACGGCCGTGTGAACATTTCACTGCGCCAGACTAAAGAAAATTCGCTCACGCCGGACGGAGAAAAAATCATCGCATTTTTGAAACAGCGTAAAGGTAAAATGCCCTATGGCGATAAAACGGCACCAGCCGTTATTAAGGCGAAGTTCAGCTTGAGCAAAGCGGCATTTAAACGAGCGTTAGGACACTTAATGAAAGAAAATAAGATTTATCAGCAAGACGGCTGGACGTATTTAAAAGAAGATACGGCAGAAAAATAAATAAAAAAGTCAGCGGGCATGTATAGCCGCGCTGACTTTTTTTATGTACCTGTATCGGTTGCAGTACTTTTATTATTTCCAAACTAAAAGCAAAGTAGCTCCATATTCTTTTTTAAACTGCTTGGTCAACTGCTTCATTTCATAATCGGCTGCATTATATGTGGTACCCGGCGTAGTCGTAATGACCATTACGGCAACATTTTCTGCAAAAGTGATTTGAATATCCTTTACGATTTGTTCGTACGTCAAATCCGATGCTTCGGCTAACGCAAGCAGGGTGGACAGTTTGCGAATCATGATCCAGTCATCAGGAGAAACCATGTTGGCATACCGGTAGGCACGCAGGGTCTTGCGGCTGATGCCATGGTGAAATCCTGCAATAAAGGAAGCAATCAGCTGTTCTCTGTGTGTCAGGCCGTACAAGGGAGCATGGCCAATCATAAACGCAGAATGGCGGGCATGATTATAAAAATTAATAACTTTGCCTACATCATGCAGCTGCGCAGCTGTCATCAGCAGCCGTTTTTGCCGCGGCCCATAGCCATGCAGCTCTTGCAGCTGATCGAATAATTGGCCTGTAATTTTTATGACCTGATGAATGTGGGCCTTATTGACAACAGCGCCTAAGGTACCCATAAAGTTTTGTACGCTGAATGCTAATATATCATCAAAACGAGGTTTGGCTAAATGATAAAAATTAGCATAGTATTCAAAAAACAGCCCTTCACGGAGACCACAGCCGCTGACGACCATTTCGTCGCTTCCGACAGTGTCGAAAATCGTTTTAATGACAACAGCCCCGGCAACAATTAAGTCAGCTCGTTCACTGGACAAGCCGGGGATTTTTTTGCGGTTGGCACTGGTGCGGGTTGTAATTTGTGTATATAATGCCGAAAAATTTTCTGCATGCAAAATATAATTATGAATTTTAGACATTTCATAATTCGTAGCCCGTTGGTCCATCTTTGCAAAATTCCGGGCAGTACCGCCAATGCCGACAATCGGCAGGGATAAATTTTTAATCCAGGGAGCCGCTGACAGCTTCTTGCGTACATACTTCGTGCAGGCCTGCAGCGCGTCATCTGTCACGTTGTTTGGGAGACTGAATTTTTCTGTCAGCGTCACGGCGCCGATAGGGATAGAAATAGAATGAACCGGTTCACCGTCATGGACGAGCGTCATTTCTACACTGGCACCGCCTAAATCGAAGATAAGGAAATCTTTCATAGCGATGGTGTTAATGACGCCTAAATATCCCAGATACGCTTCTCGTTCTCCTGTGATGACGTTCATGGTAATGCCTGTTTCCGCATTGATTTTTTTCAAAAACGCGTCACCGTTGCTGGCATTGCGGACCGCAGCCGTTGCGACAGCCATGCAGTTTGTAATTTCCATGACTTCCATAATATGTTTATATACATGTAAACATGTCATGGCACGTTCCATTCCTTCATCACTGAGCTGGCCGGTCTGATTGAGACCTTGACCGAGACGAATCGATTCTTTTTCTTGATATAAGAGGGAATAGGCGGTATTGTCGGCAATTTGTAAAACGACAAATCGGATTGAGTTGGAACCCATATCGATAATGGCTAATTTTTCCATCGTATACCCCATTTCTTTCTGTAATGTCCTAACGGTATCATTATACTACAGAACCAACGGCTGTTCCCACTTTTTTTGTATAAAATGTCAAAATCATATACATCAGCGTATTATATGACAAAATATTTGACAAGAATTTTACATAGCTCATATCGTATCTATATATGAAATGCATACAATAACACTTGTGTGTTTTATCAAAGACAATCATGCCATTATAAATGTATGACAGCAAATATCCAAGAAAAATGTAAAAAATCGGTACGTTCATGCTATAATATAAAAAAGATGTGTGGTGTGGTAGGATCTCATCACAAATACTGAATAAGAAAAGTGGGGAACATACATGGAGAATCGGGCCAGAAGGTTGTTTGGCATTATTCACATTGGCACAGTAAATATGACGTTGAAAATTATAGCCTATTCATCACTGGATGACATGGAGATTATCGAAAATGTATCCAAAGAAGTACGGTATGGGGGCGAAGTATTTACGCGCCATCATGTCAGCTTCCAATCATTGAATGAAATCTGTACCATACTGGGTAAATTCAAACAGTTGATGAAAGATTACGATGTGACTGATGTACACGTTTTATCTACGACGGCCATTCGCGAAGCCGATAATCTGCTCAACGTATTGGATCAGATCTATATTCGCACAGGGTTTCATGTCCAAGTCGTGCGCATGACGAAAGAAATATATTATAAATTTTTCGGCTTGTATTATCATGTTTTGAAAGGACGCTTTAATTTTGCCAATAAAGCCGTACTGTTGCTGGATATTACCTCCGGCGGCGTAGGACTGACCTGCTGGAAATCAGATAAGCTGCTGTTTCAGCAAAACGTGCATATCGGGTCGCTGCGCATTTTGGAAAACTTTACAGAAAAACAGCGGCAGGAACTGACATTTACGACGGCTGTCCGGGAATATATTTATGGTACGTTGTCCCCGCTGTGGGCCAGTGTGCGCCAGCATGACATCAAGTACATTGTTTTATCAGGACGGGCAGCGACGTTGATTGGTCGCTTGATGAATAAAAAACATGTAGAAGACGTCAGCCTTATTACTCCCCAGGAATTCAAACAGTTTATTTATTCTTTTCATGGTGTTACCCCGTATAAATTGGTGCAGCAGTTTCATTTATCAGAAAATTTGGCCAATGTCATTATGCCGACGCTGTTATTGTACTATGAACTGCTGCGCAGTCTGGACGTCGATATGATTGTCATGATGAGCACGACCTTTACGGAAGGGTATTCCATGCATTACGTAGCAGAGCAGACGCATAATTCGTATGTCAGTCACCAACGGACGCTGCTTTTGGATTTGACGCGGGAGATGGCAGGAAAATATTTATATGACCCGACGCATTCCTCGGCCGTTGAGGAGTTCAGCAGCGTGCTGTTCCATGCCGTATACAAAGAAATTGGGCTTGACTTCACTTACGGGTATTTGCTGCAGCTGGCGTCTATTTTGCATGAAATTGGCAAATTCATCAATATACGCAAGCACAATAGTTGTACATATAATTTGATCATGGAAACCGATTTGTTTGGCATTACAGATGAAGAAAAAGAAATACTTGCCAATATTTGCTATTATTCGTATGGCGGCATTTTACATGCATCCCCGGCTATCTACAATCATTTATCTGCAGAACAGAAGGTGATTACGGCTAAATTAGTAGCCATTTTCCGCCTGGCTGATTCATTGGACAAAAGCCATTTAGGAAAAATCAGCCGCATCCGGACGGAACTAGCAGATGGACTGCTCAAAGTATATTATCATGCAGAATCCGATATTGCCTTGGAACGCTGGACGTTTATGAAGACAGCTGTCAATTTTGCAGAAGTATTTGGCATTTCTCCTAAGTTAATAAAAGCGTAGAAAGGGTCGGTGGAGATTGTGAAATTTACCAATCATAACTATTTTTTGAATCGTGAATGCACTTGGGTAAAATTTAATGAACGCGTATTAAAAGAAGCGATGGTCCCTTCCAATCCCTTGTTGGAACAGCTCAATTTTATTGCGATTGCCGCCTCCAATTTGGATGAATTCTTTATGATACGAGTGGCAGGCGTTAAGCACTTGATTGAAAGCGGCATTAAGCATATTGATATTGCCGGCATGACCCCGCGGGAACAATTTGAAGCCATTCAGCGTATGGTGCATGCCCAAGTAGCAGAACAGTATACATACTATGATATTATTAAAAACAAACTGCACGATGAAGGCTTGCAGTTTGTCCATGTCAATGAACTGGACGAAGAACAGCGGCTGTGGTTGGAAGACTATTTTGAACGGGAAATTTATCCTGTTGTGACGCCGATGGCTGTAGATTCCAGTCATCCTTTCCCATTTTTAGCCAGCCTGCATTTAAATTTGGCTGTATTGCTGCGGAAAAAACAGGGAGATATGACGGTCAAAACAGCTATTCTGCCAGTACCGTCGCCGGTTATTCCACGCATTATCAAAGTACCAAATACGGGCAGTGTTAAGAAATTTTTGTTTTTAGAAGATATACTCGGCGCATTTGCGGAACGCTTTTTCTTAGGCTGTGATATTTTGGAAACCGTACCGTTCCGCGTTACCCGCGATGCCGATTTGGATATCGACGATGATGCAGAAGACTTAGTCGTAGAAGTAGAAAAATCTTTGAAAAAACGGCGTAAAGGGGCTGCTGTGCGCCTTGAACTTGCCCAGGCTTCCAGCCGTATGATTAAAGAATTTCTTCGCGATGAACTGCAGTTAGAAGAAAAAGATATTTACATGATTCCGGGACCGCTAGACTGCAAAGTATTTTTCTCTTTTGTTGGGATTGAAGGGTATGATCAATTACGCTATCCAACAGCTGTACCGCAGCCATCGTATGAATTGGCTGCCATTGATGCGCCGGATTTTTGGTCAGCGATTGCTAAGCGTGATGTCATGGTTCATCATCCGTATGAAACTTTTGCCACGGTTGAACATTTTGTAAAATTAGCAGCCACTGACCCCGATGTCTTGGCGATTAAACAAACCTTATACCGCGTTAGCAGCCATTCGCCTATTATCGCTGCACTGGCAGAAGCTGCCGAAAACGGAAAACAAGTCACGGTATTGATGGAAGTAAAAGCCCGCTTTGATGAAGAAAATAATATTTTTATGGCACGAAAACTGGAACGGGCCGGCTGTCATGTTATTTACGGCATTATGGGACTCAAGACCCATTCTAAAATCACATTGGTGGTCCGCCGGGAAGAAGACGGTATTCGCCGTTATGTTCATTTAGCAACAGGCAATTACAATGGCAAGACAGCCCGCATTTATACGGACGTCGGTATTTTTACCGCCAACACGCTCATCGGTATCGATGCCTCGGCGTTCTTTAATTTATTGTCAGGATATTCCGATCCTCCGCAGTGGAACAAATTGGGCGTAGCTCCGATTAACCTGCGGCAGCGTATTTATGAAGAGATTGAACAGGAAACAGCCCATGCAAAAGCCGGCAGAAAAGCTTGTATTGTCGCAAAAATGAATTCCTTGCTGGATAAAGAAGTCATTGCCAAGTTATACGAAGCTTCTGCAGCCGGCGTGACAATTCATCTTATTATCCGCGGTATCTGTGTGCTGCGTCCAGGCCTGCCGGGTATCAGCGAACATATTGAGGTGCACAGTGTAGTTGGCCGTTTTCTGGAACACAGCCGTTTATTGTATTTTTATAATGACGGCAAAGAAGATGTGTTTATTTCTTCTGCCGATTGGATGCCGCGCAACTTGAATGAACGAGTTGAATTATTGGTGCCGGTAGAATATGGTCCGCATAAAGAACGGATTAAGGGTATATTAAATCTGTATTTTAACGATACTGTGAAAGCTTATGGCATGAATGCCGATGGAACATATCGGTATTTGGCAGATGAACGGACAGGTATGCCGATTCATGCTCAAGAGATGCTGCAGCATGAAGCTGAAGAAAAAAATCTGAAACGAAAAAAGAAAAGAAGCTAATTATATCTCGTATTACAGGAAGTATATCTTTTGTCACTGGACGAAAGATATACTTCTTTTGTGTTGTCAAGAACTATTTTTTAGAAATTTTCTTTTACAAGAAAAAAATTATCAAAAACGTGGAAATACGGCAGTAATATCAGCCTATATTGCAATAAATAATTGTTGACAATAGGAGAAAAAACAGCATATTTTACAGCACTATGCGCTATTTGTTAACCCACATAAATTGACATATTCTAAAATTCTTTGATAGAATAAGCCCATGTTGGGAGGGATTGGATGAACAAACGATATCAAGGACCCATCACGCGCATGTACGCTACCTTAATCGCTTTATTAATCATAGTTTCCCTGACAGGATTTATCGACAAAGGAAAATCCGTTACAATCCAGTCAGACGGTAATACACAGACTGTATATACACATGCAGTAAATGAAAAAGCGTTAATGCGTGAACATAATATTGAACTTGGGCCATATGATGAAATTGAAATGTCTACAGATAAACTGACAGACGGCAGCTCGGTCACACT
This sequence comes from uncultured Megasphaera sp., assembly GCA_934193515.1. GTDB lineage: Bacteria > Bacillota > Negativicutes > Veillonellales > Megasphaeraceae > Megasphaera. Next base: position 67,180 of record CAKPVJ010000002.1, on the reverse strand, counting down.
GCATCGGGCCGTACCTGTAACGTTGGAACATAAAGGGAAGACACAGACGGTACGCACAGCCAAACAAACCGTGCAGGCTGTAGCCGAACAATATGGATATAATGCCAAGGACTTTCGCCCGTATGGAGATACGGAAGCACCTGTTACGGCTAATATGACGATTCGCATCGGCAATATTTCCCGCAAAGAAATTGTAGAAGATGAAGTCGTGCCCTATGCGATTGAAAGTATTCCCGATGAAACATTGGGGCAAGGGGAAGAACAAGTAATTCAAGAAGGAAAAGACGGACGGAAGACCGTCAAGATGCATATTGTCAGTCTGGATGGACAGGTTATTGGCAAAGAACATGTTTCCACCACGTTGGTTACAGAAATGCAGCCCTTGGTCCGCCACGTAGGCACAAAAGAAACGGTTGAAATTAATACCGGAACCGTTTCCAAATTTAAAGAAGTCTTTACGATGGTTGCTACAGCCTATTTGCCTACAGACGGCAATGGCGAAGGCATTACCAAGATGGGGACGCTGGCCCGATACGGCGTAGTAGCTGTAGATCCTAATGTCATTCCCTTGGGAACCCGCGTCTTTATTCCGGGATATGGCGTTGCGATAGCAGAAGATACAGGCGGCGATATTTTAGGAAACCGTATCGATTTGTGCATGGAAGATTACAATGCATGCATGATTTTTGGCAGACGCACAGTACCTGTTTATATCTTGGAATAATCAGACAGGCATTGGCTGTTGTGCTTCCCAGTACCATATGAACTGCTAACCGTTTTGAGTTTGAAGCTTGAAAAAATAAATCGTACTGCTGAAAACTACGTACTTAAAATAGTATATTGAAGGGACTGTGACAAAATAGGCTGAAATATTTCCTATTTTGTTACAGTCCCTTTGCGTTATTTCATGACAAAAAAAGAGGGATGCAGTGAAGCTGCAGCAGGCAGACTGCGTGTTTTTCTAAAAATGCAAGAAAAAATCTTGTGAAGATGCCATGAATATGCTATAATAGCAAAGGTTTGAATACCATAACCAAATACACACGCTTGGTGAGCCTGCAGCTGTGCCGTTTAAACGGTGAAGACAGGCAATGACCGGGCGGAGGCAAAAACAGGAGGATTTACAATTATGGCAGTAGTATCTATGAAACAATTGTTGGAAGCAGGCGTTCATTTCGGTCATCAAACACGCCGTTGGAACCCTAAAATGGCTCGTTTTATCTTCACAGAACGCAATGGTATCTATATCATTGACCTTCAGAAGACTGTAAAAAAAGTAGACGAAGCATACAACTTCGTACGTGACCTCGCTGCTGAAGGCGGCAAAGTTCTTTTCGTCGGCACGAAAAAACAGGCTCAGGAATCCATTAAAAATGAAGCTGAACGCTGCAATCAGTATTTTGTCAACGAACGCTGGCTCGGCGGCATGCTTACTAACTTCCAGACAATTGAAAAGCGTGTAAAACGTTTGAAAGTATTGGAAAAACAAGCTGAAGATGGTACATTTGAAGTTTTGCCGAAAAAAGAAGTTACGCTTCTTAAACATGAAATGGAAAAATTGCAGAAGTACCTCGGCGGCATTAAAGATATGAAAAAATTACCGGATGCTTTGTTTATCATTGATCCGAAAAAAGAAGAAATTGCCGTTTCTGAAGCACGCAAACTTAACATTCCTATCATCGCAACAGTAGATACAAACTGTGATCCGGACGTTATCGATTATCCGATTCCGGCAAACGATGATGCAATTCGCGCTGTCAAATTGTTGACAAGCAAAATTGCTGACGCTGTTCTCGAAGGCAATCAGGGCGAACAGACTGAAGAAGGCGCTGCTCCGGAAGCTGAAGAAGCAGCAACAGAAGAAAACTAATCTTACGTTGGCTCTTTGAGAATTAAATGGCTTTTATATAAAGGTAAGGAGTGCTCATATTCCTTACCTTTATTCAAACTGTATATTATGTTTAGGAGGAATATCTAAAATGGCTATTACAGCAAGCATGGTAAAAGATTTAAGAACAAAAACGGGCGCTGGCATGATGGACTGCAAAAAAGCGCTTTCTGCTACAAATGGTGATATGGACAAAGCAGTCGACTTCCTTCGTGAAAAAGGATTGGCTGCTGCTGCTAAAAAAGCAGATCGTATCGCTGCTGAAGGTCTTGTTTATTCCTATATCCACGGCAACGGCCGTATTGGCGTTTTGGTAGAAGTAAACTGCGAAACAGACTTTGTCGCACAGACAGACAACTTCAAAAACCTCTGCAAAGATATTGCCATGCAGATTGCCGCTGCAAAACCGACATATTTGAAACGTGAAGAAGTTCCTGAAGAAGTACTCGAACATGAAAAAGAAGTTCTTCGTCAGCAGGCTTTGAACGAAGGCAAACCGGAAAAAATCGTTGAAAAAATGATTGTTGGCCGTTTGGAAAAATTCTATAAAGAAAACTGCTTGCTCGACCAGGAATTCATTAAAGATTCTGACAAAACAATTCAGCAGGTTATTACAGAAAACATTGCTAAAATCGGTGAAAAAATTGACATTCGCCGCTATACCCGTTATGAATTAGGCGAAGGCTTGGAAAAACGTAATGATGACTTTGTTTCTGAAGTAATGGCACAAGCTAAATAAGATGACATAAGAGAACACCCAATCCGTGTTCTCTTATTTTCTAATGTGACTCGAAATGTATAGCAGGAGGCCTTCAAATGGAAGCAAAAAAATTCAAACGTATCGTCTTGAAATTGAGCGGTGAAGCATTAGCCGGTGAACAAGGATATGGTATCGATCCGCAGACGGTAGAAAAAATAGCAAAACAGGTTGTAGAAGTCAGCAAATTGGGAATTCAAGTAGCGATTGTTGTCGGCGGCGGCAATATTTGGCGCGGTCTTTCCGGCAGCGCCAAGGGCATGGACCGTGTTTCCGCCGATTACATGGGCATGCTTGCTACGGTTATGAATGCATTGGCACTGCAGGATGCTATGGAAAATCACGGCGTAGCTACTCGTGTTCAAACGGCTATCAACATGCAGCAAGTAGCTGAACCGTACATTCGCCGCCGGGCAATCCGTCATATGGAAAAAGGCCGCGTCGTTATTTTTGGTGCCGGCACGGGCAATCCATATTTTTCAACAGATACAACAGCGGCTCTTCGTGCTGCTGAAATTGAAGCTGATGCCATTCTTATGGCCAAAAACGGCGTAGACGGCGTCTACGACAGCGACCCGAAAGTCAATCCGAATGCCAAAATGTTTAAGAAACTTTCCTATTTGGATGTTATCAATAAAGACTTGAAAGTTATGGATGCAACGGCAACGACCTTGTGCCGCAACAACAATATTCCTATCCTCGTCTTCAACATTGATGTCGAAGGAAACATTGTTGCAGCTGCCAGCGGAAAAGATTTGGGAACATTAGTCGACAAAGAAGGCTAAAAGCGGTATTATAATAGGTATAAGACAAAATTTGATAAGGAAGTGAATACAATGGATGTAAAAACATTATTAAGCCAAAACGAAGAAAAAATGGATAAAACGATTGAAGTATTGAAACGGGATTTAGCGTCGATTCGTACTGGCCGGGCCAGCACGTCGTTATTGGACCGCGTGATGGTAGAATACTATGGCGCGCCGACGCCGGTCAAACAGGTAGCCAATGTATCGGCTCCGGAACCGCGTTTAATTACGATTGTTCCTTGGGAACGCAAAATATTGGGCGACATTGAACGGGCTATCTTAAAATCAGATTTAGGCCTCAACCCGAATAATGACGGCACCATGATTCGCTTGGAAATTCCGCAGTTGACAGAAGACCGCCGTAAGGAATTAAGCAAAAAAGTCAGCAAAGTAGCAGAAGATTCCAAAGTCGTCATCCGTAATATCCGCCGCGATGCAAATGAAGCCATCAAGAAAATGGAAAAGAAAAAGGAAATTACAGAAGACGAAAGCAAAGAAGGACAGACAAATATCCAGAAACTGACAGACAAAAAAATAAAAGTAATTGACGAAATTAAAGTCAAAAAAGAAAAAGAAGTCATGGAAGTATAATGGATATACGAAACTTAATTGGCATGCCGTTACGGTATGCCATATCTGCATTACGGGAAAAAAATATGTCCTACACAATAGAACGGACAGTTTCCCGCAGTCATTTTTTTCCGTGTGAAGACGGAAATTCGTATGTGATTCGTGTCAGACAGGCAGATGACGATACGATTTGTCTGTTAGTGAATGATACTATGAAAAAAAGCGACTCTGTCAGTCGTTTGCTGCAAGGTGGAGAAACACAAGTATGATTCATTTTTTACGTAAAAAACGAGATGTGTCTGCTGACGTTTCGGCAGATATGTTAGATCCGCAAAATATTCCGCATCATGTTGCCATTATTATGGACGGCAACGGCCGCTGGGCCAAACGGCGCAATATGCCGCGCAGTTATGGTCATCGGGCCGGTGCGGATACGCTGAAGCGCATTGTCGTTGCTGCCAGTGACTTGGGAATCAAAGTACTGACTGTATATGCATTTTCAACAGAAAATTGGAAACGGCCGGATACAGAAGTTTCGTATATTATGAAACTGATGAATGACTATCTTCGCAAAAACTTGCTGGAATTAAATGAACATAATGTTAAGCTGCATTTTATCGGTGATATGAGCCGTTTGAATCCAGTGCTGCAGGAAGCTTTTCAGCAGGCAGAAGAAGATATGAAAGACAACACCGGACTGATACTCAATGTAGCTGTCAATTACGGCGGCCGCTTGGAATTAACTCAGGCTATGCAGCAGATTGCGAAAGATGTACAAGATGGACGACTGCAGCCGCAGGATATTACAGAAGCGACGGTAAGCCGTTATTTGTATACTGCACCGGAAAATGATGTCGATTTGATGATTCGTCCAGGTGCGGATAAACGCGTCAGCAACTTTTTGCTTTGGCAGCTGGCATATGCAGAATTCTGGTATACAGATTTATGCTGGCCGGATTTTACAAAAGAAACATTAATAGAAGCGATTCTGGCCTTTCAGGGCAGAGAACGTCGCTTTGGTGGATTAAAATAAGGTGGGTAAATACAGAATATGTTGGCAAAACGAATTCTCACCGGCATTATTGGCGGTGCCCTTACAATCTTCATTATCTATGAAGGCAATTGGCTGTTTTTTATTATGATGACGCTGCTGGCGTTATTAGGCTGGTATGAATATGGTAATTTGGTTCATAAATTGAAAGCCAATATATCCGACCGAGTAGGTGCGGTTTGGATTATTTGCTTCTTATCGTCCTATTGGTTCGGCAGCATGAAACTCATGATGTTTTTTTCTGTGGCCATGATGTTGTGGCTTTTGCTGCAGACTGTTCTTTGCCATACTAAAATCAAACCAGCTGACAGTGCGTATACCTTGTATGGTTTGATTTACATTGTCGGTGGCTTTTGGGCCATGCTGGCACTGCGCAGCGGCTTGATTGCGTCCTCTATGACAGATGCGTTTACGACTGTCATGCTGGAACCAGCCCGTTTCCTTTTGTTTTTACTTATTTTTTCTACATGGGCAAGCGATACGTTTGCCTTCGCCGTAGGAAAGTGTATGGGGAAAACTAAATTATGCCCGACGATTAGTCCCGGCAAAACAAAAGAAGGGGCGATTGGCGGTTTTGTTGGAACCATTTTTACGGCGCTGATTTTTTCACTCGTTTTTCAGTTTTCTTTGCTCCATGCCTTTGCTATCGGCTTGATTGTTGCCATAGCGGCACCGTTGGGAGATTTGGTAGAATCTATTTTAAAACGTGTCTGTGATGTCAAGGATTCTGGAACGTTAATTCCAGGTCATGGCGGCGTGCTGGACCGTTTTGACAGTCTGCTGTTTGCAGCACCTGCTGTCTATGTCTATTTGACTCTTATTTCCTAACCCATGGGAGAAACCATATGAAAAAAATTATTTTACTTGGCAGTACAGGCTCTATAGGAACTCAGGCTGTAGATGTTATTGATGCGCATCCGGATATGTTTTCCATTGCAGCGATTGCCGCCCATACGAGTTGGCAGCAGGCAGCACAGCAGATTCAAAAGTACCGCGTGCCCTTTGCCTGCATGACTGACGTGCAGGCGGCCCATAAGCTGCAGGAGCAAGTCGGCGACCAGTGTGTCGTATTCAGCGGTGCCGAAGGACTGCTTCGCTTGATTGATGAAGCTGACGCCGACATGATTTTGACATCTCTCGTAGGTGCTGCCGGCATTGAACCTACGCTGCATGCGATAGCACACGGGTTAGATATTGCCTTGGCCAATAAGGAAACACTGGTAGCAGCTGGTGAATTGGTCATGAAAGAAGCTGCCCGGCATCACGTGCGGATTTTGCCGGTTGACAGTGAGCATGGCGCTATTTTTCAGTGTTTAGCTGGGCGGAAAAAAGAAGAAGTTGATAAATTATTGATTACAGCTTCCGGTGGTCCTCATTTTCAGCGGCCGCTGGAAGAGTTTTCTCATATTACGGTGGAACAGTGCTTAAAACACCCGATATGGAACATGGGTGGGAAAATTACGATTGATTCTGCTACGATGTTCAATAAAGGGTTGGAAGTAATAGAAGCGCATTGGCTTTTTGATATGCCGTTCGACCGCATCGACGTCGTCATTCAGCCGCAAAGCATCATTCATTCCATGGTACAGTTTATTGACGGGTCTGTGTTGGCTCAATTAGGAATGCCGGATATGCGGCTTCCTATTCAGTATGCCTTTACCTATCCGGAACGAGAAGCAGTGCAGGGCGCCCAGCCTATTGATTGGAAAACATTGCGCCGCATTGATTTTTATGCGCCTGATAATGAAAAATTTCCCTCGCTGCCCTTGGCCTATGAAGCTGGCAGAATCGGCGGTACGATGCCCTGCGTACTGAATGGTGCCAATGAAACGGCTGTGTATGCGTTTTTGCGGCGGGAAATTTCATTTACGCGTATTTTTGATATTGTGCGTACAGTCATGGAAAAGCATACTGTATGCCATGACGTGACATTGGAAGCCATTCGCCGTGCTGATGCTTGGTCACGGCAATGTGCTGCGTCGTTGCTATAGAAAGGTTGTCATACATTGGGAATTACAATTGCAGCAACTGTTTTTGTATTTAGTCTGATTGTCTTTGTGCATGAATTTGGCCATTTTATGACGGCTAAATTAACTGGCATGCAAGTAGATGAATTTGCTATTGGCTTTGGCCCCAAAATTTACAGCCATCAATACGGTTCTACCTTGTATTCGCTGCGGGCTGTACCGCTTGGCGGCTTTAACCGCATTGCCGGCATGACCGAAGAAGAGGAACTCAATGAGAAATCATTTCTGAACAAACCGGTCCGGTCCCGCTTGTTGGTTATTGCTGCCGGCGCGATAATGAATTTTATCTTAGCGTTGGTGTTGATATGGGGTATAACCTTTACTGTCGGCACGATGGACGTATCGCCGGAACCAGTAGTAGGTTCCGTCATTGCAGATTCAGCAGCTGAAAAAGCTTCTATGCAGCAGGGAGACAGAATCATTTCTATCGGCGGCACGGCCATTGATACATGGAGCGATATTTCTAAAGTCGTTGCCAAACACAGTAAGGAAGTCGTACCCGTTGTTGTCAAGCGTGATGGCGAAACGATCACACTAGAAATGATTCCTAAGACAGATACACAGTCTAATCGGGCTGTTCTGGGCGTCATGCCTGTGATTACCGAACAGTCCCATGGATTTTTTGAATCTGCCGGCATGGCAGTCACGCGGACCGGCACGATCTGTAAAATGATGCTCGTCGGTTTATATGAAATGGTGACAGGCGCCCAAAAAGCGGAAGTCGCCGGGCCGATTGGCGTTGCACAGCTGGCAGGGCAGGTTGCCTCTGTGGGTTTTGTGAATTTATTGATGTTTACCGCATTTTTGAGCCTGAACTTGGGGATTTTAAATTTACTTCCCATTCCTATGCTGGATGGCGGCTATATCATCTTATTGATTTTGGAAGGAATTACAGGACGCCGCATGCCTAAACAGGCACTGCGCGTTATTCAGACAATTGGCATGGTCATCTTGGGAGCATTGTTTATTTTTGCGATGTTCCAGGACATTAGCCGTTTTTAGAAGGGAAAGAACATGAAACGCAGAACATCGCTTCCTGTGCAAGTAGGAAATCTTACGGTAGGCGGAACCGCACCGATATCGGTGCAAACAATGTCGACAGTAAATCCTGCCTATGAAGACAAGGCGATTGCTGATGCAAAACGCTTGGCTTCTTATGGTGCGGAATTGATTCGCTTTGCCGTACCGGATATGGCTGCTGCGAAAGGGTTGAAAGCTGTCGTGGCAGCGTCTTCCGTACCGATTGTAGCTGATATTCATTTTGATTACCGACTGGCTTTGGAAGCCGTTGACAGCGGTGTGCAGGCACTGCGCATCAATCCGGGAAATATTGGCACGGAAGAAAATGTAATTAAAGTTGTAGAAAAAGTAAAACCCCGTCACATTCCGATTCGGATTGGCATCAATACGGGTTCGCTGCCGGAAGATATTTTAAAAGCCTACGGCGGCCATCCGACAGCATCCGGCATGGTAGAAGGTGCACTGCGCCATATTCGGATTTTAGAGCAGCTGCATTACCGAAATATGGTAATTTCTTTAAAAGCCTCCCAGGTTCCGTTAATGATTGAAGCGTACCGCGAGTTAGCAGACAAAGTACCGTATGCGCTGCATTTAGGTGTAACAGAGGCCGGTCTTGTCCGAGAAGGCAGCATTAAGTCGGCCATCGGGATAGGTACGCTGCTGTATCAGGGAATAGGCGACACCATTCGCGTATCGCTGACCAGTGACCCGGCAGAGGAAGTTAAAGTAGGACAGACGATATTGTCTTCGTTGGGACTGCGTTCTTTTGGACCAACACTTATTTCTTGTCCTACATGCGGCCGGACGAAAGTAAACCTGATTGCATTGGCACAAAAAGTAGAAGAAGCTATTTCGCATCTTACCGTTCCCATCAAAGTAGCTGTCATGGGATGCGTAGTCAATGGTCCGGGAGAAGCTCGTGAAGCTGACTTCGGGATTGCCGGCGGCAACGGCAGCGGTATTGTCTTTTCTCATGGGCAGGTTCTTCGGACCGTGCCGGAAAATCAGTTAGTATCCAGTCTACTGGAAGAAATACATAAATCACTTACAAAGGAGTCTTAGTTACATGTTAGCATCCAAATTATACAGCCCCACGCTGCGGGAAATTCCGGCAGAAGCTGAAATTGCCAGTCATCAATATATGCTTAAAGCAGGTCTTATCCGAAAAAACGGCGGCGGGCTTTATACATTTTTACCATTAGGACGCAAAGTCGTATTGAAAGTAGAAAATATCGTTCGCGAAGAAATGAATGCAACAGGCGCACAGGAAATCATGATGCCTATTATGCAGCCTTCTGAAATTTGGCATGAATCGGGCCGCTGGAATGCCTATGGTCCGGAAATGTTTAAATTGGAAGACCGTCACGGCAACCAGTACTGCCTGGGACCGACACACGAAGAATTGATTACAACGTTGGTGCGCAACGAACTTCGCTCCTATAAACAGCTTCCTGTTACGCTTTGGCAGATGCAAAATAAATACCGTGATGAAATCCGTCCGCGCTTCGGTTTGATGCGCAGCCGTGAATTTGTCATGAAAGATGCCTATTCCTTTGATATGGATGAAGAAGGCCTGCATGAAAATTATAAAACCATGTATGATGCGTACGACCGTATCTTTACACGCTGCGGCTTGACATTTAAGCCTGTCGAAGCAGACAGCGGCCAAATCGGCGGCAGTCATACGCATGAATTCATGGCACTGGCAGCAGCCGGCGAAGCTGAAATCGTTTCCTGCTCTCAATGCGAATATGCTGCTGATATTGAAAAAGCTGTTCCAGGTACACTGGAAATGCCGCAGGAAGACGCCAAAGACGTGGAACTTATTGAAACGCCTAATTGTGCGACTATCGAAGATTTAGCTAAATTCCTCGATATTCCTGTAGAAAAAACGATTAAAGCCGTCGCTTTTACGATTGACAATGAAAAAGTCGTTTTGTGCATGGTTCGCGGCGATCATGAAGTTAATGACGTAGCAGTTCAAAATCTGGTCGGCGGCAATGCAATTGAACCGGCTACAGAAGAACAGCTCAAAGCCCATGGCTTACAGCCTGGGTATATGAGTCCTATGGATGCTGACAAACCGGATAACGAAACATTTTTCGTTATCGTCGACCCGACGGCCATGAACGTCTGCAACGGTGTAACTGGTGCAAACAAACACGGCTATCACTATCAAAACGTCAATCCAAAACGTGACTTTAAAGATGTCACCGTGGCTACGGTTCGTTTGATGACAGATACAGATAAATGTCCCCATTGCGGCGCACCGATTGACATTGTCCGCGGCATCGAAGTAGGGCAGGTATTTGAATTAGGCACCAAATATTCAGAAGCACTGCACGCTACATTCCTCGATAAAAACGGCAAAGCCAAACCATTCTTCATGGGTTGCTATGGTATTGGCGTCACACGTACTGTAGCAGCAGCTATTGAACAATATCATGACGACAAAGGTATTATGTGGCCAGTTGCCATTGCTCCGTTTGAAGTAGACGTCGTTCCCGTCAGCTCCAAAGATGAATCTCAAGTACAAATTGCCAATACGCTGTATCAACAGCTGCAGGCAGCCAAGGTAGATGTTCTTTTGGATGACAGAAATGAACGGGCAGGCGTTAAATTTAACGATGCTGATTTGATTGGCTATCCGATTCGTGTTACTGTAGGCAAAAAGAGTGCTGCAGAACAGACTGTTGAAATCAAAGTTCGCCGCACAGGCGAAGAAGAAGTCGTAGCTATTGAAAATGCAGCGGCAAGAGTACAAGAAATATTAACCGATTTACGTGCTAAAAACATGTAATATATTTTAATATACGTTTGATAAACCACAGCTATTTTTCAAAATATGAAAGAATAGCTGTGTTTTTTTTTGCAGGAAACATAAAAAATTTTTAATGCAGGCTTATGTCATTTCTCTTATGATTTCCAATTTTAATCTAATTCTAATGTAGTTTTAATCTTCTTTTAATCTTTGTATGGTATAGTAAATATGCATAGAATTTTTACGGATAATTTTACGAATATAAGGAGAAAACTATGAACACATGGGAACAATGGGAAGCGAAAACACAAAGCCTTTTGGCAACACAGCAATGGGATGCATGCATCCACCATATAAACGGCATCAGTAACAAGGAGCGAAAAGATAAAAAATATATCCGCTCCATAGAACGAGTATACAAAAAACTGCTTGCCGTGCCAACATATCAAACGAATGTAAATATATTACGGCACATATCACATATGTATTGTACTGAATATCTGGAAAATCGAGCGGCACCAGTATTACATTGCGATAAACAATATTGCAAAACACAGGCTGCTCACTATTTTTCTCTACTGCTGCAGCAAGAACGCTGCCCATACGATATATATCGGTATGCACAGCTGTTGTACTGCTGTTCCCATGATTTCGTCACGACAGAACCTTTTGTGGTAAAACACCGCATGAAAGAAAAAGCCTATGAATTATATGAAGAAGCACTGCAACTCATAGAAATAGAAAAAGCAGATATGCATACGGCATTGTACAGGCAGGCTTGTTATGCATTGAGCCGCTGCGGCTTGGAACTCGTATCGTCTTATTCTATATTGCTGCAGGAAATGGCATTAGTAGCAGACATACCGCTGCCGTTTTTGGGAAATAAGAAAAAGTATAGAAAAAAACTGCAGCGAATACATGCCTGCCTGGATACGCTGAGAGCCATGGAGCGTTTGCCAAGACAAGCAAAACGTATAGCGGATATACAACAAATACGCAAGACATATGGCAAAGCAGAACAGATATATTACCTGTTAGGCAAAGCGTTTGATTACACTTGGCAGTTTGGATTATGCGATAATAAAATATTGGCCAAGCAGTTAGCTGAACGCTATTACACCTATGCTTGTGAAATTAATTATCATAATATGGAGAATAAAAAGGGGAAAAGCTTGTTTTTCCATATGTATATGGCTCTTGTTAACATATATATCAGGCAAAAAGATAAAGAAAAATGCAAAAAAATATGGCAGCATTACAAGTTAAGCCGATATATTCCGCAAGGATATCAAACACTAACTGCAATTCGCTGGGCCATAGTAGAAAAAAACTATGAAAAGGCGCGCTATATTATCACTGCGTATCAAAATAAAAAAGATTGGCAGCAAGGATTGTCACCACAGCGAGCGGCAGCCTGCCGGAATATACTAGATGCCCTGCAGGGTACATTGAAAACCGAAGAAAATCAGCAGTATTCAGCCAGTCAATTAAAATTACTGTTAAAACTGACGAAACACTGCCAGCCTGTGCCATAATAAAATCCCCTCAGTATCGTATATGATACTGAGGGGATAAATCATATTCAGATTAATATTTACGCCATAAACCAATTACTTTGCCAAGAATATGGCAGTTTTTCGTGTAAATGGGATCATAATCTTCGTTTTCCGGCTGCAGACGGATGGCATTTTCTTCACGATAATAGCGTTTTACCGTCGCTTCATCATCAAGCAGCGCAACAATGATTTCGCCGTTTTCTGCCGTATCCTGTTGACGTACGATAATTAAATCGCCTTCTAAAATACCGGCATTCTTCATGCTGTCTCCCTTTACGGTCAACATAAAGCAGTCGTCGTTGCCGACAAAGTCAGCCGCAAACGGATAGACATCTTCTACGCATTCTTCAGCTAAAATCGGAGCCCCAGCACGGACTTGTCCCACTAAAGGCAATGGGACGATTTTTTTTGAACGCCAAGAACCTTCGTCCAATAATTCAATCGTACGGTTCTTAGTGGGGTCACGGCGGATATATCCCAATTTTTCTAAGCGATTGAGATAGCCGTGTACTGTAGATGTAGAACTCAAGCCTACTTCCTTGCAAATTTCCCGTACCGATGGGGGATAGCCAAATTTATGAACACATTCACGTATATATTCTAATATTTGCCGTTGACGGGTAGTCAACGTTTTATCAGTATTTATCATAGTTCACCACTCCATATAGTTATATTTGTATTATACCGTATCTAGTTAAAAATTTCAAACGTTTGTTCAAAACAATAAATAAAGAAAATATGTTCGTAAATAGCTTGACAAGAACAACTGTTCGACGATATAATATAACTATCAACAAACGAACGTTCCCAAAACGTACGTTTATATTGCAATGGAGAGTGATACCTCATGAAACGACAACCAAAAAGAAAACAAGCTATTGGAAAATATATCTTTGCATTGATGATACTCATACTGGCTGGGACGCAGCTTGGCTGGGTATATCATGAAGAAACTGCCTATATTACGGTACAAGTTCAAGCTGGTGACACTGTATGGCAGCTTGCATCGGCCGCCGCAGATACAGATACGGATGTACGCAATATTGTCCATACGATGATGGAAACCAACCATTTATCAGGCAATGACGGTATTTATCCCGGTCAATTACTTCAGATACCTGTAAAGGAAACATACAAAGAACAAGCCGAAATAAACTTGCAGAGCCGCATACATCCATGAGAAACGATAAGGCACTAGTTATACTTGCTAGTGCCTTATAATGTATCATTTATTTTCAGTTATTTTAAAAACGGGATTATCAATAAGACGGTCGGCTTCATCAATATAACGCCGTACAACTGCCTGTGATTTATGGCGTGTTTGCCGCATAATCTCGCGTTCTTCTACATGATGCTGTGCGGCTGTCGTCGCAAATCCGTGGCGCAGACTGTGAGCACCGTAATCTCTAGGATCCATTCCCATAAGCGCAACATAATGTTTGACAATAAGCGCAATGGTTTTGTCTGAAATTTTTGTTTTCCTGATAGTATGACTTCGTGTAAAGCCGCGAAATACGGGCCCGGAAGTAATGCCGCTGAGACGCAGCCATTCTTTAAGTGCGTGGACAGCACATATCGTTTGGTCTTGAACAATCGGAATTGCAATTAACTGTCCTTGGTCATACTGGTCGGTTTTGGATTTACGCAGCGTGAGCAGCATGCCTAGTCTGGTAAATTGTATGTCATTTACTTCCAGATTTGCAATTTCAGAGCGGCGCATGGCACCGTAAAAACCAACCAACAGAATCGCTTTATCCCGTGCCTGCTGTAACGTATCTCCTTCCAAATATGTGAGCATTTCCTTAATGTCATCAAATAGGATAGGCAGCTTGCCGTGTTGAATAACTCCCTTCATACGTTTAATACCTCGCAGGGCATTTTTTACAATAGGGAAACGGCACGGATTATCCTGAATACCAGCAGCATCAAAATTTTCTGTCAACGCACTAATCCGCCGCGCTACTGTATTCGCTTTGGCATTATCTGCTAAATCATTAATATAATTGACAATCGTTTCAGGAATAGCAGGGAAGGCAGAAACATGATGATAGTCACACCAATCACAAAAATCATTCCAATCCGATTCATACGCTTTGATGGTATTATCAGCACGAGCAATATAAATACTTTGCCGTGCTTTAGCTGTTAACTTTTCATTGTTTGCAATGGCTTCTGCTCGTCCGATAAAGAAATTATCACGACATTTTTTCATATAAAGGCACTCCTTTAACTACAAAACATTTGTACTATAACCTTATCATGGAAGGTTCATTTCGTCAAATAGAAAATATAAGCACATAGAACATACTTTCGGCGACGGAATAGATTTCTTAGAGAATATATGTTCTTAGAAAAAAAGAGGTGCAACCATTAAATTATATCCGTTTTTGTCAGAACAAGTTTTTACTAAAAAGAAAATAAATTAACATATTGGTACCATGTAGAATGTAGACGGAGATTTTTTTATTTCTTTATTTTATTGGTTATCTCGTCCGATAACCATAGCAGTATAATGCACGGTGGACTGTAGATTACCATCCTCATCAGTTTCACATTCCGAAGCGATCCTATATTGAACCTCAACAGTGTAATTATCTAACTGCATACGCTCGATTGTATCTTTTACGGAAGACTCCAAAGACAGAGCATCCAGTTCATCGATGCATTCAATGTTTTTAATCATGTTATCATACTCCTATATAGACTATTACTTACTTTCATCACGAGGCTTCCAGTATTCCGGGTACTGTTCATACTCGAGAGAAAAGGCCTTATTGATGTTTTCTAGATGACTTGTCTTCAATGGTGCAATCTGGTTTAAAATTTTATATGTACTGTATCGAATTTTAACGGATTTAGCCGTTTTAAACCCTTGCACGATTTCTGGGGATAACTTAAAGAACCGGATATTCGTGCGCATGGCAGGTTCACCTACATAGGTTACCGAAGCCACGGTATCTGCGTCGAAGTCGGGAGTGGTGCTTATAAGGTCGTATTTTTTACCGTCAATATCGATGCTAATCGCATTCAGAACTTTATCTCGGGGAGACAGTTCCGACATACGGAGCCAATATTCGTCCTGGTGATTACTGGGTGCTAACTTGATAAACATTGTCTCCAACTGAGTCGCCCCATAGAAAAACACGTTGTAGGATACAGCATCATGGTCTTCCGGCTCACAGATAAATTCAATCGCATTTACTGGAGAAAAGTAAAAAGCGAAGAATAAGCTCACTAATATGAAGACGCGTTTCATAAAATAACCTCCTGATTTCGTAAATAATTATAGAAGAAATTATACATTTAATTATACATTTCCTGATTATTTTAAATTATTTTAACACACTTAAGGAATTGTGTAAACCTAAAAAGCATATTACACTTAACAAAAGGAGGCAGATACAGACCACCTAGTCAAAAAGATATCAGCAAGACAATTGACGATAAGATAGATAGCCTTTATAAGTTAACGAGTATAACGGCGTTCATCGTAAGTACTATTGTTGCTATGATAGGAGTCGCAATTACGGCAAGTACACATTAATAAATAAAAAAGGAAAACGTTTTATTATGCGTTTTCCTTTTTTATTTATATAATCGTTCTTCCGATATTCTTCCGAACAGTCAATAAAATTCAGCGAAATTAACGAATAAAGCAGATATATAGAAGTATAATTATTGTTTGCTAAAATTAACCGAATGTGTTAATAAAGCGGTATAAATGAGATATAGACTGGCTTCAAAAATTGCATTTTAATTACATCCGATAATTTAAGGTTATCGGATGTAATAATCAGTGTAAATCCTCCTCTTCAAGTATTTTACCATCAATATGTAAAATAACAAAAAAAATGATATGTAATATAGCTGCATACCTTTTTTATGAAATAAAATTGAACCAATAAAAATTTTTGTATTGAGTTGTTACTATATATATGATTTAGTATGGAGATATCAATCTATATAGTAACAGCGTTTGACATGGCAATCCATATTGGTAAGGTATTTTCTATCGGCATTCATCATAGTTTTGCGAATTATTTTATATGCGTTGTATGCTGTATTTAATTTTCTTCGACGAATCCTATAATTTTAGTTATTGAATTGCTGTGTCCTTATTGAGCTGTTTTTTTTGCTGTATCTGGTCTATGTGTATTTGAGTTGCTGTTTTATATACAATTTTTTATTATGTCATATATATGTATCTAGATGTTTGTGCTTATCATTGATATACATCTATTCATTAGTGCCTTTTATACTATATTGATAGTATTGATACGATAACCAACGTATTTGGATCTATTCATAAGAAAAAAGAGTAGGGGGCAAAGCGGTATGTATTCTTTCCCCTATCCCCTGCTCTTTTGAGATAGTATCTATTCAGGTATGCGGTCAATAGCCGAACATATATTTGACGAGATGAAATTTTCTTTGCAGAACATTTATTCGTATCTATATATAAATACATATAAAAAAGAAGAGATACACGATTGCCGCATATCTCTTCTTGTATTAATCTTATTGAATCGACGAAAATAGTTTATTTTTTGTCCGTTCGGCTTCGGATTTGATTTTTTCGATATCCAAAGTTGTAAATTCTTTATTTCTCAGCAGTACATTACCGTCTACTAAGACAGTATCTACGTCAAAACTGTTGGCAGAATAAGCTAACAAGGACATGGTATCATTTTTAGGATACCAGTGCAGGCCTTCTCTGTCTACTAACGTAATATCTGCTTTATATCCTGCTTCCAGTTTGCCAATGTTTTTGTAATTAAGGCATTTTGCGCCGCCTTCTGTCAGCATATTGACAGCTGTTTCCGCTGGAATGACAATGGGATCTAACGTATTTGCTTTGTGAATCAAAGCAGCTAAATGCATTTCTTCCATAATATCCAGATTGTTATTGCTGGATGCCCCATCTGTGCCGAGACCGACGACAATACCTTTTTTCAGCATTTGAGGAACTGGTGCGATACCGCTGGCCAGTTTTAAATTGCTGCCTGCATTATGGGCGACACGGACGTGTTTTTTCGCCATAATATCCATATCGGCATCGTCTACCCAAACGCAATGAGCTGCCAGGCAGCCGCAGTCTAAAATGCCTAATTCATCCATCAGGGCAATCGGTGATTTGCCGTATTGTTTCTGAATGGTTTCTACTTCACCTTTGGTTTCACTTAAATGAATGTGAATTTCTGCTCCTAATTCATGAGCGAGGTCGACGACTTGACGCAGATAATCCGGCGGGCAAGTATATGGTGCGTGCGGCCCCAGCATAACCGTAATACGACCATCTGCCTGGTTGTTCCATGTTTGATAAAATTCTTTACTTTCTTGGAGTGCCTGCTGGGCATTTGGCGTGATGCCAGTCATACCGCGGCATAGGCAGGCACGGATGCCGGATTCCTGTACGGCTTTGGCAACATCATCCATAAAGAAATACATGTCTGCAAAGCTGGTAGTACCGCAGCGAATCATTTCTGCAATGCCGAGCATCGTCTGCGCATATACGACATCACTGTCGAGTTTATCTTCAGCCGGCCAAATTTTCTTTTCCAGCCAGTCCATGAGCTGCATATCATCAGCATAGCTGCGGAATACAGTCATGGCAATATGATTATGTGTATTGACAAAACCTGGCAGTGCCAACATATTTTTGCCGTCAATGATTTCATCATAGAGTTCATGAATAGGCGCATCCGGAAATCCGATGATTTTATCACTGTCAATGGCAATGTTTTGATTTTCTTTGATACGATGGTCCTGGTACAGGGCAACATGTTGAATGAGTTTTTTCATTGCGCTGTGCTCCTTATTAGTCCAAGTTCAAGTATTTGCGTTGTTCTTCAGAAAGAGAATCGATGGAATATCCCATAGAAGCTAATTTGATTTTGGCGATTTCGTTATCGATATCATGCGGCAGTACATAAACGTGATTGTCGAGTTCTGCATGATGTTCGAGGATATATTTAGCTGCCAATGCTTGTACGGCAAAGGAAAGGTCCATGATTTCTGCCGGATGACCGTCCCCTGCAGCTAAGTTTACAAGACGGCCTTCAGCAAGCAGGTTGATAATATGGCCGTTAGGGAGTTCATAGCCTTCAATGTTATGGCGGGCTTCAAAATGACGAACGGCTAATGCTTCCAGTTCTTGTTTGTTGATTTCGACATCAAAATGACCGGCATTGGCCATTACAGCGCCGTCTTTCATGTTTTTCATGTGTTCGCCGCGAATAACATCTTTATCGCCTGTCAGAGTAACAAAAATATCTCCGACTTTAGCAGCTTCTTCCATCGGCATTACTTCAAAACCATCGAATACAGCTTCAATTGCTTTAATGGGATCTACTTCTGTAACGATGACGTGAGCACCTAAGCCTTTAGCACGCATTGCGCAGCCTTTGCCGCACCAGCCATAGCCTGCAACGACTACTTTTTTGCCGACAACGGTCAAGTTGGTTGTACGCATAATGCCGTCCCATGTGGACTGCCCTGTGCCGTAGCGGTTATCAAAGAGATATTTGCAGTAGGAATCGTTGGCTGCAATCATTGGGAATTTCAAGGTACCGGCTTTATCTAATCCATGAAGCCGATTGACGCCTGTTGTCGTTTCTTCTGTTCCGCCCAGTAGGTTTTCCATAGCATCTTGGCGTGTAGTATGCAGAAGATGTACTTGGTCACCTCCGTCATCAATGATGATATCTGGTTTATGGTCCAACGATTTATTGAGGAAGTTAAAATATTCTTCATCAGTGGCACCGTACCAAGCATAGACAGTTAAGCCGTCTTCTACTAATGCGGCAGCGACATCATCCTGCGTAGACAACGGATTGCTGCCTGTAACGATGACATTAGCGCCGGCACGATGAATGACTTCTGCTAAATAGGCTGTTTTCGCTTCCAAATGAACACTGACGCATACTGTTTTGCCTTTAAAGGTTTGCGCTTCTTTCAATTTATCACCAATCGCATTTAAGGTCGGCATATAATGGTCAACCCAGCTGATTTTTTCATGACCGCTTTTGGCTAATTTAATATCGCGAATAATTGATTCCATGTGATAATGACCTCTTTTCTATAAATTTGAAAAAAATGCTTGAACCTTTTCATCATTAGGATGAAGGATAGTTCCTTTTTCTGTAAAAATACCTTGAATATTTTCATGAGGCGTAACGTCAAATGCCGGATTACATACAGGTGTCTCCGGCAATGCCGTCGCCGCGCCGTGAAACATGCGGACTTCATCATGACTGCGTTCCTCAATGGGAATTTCAGTACCTGAAGCCAGTGAGATATCAAATGTCGAAATAGGAGCAGCAACATAAAACGGGATATGATGTTCCTTGGCTAAGATAGATACGCCATATGTGCCGATTTTATTAGCTGTATCGCCATTGTGTGCAATACGGTCGGCTCCTACAATGACAGCATCGACACCTTTGGTTTTCATAACCCAGGCTGCCATATTATCCGTAATTAACGTAACCGGGATATGGTCTGCCATCAGTTCAAATGCTGTCAGACGAGCTCCCTGCAGCAAAGGACGAGTTTCATCGGCATACACCATTTTTATCAGTCCCCGCTTATGCAGCATGCGGATGACACCTAATGCCGTACCCACGCCGGCTGTTGCCAACGCCCCGGCATTGCAATGCGTCAAAATCGTTAACGGATGTCCAATTTTGGCTAATTCATCGGCACCATATACAGCCATAGCCGTATTGATTTCTATATCTTCCTGGTGCAGCTGCACAGCCAACGTTTCTAATGCCGTCAGAATAGCTGTTGGTGTCTGGTGAGCTAATGAAGCTGCCTTAGTTTGCATTTTTTCCAAAGCCCAATGCAGATTGACTGCTGTAGGACGGGACGCATCCAACTGCTGACAGCAGTCTGTTAGTTTTTGTAAAAAGGAGGCCGTGGAAATAGTTGGTTCTGTTTTGACAATCGTCTGTGCTGCTAAAACGACACCGTAGGCCGCAGCGATACCGATGGCCGGTGCACCGCGAACCGCCAATATAGAAATCGCGTCATAGACGTCCTGCCATGTTGTACAAGTAATATAGGCTTCCTCCAGCGGAAGTTTTGTTTGATCCAAAAGGATTAGCTGGCCATGTTTCCAGCGCATTGTTTCCATCATGTTACACCATAAAGCCGCCGTATTCTGCTAACGCGTGGCGGCAGTCACAATCCGTATCCGAATACAATTCCATACATTTCATGATTAAGCTGCGAAGGCGCGGCGCGTTTTCTGCCATACATTCCAACACCTCTGAAGGTGTCAGCGGTACAGAAGAGATACCGGCAGCAAAGTTGGTAACCATCGAGATGGTTGCATAGCAGATTTCAGCTTCCCGTGCCAAACAAACTTCTGGTACGTTCGTCATGCCTACCAAATCTCCGCCCAGTTTTTCGTACATTTTTATTTCTGCAGGCGTTTCAAAGCGCGGCCCTTCTGTACAAACGTACGTACCTCCCTGATGCAGCGTGTATCCTCCCAATTCTTTGCCGGCATCCAGTACGGTCTGGCGCAGATGAGGACAATATGGTTCTGTCATATCGACATGAACGACTCCGTTTTCGCCGCCGTCAAAGAAAGACGTATGGCGCATTTTGGTAAAGTCAATAAACTGATCGGGAAGCACAAAATCCCCCGGTTTAAAATTAGCATTTAACGAACCGACTGCTGTAGTCGATAAAATAGCTGTGACACCAAGCCGTTTTAGTCCTAATATATTCGCACGATAGTTAATTAAATGCGGCGGAATCGAATGGGTTCTCCCGTGACGAGGCAGAAACACAACATCTTTCCCTTTATAGGTTCCGCGGGTGTAATGAATGGTACCATAAAACGTGTCCAACTGGCTTTCATGCCGGTTTTCTAATATATCCGGACTGCAGACACCGGTACCGCCAATGACAGCAAGCAATCCCATGGCACTACTCCTTCCCTTTTTTGGCATGCGCTGCATATAAAGCAGCTAATTCATCATGACTGATTACATATTTAGCGCCGCAGTAATGACATGTCATTTCTACCTGCGGGTCTTTCAGCAATTCTTCTTTATCTTTATCCCGCAATGTCAATAATACATTTTCAATCCGCTGTCGGGAGCAAGTGCATTGCCAATAGGCGTTTTGACGGAATAATTCTTTATAATGCATACCGCTTAAAATCACGGATACTAATTCTTCACCATCCGGATGATCTCGCAGATAGGACGTAATCGGGCCGATTTGTGTAATGTTGGCTTCTACTCTGGCTAAATCTTCTTCTTTAGCGCCAGGCAGTGCCTGTACCAAAAAGCCTCCTGAAGCAGCAATCGTATAGTCTTGTTTGACAAGAACGCCTAGACTGATTGTGGAAGGAATTTGTTCTGATGTAAAGAGATAATAAGCAATATCTTCTGCAATTTCACCAGAAACGAGTTCGGATTGACTCGTATAGGTTGTCTTTTCCGGCGTGAAGCGAGTTACCGTAAGTTGGCCATGCTGACCGACTGCCGTGCCAACATCCAATTTACCGTTGGCTTTTAATGGTAAATCGACAGTAGGATTGTCAACATACCCACGTACTTTATTCGTATCAAACGCATCGGCATGAACGACTCCCAACGGGCCGTCTCCGGCAAATTTCAAAGATACCCCTTCATGATTTTTATAATCACCAGCTAATAATAACGCACCGGTCATCGTCCTGCCCAAGGCTGCACAGGCAACTGGCGACAAGTGATGGCGTTTGCGGGCCGTTTCCGTAATATTGCGAGTGACAGCGACGGAAACGCGAATCAGTTCGTCAGATGTATAATGAATAATTTTATCTGCTATAGGCATACTGTATTATATCCTTTCTAAAATAAATCTGATTCTTATTATACTACAGGATGGCACTTTGCGCACTACCCACTTCGTATCTTTATGGGTACGTAACATCATGTATCATGTATTCATCTCCCCCTGCTGCCAATGAACTCGGAACAACAGGGAAATTTCTATCAGCCTGCACCTAATATACTGCCGACAATAATGCCCAAATACGTGCCGATTACATAGCCAAATGTACCAACCAGCATGCACGGACCGATAAGACGAACCCATCCTTGGGAAATAGCCATGCCAGCTGCCGTTGTAGGTCCGCCAATGTTTGCATTGGATGCCAGGACAATTTCTTCCAAGCTGAAATGGAACAGTTTGCCGCCTACGAAGCAGAAGAGCATATTCACTAAAACAATAATCAGGCAGAATACAAAAAGGAACGGCGCGTTTAAAATGATTTCCATGACAGATGCCGGAACCCCAATGGCAAAGAAAAACAAATAAATGAAAAACGTGCCGATTTCCTGGGCCCCATTCATATAGGCAATCTGCTTTTCACAACAGGTAGCAAACACCATAGAAATAATCGTAATCCAAACATATTGACTGCCAAAGAAGGTATTGCACATATGCAGCACGCTGGATTCTGTAGGAATCGCACTGCCTAAAAACGTACCAATAGCTTTAGAAACCGTAACGACTAATACGGCATAGGTAATATTAAAAGCAATATCTTTTAAGGAAATATCACGCCGGCTCCAATAGGCAGCTGCCTGCGTAATCCCCTCTTTGGAAACGCCTTTTTGCTGTACTTCCTGAATGTGAGGATGTTGATAATGACGGCGGAAAAATGTATTTCCTACAATCGCTAAAAGAATTAAAAAATAAATGGCCATATTTAAATTGTCTGCCACGATAGTAGAAGAAATAATAGTGCTGTGTGGTTTGAATACGTCTGCTAAGGCAACAAAGTTCACCCCGCCGCCGATATAGGACCCGGTCATCATAGCGGCAACTTTAGGCAAATCTTCAATGACAGACTGCAGTAAAACAGTCGCTGCTATAGCACCTACTACAGTGCCTGCTGCGCCAATGAGAAAAATGAATAAAAGGCGGCCTGTTTCCCGCCAAATTTTGCTCAAATTGGCCTGCAGCAGCAGCAGCGGAATAGCAATGGGGACAGCATATCCCCAGACGACATCATCAAAAATTGGGGCATGCGTTGGAATAACACGGCAATTGACCAAAACGACTGCTATAACGATAGCAATAACAGCTCCGGAGATTTTAGAGGCCCACATATACGTGTGTTCTAAATAAATGGAAATAGAAACAGCCAGCAGCATAATAGAGGTCAAAAGCCAAGTGTTGTCAGGACTAATTAATGCATTCATAAAAAAATCTCCCTTTATGTATTAAAGTATATAAAATGATTCTAACCAATTTATTATAGGCAACTTTACACCAATTGACAAGACACATTGTGAAATATGGTATGACATATAAAAATACCGAAACATACATATGCTTCGGTATTGTATAACAGTAATAATCTGACTTCTTAATGTAACGCTGCAATGGCAGCTTTTCTGTCAGCAGCACCAAAAACAGCACTGCCGGCAACTAAGAAGGAAGCACCGGCATCTTTGACAGCCTGCACTGTTTTCGCATTGACACCGCCATCTACTTCAATGACTGCCTGTATATTGCCTGCAGCAGCTAATAGTTCATTAGCTTGACGAATTTTCGTCAACGCATAGGGAATAAACTTTTGACCGCCAAACCCGGGATTGACGCTCATAATAAGAATCATATCGAGCTGAGATGCCACACAAGACAATGTGCTGACCGGTGTAGCCGGGTTTAAGGCAACGCCGCATTTCATGCCGGCTTCACGGATTTGCTGCAGCACGCGGTCCAAATGGATGCATGCTTCTTGGTGAACCGTTACGTACTGTACGCCAGCCTTTGCCAAGCCATCAATGTACGTTTCCGGATGTTCTACCATCAAATGCGCATCAAATGGGAGTTTAGTGCAAGACCGCAGGGCGGCTACGACAGGAACCCCAAAGGTAAGATTAGGAACAAAATGCCCATCCATCAAATCTAAATGAATGCAATCCGCGCCTTTTACTTCGACATCTTGGATTTCTTCGGCAAGACGAGAAAAATCTGCTGATAAAATGGAGGGACAAACCATAATAGACATAACTATCGTTTCCTTTCTGTAATAGATGCTAAAATTTTGCAGTACGTTTCATACCGTTCTTTCTGTATCAAACCTTCCTGGACAGCTTTTTTGACAGAACAGTCCGGTTCAGAAAGATGAAGGCAGGAAGCAAAACGGCAATGTCCACCGTAAGGCGTCATGTCAGGAAAGAGAGAGAAGATTTCTTTAGCATCCAAATGTTCAAATTCCAGTGCGCTAAAGCCAGGGGTGTCAACGACATACGTATCTTCATCCAGTTTCATGATTTCGGAATGGCGGGTCGTATGACGCCCTCGCTTAATTTTTTCACTGACGGCGCCGATCGATAAATCATTTCTATTCAAAATCTTGGACAACAGGCTGGATTTACCTACGCCGGAAGGACCGGCAAATGCAGTCATTTTGTGAGGCAGCAATGCTTTGATTGTTTCCAGCCCCTCTTCTTCTTTTGCCGAAACAAGATATACTTCATAGCCGCACTGCGTATAAAAATCACGGTACAGTTGGGCGGCAGATGCATCCAAATCGCACTTATTGAAGCAAAGTTTGGGATGTATACCGCCATACTCACAGGTCATCAACGTCTTGTCAATCAAAAATTGGTTGGGATCCGGCGATTGCGCCGCCATGATGACAAACATTTGATCAATATTGGCAATAGCTGGCCTGCGAAGATACGTGTGCCGCGGTAATACCTTTTCGATAACGCCTTTGGCACCACCCAGTTCTGTGATTTCGAGCTCATCGCCGACGAGGATTTTTGTTTTTATTTTACCCCGCCGCCGACATTCTATAAGCTCGTCTGTTCCTGTATCTACATAGTAATATCCATTGTAATTCTTTATAACTCGACCGATTGTCATATGTCTCCTAGTGTGCTAAATATACTGATCTTGAACTAAGGAATTATTGATGTATACTTTGACCCGCGTCCGGCCGGTACCACTTATATTCTTGGTAATACTGTCGCCGCCGGATTGATTTTTGTCATATACGACGCGGGAGCCGTTGTCATCATTGACGACAATTTGTACATGCTGGCTGGATGCGCCGCTGGGGACACTGATATTGACAGTCCCATAATGAGGCGTTCCGGCTGGTTCCTGATTATTGGCGTTGCTGTCTGTCGTGCCGGAATTTGATGCATCAGATGATGTATCGGCTGCCGGGTATTCGACTGTCAAATCGACCGTTTTATCATCACGAACGCTTTGTCCGGTGACTTTGGCTTGTCCACTATCTTTAGAAGAATCCAGATTGGCTACGTTACCTACGGAATAGCCGGCATTTTCCAATGCCTGTACGGCTGCATCCAACGGCATGCCGCTGGTATTCGGAACATTAGCGTCCGTTTTTGCCGCGTTTTTGTTTTTACTGCTGTCACCTTTACGGCAAACTACGACGTCTATCGCCGTTCCTTTTGCTACTTTCTGCGGTGAAGACGGATTTTGGCTGACAATCTTTCCATCGGTATACGTATCGCTTTCAGTGTAATGTACAGAACCTATTTTTAAGCCGATTTCTTTTAATTTCTTTTTAGCTTCATCTAATGTCAAATCACGTAAGTCCGGTATGAGCACTTCAGCGCCTTTATTTCCCTTGCTGACTGTCAAGTAGATCGTCCGATTTTCTTTTACGACAGCCCCGCCGGAAGGCGTCTGTGAAATGACTTCTCCGACTGGCACTTCGGAACTTTCTACTTCTTTAACGGAAACATCCAAATGCTTTTTGGAAAGAATTTCTTTGGCAATTTCTACCTGTTTTCCCGTTACATCCGGAACAGTGATATTTTCTGTGCTCCAGAAGTTGCCAAAGGAGAAAAAGGCCCACATAAACGCAAAAAGGAAAATACCCAGCATGCCAATAATAATTGTTTTTTGCGAATGACTGCTGGTCCAATCCATAAACCGTGAGAAAAGATTTTTTTTCTTCTTTTCTTCATCCATTTTTAACGGTGGCAGCTTTTGGGTCGCAAAATTATTTTTGATAATCGGCATGGCCCCTTTATTGGTATTTACGAACCCTTGGGAAAGACGCAGTTCCGACATCATTTCACCGATGGACTGGAACCGGTCATCCGGATTTTTGGCCATGGCTTTAAGAATGCACTGCTCTACCAGCCTGGGAATGCGGCGATTGTATTTAGTAGGCAGCGGGATATCATCCTGTACGTGCTGCAGTGCTACGCTGATTGCCGTATCCCCTTCAAAGGGAACGACGCCCGTCATCATTTCATACATGACGACACCCAGTGAATAAATATCAGTTCGTTCATCGACAGGGCCGCCGCTGGCTTGCTCCGGTGAAAAATAGTGAACAGAGCCCAGCACGGCATGGTCATCTTTATTGCCTACGCTGGAATTAATGGCCCTGGCAATCCCGAAATCGGCAACTTTGATCCGTCCTGTTTCGGTAACTAATATATTATGTGGTTTAATATCGCAATGCACGATACCGTTTTTATGGGCATTCTCCAACGCTTCTCCAATATCAAACGTAATTTGAATCGAAGTGTTGATAGGGAGATGTCCATGTTTTTCTATATATTCTTTCAGCGTTTCGCCGCGCACATATTCCATGACGATATAATGCACATTTTCGTCGTAACCGACGTCATATATATTGACGATATTAGGATGCGACAATTTGGCAGCAGCCTGCGCTTCCTGGCGAAATCGGACAACGAAATCATGGTCGTTGCCATATTTGGAATGCAGGACTTTTACAGCTACAATGCGATCTAGCAGGATGTCTTGCGCTTTATACACAATGGCCATGCCGCCTACGCCGACTTTTTCTAATATCTTATATCTATTATCTAAGATATGACCAATCATTTTTAGATTTTCCACCACTTTCATAGTCGTAATCTTGATTATATGGTTGTTAAGATGGCAGTAATATTATCTTTGGCACCATTTTCATACACCGTTTCAAACAGTCCGTTGATGATGTCACGCTCATTGCGGCCGTAGTCGCCAATGGCTGCTGCTAATACGTCTGCATCAATAAATGACGTCAGGCCGTCAGAACAAATCAAAATTCTATCACGAGGCAGTACGGGAAATGCCCCGCTGTCTACGAGCAGATTTTCATCTACGCCGACAGCTCGTGTCAGGACATGACGCTGCGGATGATTTTTGA
This sequence comes from uncultured Megasphaera sp., assembly GCA_934193515.1. GTDB lineage: Bacteria > Bacillota > Negativicutes > Veillonellales > Megasphaeraceae > Megasphaera. The sequence continues at coordinate 39,575 of CAKPVJ010000002.1, read as the reverse complement.
CTTCATCAGCAGTGATTTTTCCTTTATCCAGGAGTACTTGCACGATCGTATGGTCTGTCGATATTTGCCTAAATTCGCCGTCGCGATATAAATAAATACGGCTGTCCCCTACGTGTCCCCAAAATGCATAATGCCGGGCTAATGTGACAATAGAAATCGTCGTTCCCATTCCCTGCAGCGACGGATCAATCGTTGTTTTGCTGAGAATACAGGAATTGGCATATTGAATTGCTTTTTCTAATTGTACTGGTGCTGCGTAGGTGAAATTTTTGAAATAGTAGGCAATAGCCTCTACGGCTGTCCTGCTTGCTATTTCTCCGCCTACATACCCGCCCATGCCGTCTGCTACGGCTAAGACATTTTGCTCCTGGCTGATATAAAAAGAATCTTCGTTTACTTTGCGCACCAAACCAATCTTTGATTCACCGTATGTGCCCAAATTCTCACGTCCTCTCACGGTGTTTTATTATTGGGTATACATAATTCATATCATATTCCCCAGCACATGTCAAATTTTTTCGCGTTTGATGCGAAGTTGGCCGCAGGCAGCCTGTATATTGCTGCCCATTTCACGCCGTAATGTAACGTTGATGCCGTTTTTTTGCAAATACGCCGTAAAGGTTTCCATTTCATCTGCAGAAGGCCTGTATAAGCCGACATCATAGTTATCGTTAATCGGAATGGCGTTGATTAAGATATTTTTACCGCCCAAAAGCTGTACTAATTGACGGGCGCAGGACATATTGCAGTTTAAATTTTTAATCAGAATATATTCATACGTAATTTTGCGGCCTGTTTTTTCAAAATAGTTATCTGCGGCTTTTATAATGTCCGCAATGAGATATTTATTGGTAATCGGCATAATACGGCGCCGCATACCGTCTGTTGGCGCATGCAGGGAAATTGCCAATGTAATCGGCAAGCCTTCTTCTGCCAAATCATACATTTTAGGCACAATGCCCGATGTCGATACGGTAATATTGCGGTATCCTAGATAAAATGTATCTTTTTCGTGAATCATATGTAGAAAACGGATGACGTTGGCATAGTTGAGAAGCGGTTCTCCTGTCCCCATGAGGACGATGGAATGCAGTTCCGGTGCTACGTATTTTTTAAACGCCAAAAGCTGCACGACCATTTCGCCGGCAGATACATTGCGGACAAAACCATTTTTAGCCGATGCGCAAAACGCGCAGTTGACAGCACAGCCTACTTGGGAAGACAAGCAGATAGAATTGCCGTAGTCATGCTTCATTAATACCGTTTCTACGGTATTGCCGTCATGGAGTTTCAATAATAATTTGACTGTCTGTCCGTCCGGAGCTTCCAATTTAGATACGATGGTTGGGAAAAAAATAGGAAGAAGAGATGCTAACGAGGTACGATCTGCTTTGGGCAGCAGTACCATGTCATCCCAAGAAAAAATGTTTTCTTTATATATATAATGAAAAATTTGGTCGGCACGAAATTTCTTCATGCCGTGGTTGACTAAAAAGGTTTGTAGTTCTTTTTTAGTCATGTTAAAAATATCGTTCATCTTATTCTCCTCTTCGCATGCGGGCAATGAAAAAGCCGTCGAGATTGTCATGCTGCGGCAGTAATTGGACACAAGGCCCTTTATGATTAACATGACAGAAAGGGGCTGCATTTTCTAGTGTAAATTCTGAATGCTGTTTTAGAAATTCATTGACAATCTGAATGTTTTCTTCATCATTGATGGTGCAGGTACTGTAAACGAGTATGCCTCCCGGCTTGACGCATTGTGAAGCACTTTCCAAAATGCGGCGCTGCAGTGCCGGCAGTACTTTTAAATCACTCGGTTTCTTGCGCCAGCGCAAATCAATTTTGTGCCGCAAAACACCTAAACCGGAACAAGGCGCATCGACAAGTACTCTGTCCGCTTTTCCAGCGTAGGATTTACCGATAGTGCAGGCATTTTGAAGAATCGTACGAACATTGATCAGTCCCAGCCGCTTGGCATTGCTTTCGATAAGTCGAAGTTTATGTTCATAAATATCCCCGCCGTATACCGTGCAGGCAGGACCGCCTAACGCGGCTAAATGGGTCGTTTTGCCGCCAGGTGCTGCGCAGACATCCAAAATCACTTCGTGCGGCTGCGGGTCAACGACGTGCGCTACCAATTGAGACGGTTCATCTTGAATAATAGCTAATCCTTCTTTTAAAATAGATAGACCGTTGATATTGGGAATATCCGATATATAAATGCCTTCTGGCGAATGCAGTGATTTGCTGGCTTGTATGCCTTGGTCAGCTAATTTTTGCAGTAGTGCATCGCGGCTGATACGGCTTGTATTCGTTCGCAGACATAATTGGGGAATACTGTCGAAATATTTGCAAAGTGCAATCGTATCCTCTACCCCATATGTTTTAAGCCACATGTTGATAAGCCATTCCTGCTGGTGATAGGTCAGCGTAAGGTGCAGCCGCGCATTTTCTTCCAATGTAGGAATGACAAATTCCTGCCGACGGCGAATACTGTTGCGCAGCATCGCATTGACGAATTTTGCCATGCCTTTGTTGCCAAAACGAGTCGCCAGTTTTACAGATTCGTTGCAGGCAGCTGATTCAGGAACTTTGGTCATGCCAAAGATTTGATACAGTCCGAGACGGATAATAGCCAAACAAACCGGGTCTAATTTGGCAAGCTTTCGGCTGCTGATTTGAGAAATAATCCAGTCTAAGTAATTGATATGGCGTAATGTGCCGTAGACTAGTTCCGTATAAAAGCGGCGATCTCTGTCTATTAGGCTGTGTTTTTGTATCGTTTGTGATACGACGATGTTGCTGTATCCTTCATCCTTGCATATAGTCACCAGACTATGAAAGGCAATTTCGCGTACGTTCATGATGGTTCTCCTATCATTGTATCTAAAAGGGTATGTAGCGCTGAGATATTGACTTGTGTGTTAAAACAAGGGCCATTAGGCCGTTCATTTAACAGCCCGATGACAGGCAGCGGTGCTATATCATGCATGCCGCTGATTAAATCCCGTTCACAGGCAATGGCAATCACCAGCTTGGGATGATGATGCTGCACCAACTGCCGGGCCAGTGTTCCGCCTGTCGCCACGACAAAATGAACATGATGCGTTTGTGCTAATGTCAAAATCGTACCGACTGGGCAGCGGCCGCATTGACGGCAGTTATGAATATTCCGCGTAATTTTGTGCGGACATTGATCCCATTGCAGACAATGCGGTGCCAATATTAAAATATCGTTCGGCATGAAATGCTGTCTGTTTCGCAGTGTCATGTAATTGAGTGTGATAATATAGCCAAGACTAACCGTATCTGCCTGTCCAAAACAATTACTTAAGTGTTTGGCAATGGGAAATAAAAACGAAATATAACGCAGGCACGCAGCATACCAGGTATTTCCTGTAAACCACGAGGTATATAAGAACAGCAGCGTACCGACGTATAAAACTATATTTCCGCCAATCCAGCCGTATACAGACATATGCAGGACGGCTGCGTTGTATGACATGCCATATAGCAGGAGACCTGGCTTCAGCAATAGATAGCATAAAAACAGGACAGCTGCAACAAATGCTGCAGCTATCCCGCTCATGACGATAAAAAGAATGGTCAGCCGTCGTTCTTGTTTCACGGCAAAATCACCTCTTAAAGCATATCACCTACGGTTAATGTTACGCCCTGCAAAAATTGGGCAGCAGCCATGCGTTTGCGGCTTTCCGGCTGTACTTGACGGATGCACAAGGCCCCGCTGCCGGTTTGTACTGTAAATTGCTTTTTGGAAAGGCTGATAATCGTCCCCGCAGGTGCCTGACTGCCCGGTACTAAATCAGCTGCCCAAATTTTAAGCCGCTTGCCGTCCAGCATGGTGTAGGCTCCTGGATGCGGATCCAAGGTGCGGATAAGACGTTCAATGACGGCAGCATCTTGTGACCAGTCGATGTGTGCGATATCTTTTTCTATTTTGGCCGTATAGGTAGCCTGGCTTTCATCTTGGGGCTGGGCATGTTTTTCATATTCTTCGATATGATCCAATACATCACACAAGGTATCCGCGCCCAAAACCGATAATTTATCAAATAAGGTACCCGTTGTTTCTTTTGCATCCAGCGGGATTTCCGCTTTTTTTAACACAGCGCCGGTATCCATGCCTTCATCCAGCAACATAATCGTAACACCGCTTGTGTTTTCACCGTTTTTAATCGCATATTGGATAGGCGCGGCACCGCGGTACTTAGGAAGCAGCGAGCCGTGTACATTTAAGCAGCCGTACTTTGGAATATCAAGTACCGCTTTCGGCAGAATTTTACCGTACGCAATGACGATAATCACATCAGGATGATAGGATGCCAGTTCGGCAATCACAGCTTCATCCCGCATGCTGTCCGGCTGTTTGACCGGCAAGTGCAGTGCCAGTGCTTTTTCTTTCACCGCAGAATAAGTTACTTTTTTGCCCCGCCCTCGTTGTTTGTCCGGCTGTGTATAAACGGCGGCAATATCATAGCCGGCATCATATAAACGCTGCAAAGAAGGAACAGAAAAGTCCGGCGTTCCCATAAAGATCATTCGTAATGGTTTCATTCGTCAACTCTCCGTAAATTTTCTGCTTTTTCAATAAACAACGTACCGTACAAGTGGTCTATTTCGTGTTGGAAAATACGTGCCAAAAAGCCTTCCGGTTCATAAACAACGATTTTTCCATGGCGGTTCAAAGCACGGACCTTTATTTTTTTATACCGGCTGACACTGCCGTAATAACCAGGTACGCTGAGGCACCCTTCTACGCCCATTTCCGTTTCATCGGAATGACTTAATATTTCCGGGTTAATCAATTCAATCAATCCATTGCCGTCATCCAGGACAACTATTTTTAAAGATTGGTTAATTTGCGGTGCTGCCAGTCCAACCCCTTCGGCAGCATACATTGTTTCTGCCATATCGTCCAATAATTTTTTGGTATGTTTTGTAATATGGTTAACTGGTTTAGCTGTTCCTTTCAAAATCGGCGCGCCAGCTTCTATGATTTTTAAAATGGCCATGCTTTCACCTCATATAGTATACTGTGTAAGATTCAATTCATCGTTTAATTATATAACAGATTTGATATTTATACCACTAAAAGATAAAAATATCGTTAAAAAGCCGGATCGACATCGATAATTACGCCTGTCTGCCAGCATAACGGCTCTTGACGGATATACTGGCAGACAGCAGATACGTCTTTTCCTTTTATTAAAATGATAATTCGATATTTGTTTCGTATTTTTTTTATAATATCGACATACGGGTCTGTTATTTCGACAGCCGCTGCCTGTGTTGTATTCCAGTGCTGCAGCGCCTTGGCAATAGCATTTCCTTTCTGCCAAAGCAGTGTTTCATCTTCGTCAGTAATAATCAGCTTTATGATATGATGAAACGGAGGATACAGAAAAGCTTCGCGAAATTCAATTTCCTGCTTATAAAACGACGGGTAATCCTGTTTTTCTGCATATTGAATGACATAATGTTCTGGTGCATAGGTCTGCATGATGACTTCTCCCGGAATCGTTCCTCGTCCGGCCCGGCCGGCAGCCTGGGTCAACAACTGAAATGTTCGTTCACCGGCCCAATAAGCAGGCAAATTGAGCAGGCTGTCTGCCGATAAAATGCCGACAGCCCGCACATTGGAAAAATCGTGCCCTTTGGCGACCATTTGCGTGCCGAGTAAAATATCGTATTCGTGGCGGCGGAAACTTTCTATAATATGGTCCCCGCTGTTTTTTCGACTCGTCGTATCCTGATCCAAGCGAATAATACGGGCGGACGGCAGCAGTTCATGAAGCTGTTCTTCTACTTTTTCTGTTCCGGTACCAAAGAATTTGATATACTTGCTGCCGCAGGACGGACAAACAACAGGAATTGGCTTTTCAGCTTCACAGTAATGGCACCGCAGCTGCGATGCTTGTTTATGATATACCATCGGTACGTCACAGGTGTCACATTTGACCACATAACCGCATTTGCGGCACATGACAAACGTAGAAAAACCGCGGCGGTTTAACAGAATGATGGCCTGCTGCTTAGCTTTCAGCGTTTTTTCCAGCAGGGCCAACAGCGCATCCGATACGACACGGTAATTGCCGCGGGCCAGTTCATCACGCATATCGACAACAGTTACCTGCGGCAGGGGATGGTTTTTGACTCGTTTCTTTAATTCAAGAAGATGATATTCTCCCGTTTTAGCCCGATAATAATCAGCAATGGACGGTGTCGCGCTGCCTAAGATAACCGGGCAGTGATAATAAGCCGCGCGCTTGCGTGCGACTGCAACAGCATGGTATCTTGGTGATTCTTCCTGCTTGTAAGACGCATCATGCGATTCATCTACTATAATCAGACCGATTGATTTGGCAGCCGTAAAAATGGCAGAACGGGCCCCAATGCAGATATGGCTTTCTCCGCGAAGCATGCGGAGCCAATTATTTTGCCGCTCTCCTTTGGAAAGCTGACTGTGCATGACAACGACATCCGCTCCAAAACGCCGAATAAACCGACGGACAATTTGACCTGTCAAGGCGATTTCCGGTACCAAGACAAAAACCTGTTTTCCCTGCTGCAGTACATCGGCAGCCAGCTGCATGTATATTTCCGTTTTGCCGCTGCCTGTAATACCATGCAGTACATACGTATCGCCCTGCGTATCGTTGCGGACTGCCGCAATCGCGGCCTGCTGTTCTTCTGTTAAGACGACAGCGTCGTCTGCCGGCAATGTCTGGAGCAGATTGGACGTTCGGCGTGTTTTTTCTATCACACGTATCAAACCCGTTGCACTCAGATTGCGAATAACGGCGGTACTATAGCCTTTTTTTACAGCTTCTTGGCAGGACATTTCTCCGGCCTGCTTGATATCCTGCAGTAATTGGCTTTGCCGACGGCGATGCGCGAGGATATCTTCCGTATCATCATGAACAAATTGGAGCCATTTTTCTTTTTTATCAGCTACTTTGTTTTTCCATTTTTTTTCAATGCAGATACAGCCTTTAGCAAGCAACGCATCTAATATAGAAGAAGAGAATTTTCGCTGTAGTGTGGATTTAGAAACACTGCCGTGTTCTTGGATATACGTGAAGACGCACTGCTCTTTTTCTGACAACAGACAACTCGCTGTCGTTGGCAGATAATATTCCTCCGCTGTAATTCCCTTTTTTTCCACCATAAAAAGCCGCAGTGCGTCAGCAAGACTGCAAAGATAATACGAATGTATCCAAAGCGCAGTTTGAATCATTTCTTCTTGAAAGCCGTTTTGGGTGGATAAAACAGCTAGAATAGGTTTTATTGTAAAGGAAAATTGACTGCCCGTCCCTTCTTGGACAGCAATCACAATGCCCTCTTCTTTTCGTGTCCCAAAAGGTACCAGTACCCGGCTTCCTACGTGGATGTCCATGCCTTGAGGAACGGCATAGGTAAACGTTTGCTGCAGCCGTTTTGCTGTCGTATTAATGATAATCTCTGCAATCATGCGTGACTCCTGTACATGCGGAAAAAATACAGGGGCTTGCTAACCAAGCCCCTGTCCATTGTATCATATTCAATTATCGGATACCAGCCAATATTATAAACCAGCTTCTTTGCGGAGAACATCTGCTTTATCAGTTTGTTCCCAAGGAAGATTCAGGTCGTTGCGGCCGAAATGACCGTATGCAGCTGTTTGTTTATAAATCGGGCGCTGTAAGTCGAGCATTTCAATGATGCCGGCCGGACGAAGATCGAAATGTTTGCGGATTAATGCAACAATCGTATCCGTATCCACTTTGCCAGTGCCAAACGTTTCTACATGAATAGAAACAGGATGAGCAACACCGATTGCATAGGCCAACTGAATTTCGCATTTATCAGCAAGACCCGCAGCGACGATGTTCTTTGCTACATAGCGGGCTGCATATGCTGCAGAACGGTCTACTTTAGTAGGATCTTTACCGGAGAATGCGCCGCCGCCATGACGAGCCATACCGCCGTATGTGTCAACGATAATCTTACGGCCTGTTAAGCCGGAATCCCCCTGCGGACCGCCGATAACAAAACGGCCTGTCGGGTTGATGAATAATTTTGTTTTTTCATCGAACAAACCTTCCGGCAATTCCGGTTTGATAACATATTCGAGCAAATCTTTTTCGATTTGTTCCCGTGTTACTTCCGGGCTGTGCTGTGCAGAAATAACAATCGTATCGATGCGAACAGGTTTGCCGTCTTCATATTCGACAGTAACCTGGGTTTTGCCGTCCGGACGGAGATAGGCAAGCGTGCCGTCTTTGCGGACTTTTGTCAAGCGGCGTGCCAAACGATGTGCAAGTGAAATCGGAAGCGGCATGTAGTCGTCTGTTTCGTTGGTTGCATAGCCAAACATCATGCCTTGGTCACCGGCACCGATAGTATCAAATTTATCTTCGTTGCCTTCTTTCTTTTCCAATGCATCGTCAACGCCCATTGCAATATCCGGAGACTGTTCATCCAGGGATACGAGAACGCCGCAGGTATCGCAGTCAAATCCATATTTGGCACGTGTATACCCAATGCCGCGGATTGTTTCGCGAACAATGTGCGGAATATCGACATAGCAGGTCGTAGAGATTTCACCAACAACGTGAACCATGCCGGTTGTTACTAGTGTTTCGCAGGCAACGCGGGCATTTTTATCTTTTGCTAAAATTGCATCCAAAATGCTATCTGAAATCTGATCCGCCATTTTATCGGGATGGCCTTCAGTTACAGATTCTGATGTAAAAAATTCGTGATTTTTAGCCATGAAAATCCTCCTCAAAAAAAATCCCTCTTGCAAAGAGGGGTCCATGTTTACCCATCTTCCAGTACATACTGTTGGATTTAGCACCTTTCAATCAATGAAGGTTGCTGCTGTATCATAGGGCCAATCCCTCCACAGCTCTTGATGGAACTATATTTATTTCACTGCCATATTATATAGCAAGTTATAAGATATTGCAAGGTCTTTTCACTAAAAGATATAGCAAAACAGGCAAAAGAATTTCGCGTATCCTTAAAAAATCATGGTATAATACAAAAGCGAGAACAGAAAGGATGATAGAGTATGAAAAAATTGAGGCCGAAGGATATTTTCTTTAACGACCCCTATTTTGAGCAAGCTAAATACTGCGGGCCAGCCGAACTTCGCAAAGCAAAACGCGTAGATCTATTCGGCAAATGGTATAAAGTCAGTGCGCTGGCAGCATCATTGCTGCAGGACGGCTCTTTGACATTTACGCATGATATCGGCATGCAGGATGCACAGCGCCGTTTAATATTTCGCATGTACGAACAAACGGCATCACGGTTGTTCATTAATACGTATTTTTGGACATCACAGCTGCAAAAGGAAATTTATGTGGGAACGATTCATATTGAAAAATATGAAGACGTGCAGCAATTACGAAATTTTCAATATAAAGGCATCATTGATTTAGTGATTATTGAACAAGATGACGATATTGTAGACGTTGCTCCGGAATTTCAGCTGATTCAAGAAGTCAAGCACGAATTTGCTGCGTCTCTGGGAATGTATTTGCTGGCAGTGTCTGACCAGCCGTGGGTAACTTCTGACGCTGCGGCTGGAACAAGCATGAATACCCCTTCTATTTTACTGGGAAAAGAACGGGAAGAATTACAGCAGCTGCGAAATGAAAAAGCCGAAGTGGAAGCATGTAAAGAAGAATTGCTGCGTCTGCGCATCGAGGCAAACAACCGCAAGGCCGTAGAATCTGAACTGCAGCGCCTGCGGCACGAATTGAATGTAGAACGTTCAGAACGGGCCAAAGACAAAGAAGCTTGTGAAAAAGTATTGCAGGAAAAAGACCGCTATATAGAAAAAATAAAGGAAAAAGCAGCACAGCAGCTAAATGACATGCTTGCCATGCGGGATGAATTAAACAAGCTCAAAACGGCCGCCCAATCGGCTTCTTCCCCGGCAGCCCAAACCACGCAGCCTGCACAAGCAGCGGCTGATACAGTCAAAAACACAAAAGAAGAGGCAGACCTTTCCATTCCTACGTTTATGTCACAGCATGATTATACGCGGGATTTGGACAACGTCCTGAACTGCCAGCGCGTTAGTTATATTGGCGGCAGTATGGAATGGCAGCAGTATGTAGCTGCTAGATTTCCACAGCTGGTCATGCTGATACGGCAGCGAGATCCTATGCTGGCCATTGAAGCATCTAATTTTGTTATTATCCACGTATACGAAGGAGAAACAGAAGAAATTAAGCGTGTCGTGGCTATGGCCAAAGAAGCACACTGCGCTATGATTTCTACATCTGCCTATAACCTCAACAATATGGCAAAAGACGTGCTTCAAGCAGTACAACAATTATAATCCCCTTGTCAACAACATGCTATACATAAAAAAAGGAATCTTCGTCAGTGAAGATTCCTTTTTTGCATTATGCTTTCTTAGCTAGAATAGCTGCTGCTCGCTGCACAATAAGCGCTGCTAATTCATCTTTTCCCATTTTTTTCAATTTTTCAACAGAACCATCGGGAAAGAGGAAGGTTGCAATATTCGTTGTTCCTTTAAAGCCGGCGCCTTCTGCGCTGACATCATTGGCTACGAGCATGTCCAAATTTTTCTTTTTCAGTTTAGCTGCTCCATATTCCAGTACATGCGTCGTTTCCGCAGCGAAACCCACTAACACTTGATGGCGTTTCCGTTGGCCTAAGCCAAATAAAATATCCGGGTTTTTCGTCATCGGCAATGTCAGTGTTTCGTCTGATTTTTTGATTTTGTTTTCTGCCGGATGGGCTGACCGATAATCAGCGACAGCGGCTGCTTTAATAACTAAGTCACAGGTATCATAATACGAATCTACGACTTCCTTCATATCCCGCGTACTGCCGACGTCAATGCGCCGTGCCAGGCCTACCGGTGTCTTGAGATGATCTGTGGTACCGGCAACCAATGTGACTTCTGCGCCGGCGAAAGCAGCTGCTTTGGCAATCGCAAAGCCCATACGTCCGCTGGAATGATTGCCAATAAACCGAACCGGATCTATCGGTTCCCGGGTACCGCCGGCCGTGACGATTACTTTTTTCCCTTTCAGCAAATCCGTACGGCATACGGTCCATTCGATATGGTCGATAATATCCGCTGGTTCAGGAAGACGTCCTACACCGGTAGTACCGCAGGCCAAATGACCGCTTGCCGGTGTAATGAATTCATAGCCATACTGTTCCAGCTTATGAATGTTGTCCTGCACAATCGGATTGAGGTACATGTTGGTATTCATTGCCGGCGCAATCAATACCGGTGCTTTGGTAGCCATGACTGTCGTGGACAGCATATCATCAGCAATTCCGCCGGCAATTTTACCGATGATATTAGCCGTTGCCGGAGCAATGACAAAGATATCTGCCCATTGTGCCAAGGCAATGTGTTCTACATTAAATTCCGGAATATCGCCAAACATAGAAACAGCTACCGGATTGCCGGAAATTTCCCGCATAGTCAACGGCGTAATAAATTCCGTCGCATGCTGCGTCATGATACATTTGACATGGGCACCGCGCTTGCGCAGCTGACTGGCAATTTCTGCCGCTTTAAACGCAGCAATACCGCCGGTGATACCAAGGACAACGTTCTTATTTTCTAATAGCATGATAGCCTCCGTCGTTTATTTGATACCGGCTTGCGGGGCTTCATATGTAATTTTACCCTGGTCGATTTCTTCCATCGCAATCGATACTACTTTTGTTGTATCTACATCTACTAACGGTTCATCCCCATCTGTCAATTCGCGGGCCCGTTTAGCTGCCAATGTTACCAATGTATATTTGCTGTCTACTTTTGTCATCAAAGATTCCAATGTCGGTTTAATTAACATAAAACATCTCTCCTTTTAAAACTGCAGTTATTTATAATTTTCCTTCAATACGGCAATACGGTGTGCAAGACGAGCTGCCTTGTCTTCTTCTGCCTGCAGTACAGCAGACGCTTCTTCCACCGCAGTATCCAACTCGTCATTAATAATCAGGTAATCATATTTGGGTATCCATTCCAATTCAGCACTTGCTTTTGCCAAACGGCCGGCAATGACTTCATCGCTGTCTGTATGACGGCCGCGGAGCCGGGCTTCCAATACGGCTTTGCTGGGAGGAACAATATAAATGAGGACACACTGCGGATATTTTTCTTTGACCTGCATCGCGCCTTGAATATCAATTTCCAGCATAATATGATTGCCTTCCTGAAGCATGTTGTAGACATACTCTTTGGGGGTCCCATAATAATGGTCGTATACTTTGGCATGTTCTAAAAAAGCATCCTGCTCCAGCAGCTCTTCAAAATGGCTGTTGTTGGTAAAATAATAATTTACGCCGTCAACTTCACCTGGCCGCGGATCTCTTGTCGTCATAGAAATAGAATAATGAATTTTGGGGAAACGTTTGCGAAGTGCATCGCATATAGTTCCCTTTCCTGCTCCGGACGGCCCGGATACCACAATCAATAAGCCGGAATCGATCATGTAAAAACATCCTCTCTTCTACGTTTCTTCTGGTTCAACGTCATCACCAGGTTCACCAACCTGCAAAATACGATGAGAAATGGTTTCTGCCTGCAGTGCAGACAAGATAATTTGCCCGTTGTCCATGATCAGGACAGACCGGGTTTTGCGGCCAAACGTCGCATCAATCAGCGTATTGCGTTCCCGCGCATCTTGAATCATCCGCTTGATAGGCGCTGATTCCGGGCTGATAATCGCGACCACTTTGCTGCTCATTACCATGTTGCCAAACCCAATATTCAGTAAGTTAAAGTTCATAGCTTCACCCTTATTCAATATTTTGAATTTGTTCGCGGATTTTTTCTATTTCATTCTTGAGCTGCAGCACATATTCAGTGACATCCATATCGCCAGCTTTAGATCCAATCGTATTCACTTCGCGATTCATTTCCTGAATAAGGAAATCGAGCTTGCGGCCTATATCTCCTTCTTGCTGCAAAAACCCTTTTAATTGTACCACATGGCTGCGGAAACGTACAACTTCCTCTGTGAAATCGACTTTGTCTGCATAGATTGCTACTTCCTGCAGCAGCCGGTCTTCATCAGGAACTTTATCTGCTTTTTCCAACAGCGACATGATTTTCTTTTCTAGTCGTTCTTGGTAGCGGGCAACGATGTCTTCTTTACGGGAAGCAATCGCGTCAATCATCGCTGTCATCGATTCTGTCCGTTTAAGCAAATCCCGGCTGATGTTTTCCCCTTCACGCTGGCGCATCGCCGCGATTTCCTGCAAAGACTGGGAAAGGGCTTGTTCAAACACGGGCCAGACAGCTTCCGTATCGATGACCGGCGGTTCTTGAGAAAACCAATCTTTCGTCAAGTTCATCAAGACAGGAAGCGTTGTTTTTTCACCGTCGAATACGTTAGTCTGCACAGCATCCAACGCATTTTTACAAGCGGTCAATGCGGCATAATTGATAGAAATGGTTGGCTCCTTCGGCGCAATTTCACGAACCGTTACAAAAACATCTACCTTGCCTCGGTGCAGTACTTGCTTTATATGTTGGCGCAATGTATCTTCCAGTGCCAAATAAGCATGGGGCATACGTATATTCAGCTCTAAAAACCGTTGGTTGACGGCACGCATTTCAATCGTTACGCTCAACGATTCAGTACTGTATGTTCCGGCACCAAATCCAGTCATACTTCGCAATATGAGGACCTCCTTTATCGTATCATTCTAAAATATTAGTATAGCTTAAATTATGAGTTTGGTCTATGTTCTTTCAGAAAAAAATCGATATTTTTTAGAGAAAATAGCCTGTTCTCTACTCAGAATCCCCTATTCATGGTATGATAAAAGTAATTTTCTAAAGACAGAAGAGGAGATAAGAACGATGAATCTCGATGGTATTACATTACATGGCATTACAAATGAACTGAAAGATATATTACAAGGAGGACAAATATCCAAAATTTATCAGTTGGACGGCCGTTCTCTTTATTTTCGTATATTTAATGAAACAGGTATTCATCATCTCATCATGACGCTGGATGATTCGCCGCGCCTGTATATCGCAAAAAAAATGCCCCCTACGCCGGATATCCCGACAGGACTGTGTATGTTCCTGCGGAAATACTATGAAAACGGGCGCATTGCATCGATTCAGCAGCTGCATTTGGACCGTCTCATTGAAATCACTGTAGACGTACTGGATATATCCGGTCGGCTGGCAACCCGTAAAATTCATGTCGAACTGATGGGAAAATACAGCAACGTTATTTTTACAGAAAACGGCACCATTATTGAAGCACTAATTAAAACACGTAAGGATAAACAAGCACTGCGGACCATTGCCCCTAAAGAACCGTATGATTTTCCGCCTAATTTTATGCGAATGGATCCCTTCGCGTTTTCTGCCGAAGAATTAGCCGATATGATGCAGACCGGCACAGACGAACCGTTGGGAAAATGGATGCTGAAACGGTTTAACGGCATGAGTACAATTGTGCTGGATGAATTGGCATACCGTACAAATCTCCAGAAAAATCAAACAGTAGATACGCTGTCACCAGCAGATAAATTCACATGGTGCCGGGCCGTTGAAACATTTGGCAAAGAACTGCAGCATATTTCCGGCGCCTATGTATATACCGTAAAGAATAAAGAAGTCATTTTTCCCTTGGAATTAGAAAGCCTGCGTCAATATCCACGGCGCCATTTTTCCCTTATTGAAGAATATTTAGATGAATACCAAGCGACACACCGCAGCTTAAACGGTGAACAAGAAATCATGCAGAAACGGGTCGCTAAGCTCATCGAAAAACAAAAGCGTAAAATCAAACGCATTGCTGCAGAACTAAAAGAAACCGATAAAATGGATACGTATAAATTGTACGGCGACTTGCTGATGATTTACGCATATGAAAAGCATGACCATGAAAAAAGCATTACCGTAAAAAACTTGCTGTCAGAGCAGCAGGAATCCCTTACGATTTCCCTGGAACCAGCGTACTCCATGACGGATAATGCCAACCGGTACTACAAAAAATATACAAAAATGCGAAACCGCAAACAAAAATCAGCCGAGCTGCATGAAGAAAATCAACGCCATTTAGAGTACCTCTATTCCTTGGAATATGCGTTGGAAAATATTGGCAGTAAGGGAGAAGTCGCAGACATCAAAGCAGAAATGAAACAAATGGGGCTGATTGCTTCTTCGTCTAAAGATAAAATGAAACGTGAATTTTCCCAACATATTTTGACCGTTGATGCCGATGGATTAGCTGTTTGGGTAGGACGAAACAACCGGCAGAATGATTTCTTAACGACCAAAAAAGCCCATCCCTATGATTTATGGTTCCATGTAAAAAATCAAACCGGCTCTCATGTCATCCTAGCCTGCCATCGTGTACAGCCAACAGAAAAACAAATCCTAATGGCCGCGCAGTTAGCCGCCTATTACAGCAAGAGCCGCAATAGTTCCAAAGTCGAAGTAGACTGCACATTGGTGCGTAACGTAAAGAAACCAGCTCATGCGGCACCTGGCTTTGTTATTTTTGAAAATCAAACAACGTATATGGTTGAACCTAAAGATTGGAGCAAAAAAGACGCATCCAAATAGCATCTAGGTCATGTCGATGCAAACAAGGGTGCAGCATAACGTTTTTTGCCATTATGCACCCAGTTCTTCTTTTAAACGTTTTTAGTTTTTTGTTTGAAGTTTGAAGAAAATGAATCGTAACGCTGTAAATTACGCACGTAAAACAGCATAGTAAAAGGGCTGTGACAAAATGGACTATAAATTCTCATTTTGTCACAGCCCCGTTTTAGTTTTATATGTTTTTATATGCTGTAGTTACCGTTCCAAGAGAGACGCTAAATCCTGCGTGCGTTTGATGTCTTCTAAGGTATGTGTATTGACAGCAAACGCTAAAGAAGCTCGATATACTTTGGCGACAGCTTCCAAGGTTTCCATCCGGTTTAATGCTTCATTTAAATCTTTTCCCAGTGCCGATGCGCCGTGGCGTTCCATCAGGAAAACATTTACTTTTTTCGCATATTCGGCACAGGCAGCGGCTAACTCCTGGCTCCCCGGAGCTGCATAGGGTACGGTCGGTACGACAGGCCCCAAGACCAGACTGCCTTCAGTAACGATACTGCTGGGAAAGGGCAATCCGGCAACAGTCACTGCCGTTGCTACAATCGGGTGGGCATGAATAATCGCCTGCACATCTGGTCTGGCTTTATAAACTTCTACATGCAGCGCTGTTTCGGAAGAAGGTTTGCCCTTCCCTTTTAGCAACTTGCCGTTGGCATCCAGTATCAGTAAATCAGACGGTTTCACTTCTCCTTTAGGTACGCCTGACGGTGTAATGACAATCGTTCCATCTGCACGGCGAAAGCTGATATTGCCGTCACAAGCTGCCACCAACCCAGCTTCTTTCATTTTACGGCCGATTTTGCATAACGTTTTTTTTGTATCCAATGTATAGCACTCCCTTAACTACAAGTGAATTGATATGACAGTAAATTCATATGGTTCTATTATATCATAAAAAAAGAATTCTCGTACCATGCGTGGAGTTCACAAAACCGTATTTTTACACTCGAACCATTTGCACCAACGTATAGAGCAGTTTGATTCCATAGAGAATAATGACAGCGCCGCAGATGCGGTTCAGCCATGAGAGGACGATACTGTTGATTTTGCTGCCAAGCATATGGGCTACAGTGGCTAGGCAGCTAAACCAGATAACACTGGCTGAAGCAAAGCCGGTAATAAAATACGAATCACCGCCTAGCGGCAAGGAAGCACGGGGTCTCGGTATACAAAAAGTCTCATGCGTAACACCTTGACGGTGCGGACATGAGACTTCGTATTTCGTCGGGTCTAGCCGGATAGTCATCATCAATCGTAACAGACAGCAGCCGATCTTTGGTTACCGTATAGTCGGCATATTTCGTCCATGAAATATTTCCTGCATTTCCTGGCGCAGAAGACGGTGAATTTGTATTTGCTGCCGTTCTGTCAGTTGATCTTTGGTTATATTAAACAGATAGTTATTTAAATCAAATTCTTTCAGCATCATTTTGGTATGGAAAATATTTTCTTGGTATACGTTGACATCAATCATATCATACCGATTGCGTGTAGCTTGGGAAATATAATTTTGAATGGAATTGATGCGATGGTCAATAAACAATTTCTTTCCGTTTACGTCCCGCGTAAAGCCGCGCACTCTGTAATCCAGTGTGACGATATCCGAATCAAAACTATCTAAAAGATAATTTAAAGCATTCAATGGAGAAATACGTCCGCATGTAGAAACGTCAATATCTGCCCGAAACGTCATAATGCCTTTTTGCGGATGACTTTCCGGATAGGTGTGCACTGTCAAATGGCTTTTATCCAAATGGCACACTACGTCAGCATCTTTAGCTTGTTCTATTTCTTCTTCAGAAATTAAAATCGTGACACTGGCGCCCTGCGGGTCGTAATCCTGACTGGCAACATTCAGAATATGCGCACCAATAATCGAAGAGACATTCTTCAAAATTTTCGTCAACCGTTCTGCATTGTACTGTTCATCGATATACTCGATATATTGCTGCCTTGCTTCGTCACTTACGGCGTAACAGATGTCATACATATTGAAGCTCAGCGTTTTGGTCAGATTATTGAAACCATATAGTTTAAGTTTATTTGCTTTACTTTTCATATCATCCATACCTTTACTTTAGAGTTACAGTAATCCACTTACGTTTTACTTGGTCAATTCATACATGCGTACATCTGTCAGTACGCTGTTTTCAATGCAGCATATGGCATAGGTTCCTTGACGGCCGTCGCGCGGCAGTGCAATACTTCCTGGGTTTAAAATCGGCATGCCATCTACCGTTTCATAATACCAGCGATGTGTATGACCAAAGACAACAAGCGCAGCATCCATTTGCTTTCCCAACGCCGCTAATTTTTCTAAACGCTGTCTGCCGTACCATTGATGACCGTGAATTGCTGCAATATGAATACCGCCAATCATAATGTTCCGGTATTCCGGGGTGTTTGTCTCTGTCATGAAGTCATTATTCCCTAGTACAGTATATACAGGAACCCCTGTATATATGGCCAAATCATCGCCATCTTCGCAGTAATCACCGCAGTGAATCCAAGCAGCAACATCGGGTGCTTGTTCTACCATTTTTTCCAACGCAGCAAACCGTCCGTGACTGTCACTGACAATACCGACATATACTTTACTCATGATAACGCCTCTGCCAATTTTCGCAGTGCTTTACCGCGATGACTGATCGCGTTTTTTTCATCCATAGACATTTCTGCCATGGTTTTTCCTTTATCCGGGACATAAAACAACGGGTCGTAGCCAAACCCATTGGAACCAGCGTAAAAGTCACGAATAACCCCTTCGCAGCGGCCTTCAGCTTCGATTTCACGACCGTCTGGAAAGAGAAGAACTAAAACGCAGGCATAATGTGCTGTTCGTTTTTCCGGCGGAAAAACAGATAATTCCTGAATCAGCTTCTGATTATTTTTTTCGTCGTCACATTCCGGCCCGGCAAAGCGTGCAGAATAAACGCCAGGGCGCCCTTGCAGCGCATCGGCAATAATGCCGGAATCGTCGGCAAGGCAGGGAAGTCCTGTTGCCTGCAGATAATACGCTGCTTTCAGGCGGGCGTTTTCAGCAAAGGTCGTACCCGTTTCTTCTGGTTCTTCTATATGAGGACAAATTTCATGAATCGCTTTTACATCATATCCCAGCGGCTGCAGAATCGTTTTTAATTCACGAATCTTACCAGCGTTATGCGTAGCCAGTACGATAGTCTGCTTCATATGCTTTATCCTTTCGCCGATGTATTGGCCTTATTTTTTACAAATTTGGCATAGTTTTTAATGATGACAATCGGCGTTTTTTGAGATGCATTGCCAAAGGGATTATCGATTAAAATTTTTGCAATTTCTTTAGGATCTAAGCCGCGGGAATGGCCCAATACAGCAGAGCGTTTCAAGTCGTTGACATCGGCAACGCAGGCTCCGTAGCAGCCCAGACGCTGTTTGATTTTTTCTGCTACTTTATCCGGTTCAGCCGGGCCATATACAATGCATTTATCAAAAGGCGGCATGGTACCCGTAACATCATCGGTCAGCGATGCCTGACGGCACAGATTATACCAGACGCCGGTCTTGCCAACCAATTTTGCCAAAAAGCCAATGATAAAGCAAAAGAGCATTTTCCATTCCCCTTCCAGGTTCATAGCAGCCTGCATGCCATATAAGCTTGCCATACTGCCTTCACCAGGAACGAAACGGCGCATTAACCGTGCCTGCCAGGATGGAGTCAATTCTTCCGGACGTGTATACCGGCGCTGTGTAATCGCAACGACACTTTCTGCAGAGCAAACAATGTCATCGGGGCCGACATCTTTTTTTGCATATTCTTCAATTACATCTACAATATCATCTTTATCTGTAAGAATTCTTGTTTTTACAGGAATTAATTCTAATTCTGCCATTGCCATATACCTCCTAATGTAGTTCCAGTTCGTGTTGGACTTCCGTAGCTTTTAAGGTAATACGGGCTTTATGGATATACCATTCACTACGAGAAACAACTTGATATACCAAATCAATCGGCATATCCGGGAATGTTTTTAAATCTTCACGAATGGAATGATTTTTGCTGACCAGTGCAATCGTAACGCGAATTTTACCATGGTCGCCAGGATTATAAATGACGGATTCCCAATAATTGTCATCACGTTCAGCATCTTTATTGGCAAGCTGTGAATGAACGACACATTTGTCATACTGTTCACGCGGCAGCAGCGTACGGGGATAGAAATCCATGATAGTACCTAACTGACGTCCGCCATTATAAAACGGAACTTCTGTTTCAAAAACAGCGGTATCTGTTGTCAATTCTTTCAACGTGAAGGGAGCACGGCGGCGCGCTTCAATAACAAAGCGGGCATCTCCCTGCCGCCAGGCAAACAGGCGGAACAACAGATACAATACGGCAACGATGCCGATAACGGCAATTACGACATTGATTAATACATACAGTAACACGGCTCAAGACTCCTTTTACTAAAAATATGAATAATATGCGATATATTTGCTCTTAGGCAAAGGAAATTTTTTCGACAGTAAATTCATTGGACGGAATTAAATGTTCCGCCAGTCTGCCTCCCCGTTCCGGTTCAGCTGTAAAGCAAAGCTTTAAATAGCCGTTTTCAACATTTTCATTGAGCAGATTATCCTTTTTCAATACGTCCAATGTCTGCAGGGCCATTTCATGGGCCGGATCGACAAAGGCGATCGTATCACCGCATAATTCTTCAAACAGCGGCTGAATAAAAGGAAAATGCGTACAGCCGAAAATGGCAGTGTCGGCACCAGAGGCAATAATCGGTGCCGTATATTTTCTGAGCGGCGACATAATTTCTTCTCCGCTTAAAATGCCTCGTTCAATCAAATTGGCCAATGCCGGGCAGGCCTGTTCGATGATTTCAAGTTCAGGATCGACAGCGGCGGCAATTTTTTTATGACTGTGATTGGAAATCGTCAATTCAGTTGCAAAAACAGCAATTTTTTTTGTTGTCGTAATTTCTCTGGCCGTAGCAATGCCGCGGCTCATGCCAATCAGCGGATATGTCACTTCTGAGCGTACGATATCATATGCAACTGCCGTAACCGTATTACAGCCGATTGCTACTAATTTAACGCCCTGCGCAGTCATATACCGCAGTATATCCCGCGTATAGGATACGATTTCTTCCGGTGTACGCGATCCATAAGGATTTCGTTTCGTATCCCCTACATAGATAATGTTTTCATGCGGCAGCAGCATACGCAGCTTGTTTACGACGGTCAATCCACCGACGCCGGAATCAAATACGCCGATAGGTTGTGTATTCCTATCCACTAAACACTCCTCCATTATTGCACGGCTTTCTTTTCTTGTTCATACCATGCTTTCAGCTTTTTATAATGTGCATCATCCAAGCGGGCAACGGCTCCCGTATCTTTATGTGTAAAGACATTTTGTGTCGTTCCTGTTGCTAATACGGCTCCGTCATCTTTGCGTAAAATACGGTAGGAATATACCATTTGGGCCCGTGTCAATTTGGTAAGACGGGTTTCGATAACAATGGTGTCTGCATAATTGATGGGCGAAATATATTCACACGATACATGTTTGATAGGAAATAGTATTCCCTGATCCATGAGTTCAAATAAGTCAATGCCTGCCTGGCGCAGATACTCGCAGCGGCCGCATTCAAACCAACGAATATGATTCGAGTGGTGAGCAATTCCCATCATGTCTGTTTCATAAAAACGCACTTTTTCAATAACTGTAACCATTTTTTATCTACTCCCATTATAAAACGCACTCATATCATTTTACGATGATGCTGTATGTTTGTCAAAGGATTTGTCTATTATTTTAAGAAAAAATAACCAATTCCGAGATGGGTTCTTTCTCGAAATTGGTTATGTACCTATAATTTTACAAACGGAAACATATGGCGCACTTTTTCTTTGTGTTCCGGCTTCAAATACGTACCCGCAAAATGAAGCGCAGCAGCAACCACAGCAGCGTCATCAAGCCAGCCTATACCGGCAAAGCCGTCAGGAATCAAATCGAACGGCAGTATAACATATCCTAAAGCCCCCATCAAAGCCAATTTTACGACTTTAGGCGTATCTTCATCCTGCATGCAGTAGAAAATAGCAAGCAGTTTGGGCATGAAGCGAATACGACGTCCTGTCCCTTGAATAAATCGGATAAATTTTCCTGGTGTATAAAAACGAGCAAAGAAATGCAGTATTTTCCACATAAGCCTAGTCCTATTCGTTTTCTAATGGTTTCTTCGCATCTTCTACAGCTGCTTTGACTTGTTCATCTAACGTAGCTGCCGCAGTATCTGCAGCCGGTTTCTCTACCGCTGCGTCTGTATCAGGTTCTTCTGCCGCTTTTTCTTCCGGTTCTGCTGTATCTGCCGGAGTTTCAGCTGCTTCTGTCTTTTCTTTTTCATCAATGATTTCTTCTACTAAATCATTAGGATGACGTACGGTGTGGTATAATTCTTGTCCTTTTTCTTTGACATCCTGCAGTTTATCTTTGGCAGCACCGCTCCACTTTTTCATGAAATCAATCGTTTCATCACCCAGCGGAATATTTTTGAGCGGGCTTTCGCGAAGCCGGTCTACTTGTTCCCGTGCTTTATCTTTCCATTCAGACATCATTTCAATGTAAGGACCCATGTCAGTCGGCATGCCGTCCTTCATCCAACGCTGCGTAACACGTCCCAGGCTGTACGTAATACCTACGGCTACCGGTACCTGAATCGCACTGAATGGAATAAGGGTGGTCAAAAGGTTGCCGGCCATGCGGCTTCCTACAGCGCCAAGGAAAGCAATCAATGCGCGTTCCGTCAGTTTGACATTGTATACGCGGGCAATACGGCTTACCAAGTATACTTCATTGGCCATCAGGGCTACCGTACCCAATACAGGCGCAACGACGATAGCACCAGCCCGGGCAGCGGCCCAGCGGCATAATGTTTCTACCTTTACATCGGCATCTTCTGTGGATTGATCCAGTGAATTCATAACATTCATGGCAGCGTCTTCGTTGACTGCCGGTGCCGGGCCTGCCTGTGCTTTTAAGTCGGCTAATTCTGCTTTCAATTTAGCAATTTCTTCTTGCAACTCTTCTACTGTCTTCGTTTCTTCTGACATATATATCACCCCATCGCCTCAAAAAAATATTTATGCTTTAATTTTCTCATTTTTTTACCAGCTTGTCAAACCGCCGTCAACAGATAATGCCGTGGCCGTAATAAAAGAAGCGTCATCACTTAACAAAAACGCGATGCTGTGTCCGATTTCTTCCGGTTTGGCCAGGCGGTATAACGGATATTGTTCTTGAAGGGACTGTCGGGTAAGCGATGGATCTTCCTGCAGCTGTTTTTCTAATAACGGCGTATCTACATCGCCAGGGCAAACGCAGTTGACCCGCACTTGATGCGGTGCGGCTTCCAAAGCTAATGATTTCGTAAACGCAACGACAGCTCCCTTGGTAGCGCCATAAATAGAACAAGCTACATTTCCCTGCAGGCCGGCATCACTGCTGACGGTTACAATGCTGCCGCGGCTTTTTTTTAGATGCGGCATAGCATAGCGGCACAGAGAAATCGTCCCGTAGACATTGACGGCAAAAAGCCGTTCTACCTGCTGCGGCGTCGTGTTTTCCAACAACTCTTCTTCATAATAACCAGCCGAAGTAACCAGTCCGTCCAACTGTCCGAATTGGTGAATCGTCTGCGCAATGATTCGCTGGCAGTCGCTGTCTTTGCTGACATCACCGGCAATATAGAATGCTGTATATCCTTTTTGCGAAAGATACTGCAGCGCCTCACGGCCTTTTTTTTCATGACGGCTGCAAATGGCTACCTGCCAGCCTTTTGCCAAAAGGATTTCAGCCGTTGCCAGTCCTATGCCGGAGGTACCGCCGCTGATACATGCTGTTTTCGCATTCATCTGTGTACTCCTTTTTACTGTTTAAATGATACCTGCATACGTTAACGCTAATTTGCCAATCAAGAGAATCGTCACCGTCAACATAATGCCGCGGACAAAGCCGGTACCGCGATGAATTGCCATGCGGGAACCAAAATATGCGCCGGAAAAAATACAAACGGCCATGGCAACGCCATATACATATAAAATTTTACCGCTGTAGACTAATAAAACAAAGGCCGTGATATTGCTGACTAGATTCAGAATCTTGGCATTGCCTGCGGCAATGATGAAATCAAAACCAATCATAGCAAAGGCCACAATCAAAAAAGTCCCCGTCCCCGGGCCAATAAAGCCATCATAAAAGCCGATAGCCAAAGCCGCAGCCATGGACTGCAGCAGAGATTTTTTCGTTTCTCCCTTATACGTATTGGTACTGCCCAAATTTCGCTGTGTAAAGACAAACACGGCTGTCGCAATGAGTGCCAGAATAATAATAGGCTGCAGCCATTTGGCTGACATATGCAGCATGCAGACACAGCCAATCACGGCCCCAATAAACGTAAAAGGAATGACTCGCTTCATCAAATGCATGTCCACTTTTCCGGCTCGTACAAACTGCCAGGCACTCATGACAGCACCAAAGGTAGCTGAAAACTTGTTAGTGCCGACAGCCAGATGCGGCGGTATGCCTGTTGTCATCAATACGGGCAGTGAAATCAGACCGCCGCCGCCGGCAATCGAATCGACAAAGCCGGCTAAAAAGCCGCCGGCCATGACGAATACTAACATATATATCGAAATATCATTAAAAATTTCCATGTTTTTTCCTTACTGCATCAATTCCGTGACAAATACGATATCAATGCCCTCTTTATGCAATTCATCCACCATTTCACTAAGTGCTTGTGCTGTTTTGGGGCGACAATGACCAATAACAATGGCACTGCCGTTGCTTTTGGCTATTTCGCCTCCTTGGCGAAGACGCTGCTTTATTGCACTGACATCAGCATCATTGTCAATAAATAAGTTGTTGCGGCTTGTTGCAATTCCCATCGATGCCGCCGTTTGTTCACCTACAGACGTACTGTTGGTTCGGCTGTCCAAATACACCAGCTTGCGTTTTTTCATGACAGACATGACATCTTTCATCAAACGGGTATCTGCCGTTGCCATAGACCCTTGATGGTTATTCATGCCGATGGCATGCGGTACCTGGTCGAGCAGTTCATTCGTCGTCGATTTTACGTTGTTGTCGCTCATATCCGGGCCGATAAAAACAGATTCCGAAGATGATACATTCAGCGGCTGCATCGGCAGATGGACAAAAATTTTACGCCCCGCTTGATAACCGCTCTGAGCAGATTCTGTCGTGTGAGGCTTATTGGGCATAACAGAATACGTCAACGGAATTGGCAGTTTATTTAATTTTTCAAGAGTTGTCATATCACTGCCGCAATCGTCAATGACAATCGCCAACCGTCCTTTCACCTGGGCAGGATGATTTTGTTTGCTGTCGGCTGCCTGTTTGCTGGCTGTTTCCGGTTTTTCCGATACAACTTTTGCTGGAACATCTTTTAAAGAACCACTTGTGGAACCCAATATAAATTCTTTGATGTTTTCCAGCAGACTGGGTTTTGATTTAGGGGCTGTGACATACAATTTATCCATGACCAAATAAAGCTGTTCTTTATCCAGCATTTCAAAATAGGCAATATCATATTCTGTGACATTTTTACCGTCTAACGTCGTTTTTTCTGCCCGATACACGACAACTTTTCCTTTACTGCTGCTTAACTGCTTTTCCAAATCCTGTCGGGAAAACGTTTTAGACGGCACGACCAGCAGGCTTTTTGTCGTCCACCGAATCAGTCCTCCCGTGGCACGGCGGTGTTCCTGCCGATCTTCTGTTTTTATGGTGGAAATATCGGCGTGTTGTGCCTGCAGCCAGCTTTCGACTGCATCCTGCAGTTCTGCGGAAACTTGTGTATATACAGCATCCTTCCCTTCGGTACTGCCAGACGGCAGTTGCTCTATGGAAGCAGCGGTTGTCTGCGATATAGCCAGCGGTGTATCCGCATTGGAATTCCAATACGCACCTGCACAAACAGCCAGCATGACAAACAAGACACTAAGCGGCGTAATCAAAGAGTTAGAGCGGCGCCGGGATCGGCTGCTGCGTTTTCTTTTTTGTCTCATGATGAAATCCTCCTGCAAAAAAAGCCGGACACAGTCACGACAGCAGTGCTGTGTGATGCCCCGGCTCTATTATATCATTTCGTGGGAACATGGATTGCTCACTGGAGATGGCTGCGGTTTGTTTTGCGGCAGCAGCATGCGGCAAATCTGTGCGCCGATGATGCTGGCCCCATTGCGATGGCATGCCAGACTGGCGTCTGCCATCGTTTGCAGCATATCGGGATGTGTCAGAAGTTCCGATACAACATCTACTAAATCTTCCTGCCGCTTGACCCAGCGGGCACAGCACTTTTCCTGCATATACGTAGCATTGGCTTCTTCCTGTCCCGGAATAGGACTATATAAGACCATCGGTACCTGCACGGTCGCAGCCTCCGTACACGTTAGTGCGCCCGGTTTTGTTACCAGCAGGGATGCCTGCTGCATGAGCTCAGGAATGTGATTCGTATATCCCAGCACCTGCACCGGATGGCGCAATTCATGACGCAGCTGATAAATCTCATCGTACAAATCTGCATTATAGCCTGTAACGACAGTGAAACTATCTACGACATCCAATTTATCCAACAGGACGAGTGATTGGCGAATCGAACCCATTCCCAGGCCGCCGCCCATAATCAAAATATTTTTATTTTTCGCATGTGCTTCATCCCAATGCCAATGACTGTGGTGAAACGCACTGCGTACGGGAATGCCGGAAACAATGATTTTATCACCTGAAATCCCCTGCTGCATGAGCAAATCCTTGAGCTGTGAAGCCGCAACGCAGTACAAATCCATTTGCGGGTATACCCACAGCTGATGAATCGCAAAGTCTGTAATAACGCCGACAATAGGAATATCTAAGCGGTGCTGCCGTTTCAGCAGTGCCGCTGCTCCGGCAGGAAAGGGATGGGTAAATACCAATATATCCGGCTTTTTTTCAGCCAGTACGCGCAGCATGCGGCGTTTCAGCCCCCAGGCAATCAGTGTTTTAACAACCATGCCTTTTTTATATCCCTGCGAAGAATAATACATCAAATCATACAGCATGGGAAATAAATCCAAGATTTTAATGTATGTTTCTTTCACGATATTATCAATCGAAAGGACTTCATTAGATAAAAAATCTAATTGTTCTACCTCCCACTCTTTTGGCAGTGTTTTTATATATTCTTCTATGGCTCGTGCTGCCTGTGTATGACCAGTTCCAATAGAAGCCGACATAATTAGGACTTTTTTCTTCGTCATGGAAATTCCTTCTTTTACGTAGAAGATTTTAGATACTTAGTTACATACTATGTTACGACAAATTACAAGAAAAGAAAAGAGCCGTTTTTATGCGGCCCTTCGTTATTACAAGATTATTTATTGTTGACCAAATCTTTTAACTGTTTGCCAGCTTTAAATGCCGGTGTTTTGGATGCTTCAATTTGAATCGGTTCGTTGTTGCGGGGATTGCGGCCTTCGCGGGCTTTACGCTGACGAACTTCAAATGTGCCAAACCCAATAATTTGAACTTTATCACCTTCAGCCAATGCCTGGCTGATTTCTTCAAAAACAGCTTTTATTGCTTTTTCTGCATCTTTTTTTGTCAATTCAGCACTTTCTGCTACATTTTTAATTAAATCGGTTTTATTCATTGGTAAGTCCTCCTTTAAATGGTTACATCTGTTAGTTCCAGACTAATCATTTTCTGCCGGCTTTCGTTCCAGCATCTTCGCTTCCTTCCAAAACGAGTCCAGCTCATCCAGCGTAAACTCGTCCCAAGAGCGGGACGAAGATTGAACCCGTTCTTCCACATGGGAAAAACGACGGCGAAATTTAGTAGTAGCCCGATGTAACGCGCATTCCGGCTCTATCTTGAGACGCCGGCATATATTGGCAAAGACAAACAGCACATCTCCTGCTTCTTCTTCCATATGATCGAGATCATGCTCTTGTATAGCACTGCGAAATTCCTGCCATTCTTCTTGAAACTTATCGAAGACCTCTTCCGTTTTGTTCCATTCAAATCCAACTTTCGCTGCTTTTTCCTGAAGTTTGTATGCCTGCAGGAGTGATGGCAAGCCTTTTACGACTCCGTCCAGCAAGTGTTTATGATGCTGGCGCTGTTCCCCTTGCTTTAATCTATCCCAGTTTAACATACTCGCACCTATGTTTTCAAGACTTTTTTCGCCAAAAACGTAGGGATGTCGCCGAATCATCTTATCTGAAATGTCTTTGACAACATCCTGTGCTGAAAAAAGGCCTTTTTCTTCTGCGATGCGCGCATGAATCACGACTTGATACAACACATCCCCTAGTTCTTCCCGGATACCAAGTATATCATGCTGATCGATAGCGTCGAGCAGTTCATACACTTCCTCCAGCAAGAAACGCCGCAGTGTGCTGTGCGTTTGCGCTTTGTCCCATGGGCAGCCGTGGTCACCGCGCAGCGCAGCCATTACATCAGTAATCGGCGTCATATCAAACGGCAGCGGTGAAGATACCGCCTGCTTTTCTTCGGCTTTTTGAATCATTTGCTTTACGGCAGCAGCCATTTGGGGCCCGCCAGGTACTGTATGTACAATATCGCGCGATGCTGCCAATTCCAGCAAATGTGAAACCACAGGCTGATACCATTCTTCAAATGACATGTCCGAGCCTGCCGGATGCTGCCAATCGGGAAGGTCTTTTCCCATATATAAAATTTCAATCGTTCCCATGCAAATAACTCCTTTTATTTTTCCAGCCGCTGCACAAAAGATGCCAGTTTGCGGCCTATGACAGGGATATGGGCTGCATCACTGGCCTGTACAGCCCG
Organism: uncultured Megasphaera sp.; assembly: GCA_934193515.1. Lineage (GTDB taxonomy): Bacteria > Bacillota > Negativicutes > Veillonellales > Megasphaeraceae > Megasphaera. The sequence continues at coordinate 11,061 of CAKPVJ010000002.1, read as the reverse complement.
AAAAATGAATAAACAGATGACATAGACACACGCGGCAGTTCCCATCGCTAGTATAGTAGCCCCTGTGTTTCCTAAGAAAAGATGAATCCCATGATAGATAAACCAAGCCGTTCCTGCCATCGCTGCCGCAGCTAAAAACAGACGGCATACATACGTCCACTGCACGCGGTATTGGATAAAACGGTACGAAAAATACAAATTAAGGGCTGTGGCTACGGCAAGGTCTACATTGGTAGCCCAGGCAGCGCCAACTTCGCCCAACCAGGGAATAGCTGTCAAATACCAGCTTAATACAATTTTAAAAGCCGCGGCAATAACCATATTGAATAATGGAATGGCTGTATGTCCCATCCCCTGCAGCAAGCCGCTGGTAATTTGCTGCAGCCCTACTAGAAAGACAGAAATAGACAACACACAGATCGCAGGCCCGGCAGCAGGCGTTGCATACAGCATCTGCGAAATAGGCCCGGCTAATACTGCCAGTCCGCAGCAAGCAGGAACCGTAATCGCGTTGGCAATACGCATAGCCGTGTGAACTCGTTTGACTATACTGCCTGCGTCTTTTTGCGAATACGCTGCAGAAACAGCCGGTACCAGACTTGTAGCCAGGGCAATCGTCAAAATGGCCGGCAGCTGCACTAAACCATTGGCCATACCGGTCAAATACCCATATAAGGCAGTTGCTTCATGAACAGTATATCCTGCAGCTTCCAGTCGAGACGGCACAATAAACAGGTCTATGCTCGATACAGCCGGCAGCAGCATATTGGCAGCTGCTACGGGGACAGCCAATATGGCCAGTCGGCGAATTACCTGTGACGCCCTGCAGGGCGTATAAACCTGTGTATCGGCAGGCAGCGGCGTACGTGTATGACGATAGTATAGCAAAACAATAACAGCTAAGCCAACGGCAGCACCCGGAACAGCACCAAACGTCGCCCCTGCAGCTGCTTTTTCCAAACCATACGGCAAAAACATCCAGGCCAGTATAAGCATCGTACATACGCGGACAAACTGATCTGCCATTTGAGAAACAGCTGTCGGCGTCATAAGCTGCAGCCCCTGGAAATAGCCGCGGAAACAGCACGTAATAATGGAAATAGTCAATGCCGGAGCTAATACGACTAACGGCAAAAGGGCTCGCTCATCCCGCACGATACCGTATTGAATCAACGCTTGAGAACCAAAAAGCATGGCTGCGCCGCAAAAAAAGGCCGCTATAATCATCGTAATCAAGGTAATATGAAAAATTCGTTTGGCACCGCTGTAATTTCCTTTGGCAGTTTGTTCGGCTACCATAATCGATACGGCAATAGGAATCCCTGCCCCGGCAATACTGAGCAGCAGGATATATACAGGATAGGCCATTTGATACAGCCCTATTCCTTCTCCGCCCAGCAGCCGGGATAACAGAATGCGATTCATGCCGCCGAGAATTTTCACGACGATACCGGCAACTGTCAAAATCATTGCGCCCTGCAAAAAAGATGTTTTAGTCAAGCGAATTCCCCTTTCGTAAGGTTGCAAATGTTTTCAATATAGAATCCAGGAAAGCTAAAATATCTGATATACCCTGCAACGAAATACGAAGCATTAATGGGTTGCCGGGAACGGGCCGGATACTGCGCCGCAGCTTCGGATTCAGCTGGGGCACCGGCGGCATTTGTTCCGTATGCTGCCATTTCAGTTCCAACACATCCCGTTTCTGCGAAATCAAAAGAATATGCTGTGCCTGGGCCTGCAGACGAACATGCGTAGCTGCCAGCAGCGTTTTAACAGGCTGCGTCGGCTTGCCGTACCGGTCTAATAATTCGGCTTCCAAATCCGTCAAATCTTTTTCTGTTTTCAGCATAGCCATTCGCTGATACATTTCAATTTTTTGGCCGCCGTTGCTGATGTATTGGTCATCAATAAAGGCATCGATATGCACTTCCATGACGGTTTCCGGTGTCGGTTCTTCCTTCGCTTTGCCGGACTGCACCTTGGCAATCGCATCTTCCAGCATATGACAGTACATGGCAAACCCGACACTGGCAATATTACCGTGCTGTTCACGTCCCAGCAGATTGCCTGCACCGCGGATTTCCAAATCACGCATAGCAATTTTAAAGCCGGAACCCAATTCAGTAAATTCTTTAATTGCCTGCAGCCGTTTTTCAGCTACTTCTGACAGCACTTTGTCTCGGCGATACAAGAAGTACGCATATGCCATGCGGTGACTGCGGCCTACACGGCCCCGCATTTGATAGAGCTGCGATAAGCCGAAATGGTCGGCATCATAAATGATAATTGTATTGGCATTGGCGACATCCAACCCGTTTTCAACCAGGCTGGAACAGAGCAGTACGTCATACTTTCCTTCATAAAAATCAAACATCAACTGTTCCAGCTGTCCGCCGGCCATCTGTCCATGCGCAATGCCGATAGAAATATCCGGCAGCAGTGCCTGCAGTTCATCTTTCATGCGTTCAATCGTTTCGACACGGTTATACACAAAGAAAACCTGCCCGCCCCGACGTTTTTCACGCATGACAGCATCGCGGACAATACGTTCATCGTATTCTGTGACATAGGTCTGCACTGGGAAGCGGTCTGTTGGCGGTGTTTCGATAACACACATTTCACGCAGATTGACAAGCGACATATGGAGTGTGCGTGGAATCGGAGTAGCACTCAAGGTTAGGACATCAATGTTGGCTGCCCAAGCTTTCCATTTTTCTTTCTGCGCTACGCCAAACCGCTGTTCTTCATCGACTACGAGCAGTCCCAAATCCTGAAATTTGACTTTTTTATTGAGCAAACTGTGCGTGCCAATCAGCACATCGATGTCGCCATCCAATGTACGAGCTAAAATTTCTTTTTTCTCTTTATAGGAACGGAAACGGTTCAACACATCGCAGGAAATGCCAAACGGCGCAAAGCGTTCGGTAAATGTTTGGAAATGCTGCTGTGCCAAAACGGTTGTCGGCACGAGGACTGCGACTTGCTTGCCGCCCATGACAGCCTTAAAAATAGCACGCATAGCCACTTCAGTCTTACCAAAGCCAACATCTCCGCAGACCAGACAGTCCATGGGGAATGGCTTTTCCATACTCTTTTTGATAGCCGCTACGGCTTTCAGCTGATCTTCTGTTTCTTCATAAGGAAATGCATCTTCAAACTCTTTTTGTTCCGGTGAATCCGGCGGAAACGCATACCCCGTCACAATTTCTCGTTTAGCATAAATATCAACTAATTTTTCGGCTAAATCCGTAATGGATTTCTGCGCCTTTTTGCGGGCTTTCTGCCAATCATTTCCGCCCATTTTGTGCAGTTTCGGCGTATTTCCCTCGTTGCCGATATACCGCTGCAGCAGATTGAGCTGGTCTGTCGGTACGTACAAAATATCTTTATCGGCATAATGAATTTCCAAATAATCCTTATGCACGCCATCCAATTCTATTGTCTTAATGCCGTCATATCGGCCGATCCCGTGTGATTCATGGACAACGTAATCACCCGGTTTTAAATCTGTAAAGACATTAATTTCCTGTCCCTTGGCAGCATGATGGCGCAGGCGATGTTTCTGCATGCCGTAAATATCTCGTTCTGAAATAATGACGAGCTTTGCGTACGGCAGTTCATAGCCATTGCGGATTTCTCCATCTGCTATATATACGCCTTTCGCTTGCAATGGCACGTCATCATCATAAGGCAGAACTTGCTGCTGTTGTTTTTTCAGCCATGACGTCAAGGTCGCCGTCCGTTCTTTGCTGCCTAAGACGAAGAGGACTGTGTTGTCATTTTGCTGCCAATGCTGCAGCTCATCAGCCAATAAATTGAATTGCTTCTGGAAACTGGCCATCATCTTTACAGCAAAACTTGCTGACGAGTCAATCGTCATATCCGGCACAGACTGTGCCAACAGCGACAAAACAACCTGCGTGCCGCGCGGCTGGCTCACTGCTTTCTGCCATGGGCAGACCAAGCCTTTGTAGTCATCTGATTCTTTAAATAATTTTTTTAAATTTTCACGTACCCGATTCGGTTCATCCCAAATAATCACGCCATCGCCCACATAGTCCAACAAGGTATATGTCGCCTCTTCGGGCTGTGATTCCAAGGATATCGGCAGAATACGGACGCTTTTTGCCGTTTCTTTGGATTTTTGGTCAGCAGCATCAAAAAAACGAATGCTTTCCATTTCGTCCCCAAAGAACTCCAAGCGGAGCGGATCAGGATAATTGACGGCATACACATCAATAATGTCCCCGCGCACAGAAAAATGGCCTCGCCGTTCTACCAAATCGACACGTTCGTAGCCACCGTCTACCAAATGCTGCAGAAACTGATTCCGGTCATATTCGACGCCAACAGCAATATCGATAGATGCATCATCAATTCGCTGCGGGGCGATAATATACTGCAGCGCTTCTTCGGCCGTCGCCAAAACGATACCGGCACTGCCGGAACGCAAGTAGCCGAGTACTTCCATTTGACGGGCAGCTCGCTCAATACTCTTGGCTGTCGTCGTAAATACGGCTTTATCAACAAAAGGGAAATCCAAAATGCGCATATGGGGCACCATAAAATGCAAATCAGACATCCAAGCAGCCACATTTTCTTTGGAAGGAACGACAACGATTGCCTGTGTATTGATGTCGCACAACGCTTTCCCTACCAGCATACTCTTTACAGAGCCGCCTAAGCCATAAATGCTGTGGCATCCGGGCTGTGCAAACTGCTGGACAGCACTGCTAATATTTTCATCGTGATTGATCCATTGAAATACTTGATTCATTTGACTATAAACCTCATAGAAAATGGGGCTTTAGTTTCCTAAAGCCCTATAATTTAGTATATTTTTACATCATACATATGCCGTATTATATCATATTTTTATCAAAAAGCACAGGAATCTGCCTGATTCTCTTCATTGCTAACTGCGGGGATACGTCAAATGAAGCAGGCGGACGTGTTTCAATTTTTCTTCCGCCAATTGCAATGCGACATCATCGCGGATTTCCGGCAGCAGCCGATATAAATTTTTTCCCGGGCAGTCGGTGCTGTTGACATTGCGGTGCCCGACAATGGTCGCTGCGCTGGGGTGAATATCATAGGTCTGACACAAAAATACAAGCAGTTTTTCCAATGACGCTATTTGACTTTGGGTCGGCGTTTCTTTTTCAAAATTTCCCGTCACATTGATGCCGACAGTATGATAATTCTGCCCTTCCGCATGGGCACCTACAGTAGCAAGCGGACGACCTCGTTCAATAGAGCCGTCTTTGCGAATAACATAATGATAGCCGATACCGGCCCAGCCGTTGGCTAAATGCGCTTTATGAATGGCTGCTGCTGATGTATCTCCATCAGGAATGCCTACATGATGAATGACGAGCATATCCGTTTTCGGGCGAACCAGCAATGTTTCATTAAATTTAAAGTTCGTTTCTACAACAGGAAATGGTTCCTGCGGTGCAGCATCTTTACGAGGATTATAGTCGCGCAGTACATTTTCTGCAGAAGCCGCTTTAACAGGCTGTTTTTTCTGCGTCTGCGCAGGTATCTGCTTGGATTGTACCTGGCCAGACGGTACGGTGGTAACTGCCGCTGCATCTGTATGGGCTGCCAGCGCAGGAACTGACAACAACAAACACATACATGAAAGAATACACGATTTATACACGAATCGTTTCATACCTAATACACTTCCCCATTACGTTCATCAATAATAGTACACAAACGTTCATACACAATCTGCGGCTGCGGATGGCTGTACGTTCCCAATGAAATATGCGGTTTGGCACGGCCATGGTAGTCGCTGCCCAGCGTAGCCAACAGATGATGCGACTGGGCAATCTGCTGATAAAAAACAGCTGTTTCAGCATCATGATAACTGCAGTATACTTCAATACCATCGATGCCGCATTGAATTAATGCTTCCGTAATTGGCCGGTTTTGTTTCATGTTGGCTCCTGGATGAGCCAATACGGCGGCCCCGCCATGAGACTGAATTATCTGGACTGCCTCCGCGAAATCCGGCAGTATCATCGGAATGTACGCCGGTCCTCCTTGGCCGCAAAAATCCCAGCCAAAATTGACATACGGCGCATTGCCGCGAGTTCCCCCAGGACGGTATGGGGCTAATATGGTATTATTGTCATTGCGTGGGTCTGCCAATGCCGCGCGGGCAATCGTCACGGAAGCGACAACACCGCCCAGCGACATACTCCAAATTTTGGGACGGTCGAGACAAATTCCCATGGCTTCGACAGCATCCATCATTTTCTCAGAGTTTGCCCGCCGCTGTTCATGCAGATTCATTTCTATTTCTTTAAACACAGCATCTTCCGCATGAATTCCATAACCAAGCAGATGAAAGTTTTTTCCTTTATGCTGACAGCTGATTTCTATGCCTGGGAAAAAATGCAGCCCCAACTGTCGTGCTGTTTCTCGGGCTTTGGGAACGGCGCTGACTGAGTCATGATCTGTCACAGATACGGCACGCAGTCCGGCATCGGCACATTGCTGCATCAAATCAGCTGGATCAAACTCTCCATCCATACTGCAACAAGTGTGCATATGTAAATCAAGCCATGTTTCCATGCATGTATCATCCCTTTCTGCCTTCCCTATGAGAAGGTTTGTATTGGTATCAAATGACATAAGAAAATGACACCCTGCATCAGGTGCCATTTCTATGTGTTCTTGATGAAATAGATTATACCACGAAAGTCAGTATTTTGTCGGCGGTATACAGCATTTTTACGAAGTTTATTCCGTATCATTACGCAAAAACCGCAAAAAGGCCTGACATCCCGCCCATACATCGTCATACGTCTGGTCAAAATTTCCCGTATACCACGGGTCTGCTACATCTCGGTGAACACCGGCAAATGACAGCAATGAATATACTTTATGAGCTGTATCTTCCCCGCAAATACGGCGAATTTCATGCTTATTCTCGCTGTCAAAATAAATAATGTAGTCATAGCGGTCATAATCCTTTCGACAAATCTGCACGGCCTGTCGTTTAGTAAAAGGAATCCCTTCTTCACGCAGTTTCTCCTTAGTTCCCCAATGCGTATCATTGCCAATCTCTTCCCGGCTCGTCGCCGCCGACGCAATATAAAATGCATCAGCCAGTCCAGCACGGCGAACCAATTCTTTCATGACAAACTCCGCCATCGTAGAACGGCAGATATTGCCGTGGCAGACAAAAAGTATTTTTATCACTATGTTTTCGCTCCTTCTTATGCCTGGGTTATGCCGTTACATACCGTATTGCAGCGGTTCTCCCAATTCAGGCAATTTACCCAATATATTCCATAACGTGGTATAAGTCCGCATAACGCAGCTGTCATTTGCAATAAAACCAGTCGTAAACGAAGACTGCCGTAAAAGATTTCTGCGTAAAATGCATGGTTCCATTGTAACAGAAAATGCATCGGCTTTCAGCAAAAAATATCTGAAAAAAGACCTACAACCATTGAAACTATGAGTCTTCTTTGCATATTTTTTTATATCGCTGTACCTTATCAAATACTGCAATGTTTTGGCGCCTACCCCGGAAAATACAATACGTATGTCGGCAGACGTGAGGCGTAATCTTTGAAAGCTGGTACCGACAATGTACTTATCCCACCATCGCAGCTGTTTGCGATGCAATAATAAAACATTGTCATGTATTATATTGTTATTTTCTTACTTATGCTTTATAATAGAATTACAAATTAAAGAAAGAGGTGAATTCCTATGACTACTGCTAACATCAATGTACGTGTTGACGCAAACCTGAAAAAGGAAGCAGACAGCTTATTCAATGACTTAGGTCTCAATATGTCTTCTGCCATTACTATGTTCCTAAAAAGTGCTGTCCGTTGTGATGGAATTCCTTTCGAAATCCGCCGTAATGCATTCAATGCAGAAACCCGCAAGGCACTTGCAGAATATGACGAAATGAAAACGCATCCTGAAAAGTATAAACGGTACCACAGTTTTTCTGATTTAGTAAAGGATATTGACAATGAAGCTTGATATTATTGCTTCCAATAAATTTCGGAAGGATGTAAAGCTCGCTAAAAAACGCGGCTTATCTCTGGACAAATTGGAACTCGTAGTCGAAACGCTGGCAAATCAAATCCCGCTCGATAAAAAATATAAGGATCACGCTCTTACTGGTAATTATGCAGCATTTCGCGAATGCCACATCGAACCAGATTGGCTTCTCATATATCGTCAAGATTTAGATGTACTAGAACTCTTCCTTTTTCGTACAGGTTCTCATTCCGATTTATTTTAATATCAATGCTCGATGTTCCGCTCTTCCGTCATTATCTTATGCTCATGGTAGAACTTAACGATGATACTAGTGTGTTTTAATTCTATTTATTCTGAAGCGAAAAATAGGCTTCGTACACAGTTAAAGTCAATAAAAAAAATCAGGGCAACTGCCAATTGGCAAACTGCCCTGATTTTTTTTATGCTATCCTTTTATTTCTACGTTTTCTTTATGATTCAACCGTTTTATACTTCCTTTAGCGTTTAGATTTTGTTCATTGACGGTCAACTGATTCACCGAATACTGCGTTATTCCGTATTGCAGCAAAGAGCGTCCTATCCCGTTTTTCCTGTATTCATTGGAAATAAATAACATTTCCAATGTTTGTGATGCAATCCCCATGAAACCGACAGAACATCCCTCTGGGTTCTCCGCAAGAATTAAAACCGGCACTTCAATCAATGCCTGTGATACATATTATTTAATCTTTTGGATTTCATCTGCTGTCAAAAACAAATGGGTTCCTGCTACCGAACTCTGCCATATCCGTAAAAGCTGTTCCAGTAATGCGGAACTACGGTCTGTTACTTCTACTACGTTTATAGTCATTCACCTCTCCTATGCTATGGATAGTCCCAATGAATCTTTTTTTGGAAACCAACATATCATGACAGGGCCGTATGGTTCACGAAAGCATATAAATCTGCAAGCGTTAGCGGTTTAGCAAATAGATAGCCTTGATAATATCCCGGATCTAACGTTTTGATAAATTCATATATTTTCTCTGTTTCGATACCTTCTACGCAGACCGGCAGGTTTCTGTTTTTTGCGCATTGAATAATGGATTTTACAATAATCTGATCTTCCGGATTGGTTAGAATATCTCGAATAAAACTTTGATCGATTTTGATGCTGTTAAAAGGCAGCTTTCTCATGACGTCGAAAGAGGAATATCCTGTTCCAAAATCGTCGGCTGAAAATCGGATGCCTCTGCGCTGCAATGTTTCCATAAAAAATTTCAAATGCTGCGGATTCAACGAACGACAATGTTCTGTTATTTCTAACATTAGATTGCTACTGGGGAATTTTTCTTCCTTTAAAATTAAGAAGACATCATCCAAGAATTGGGTATTATCAAATTGCCGATACGATATATTAACACTAAGAATAAAAGAAGGATGCTCTACAATCAGCTGCCGAATTTCACGTACCGCTGTCCGCAGTATCCACATACTGAGTGTATAAAAACAAGGATCTTTCTCCAGCCACGGAATAAACTGGCCTGGTGGCACATTGCCGTATTCCGGATGGTGCCATCGCAGCAGACACTCGGTCCCGATGACCTGTTTGTTGCGATCGACCTGCGGCTGGTAGGCCAAATAAAATCCTTTAAAACCGTACAGTACATCCTGTTTAATCGTATCCAGTAAACGCATTTGCTGCTTTGTCTGTATGGATTTTTCTTTATCATACTGATACAGCTCAGTCGTGCCGGAATATTTTGCTTCTTCCAACAACAGTTTTAATTCTGTCAGCACACTGGTTTCTGTAAGGGCAATATGTTCAAATGTCATTGAAGCACCGCATAAGGACATCCAAATTCTCTTACCGTTCACTTCAATCTGCGTTTCACCAATATGCACAATCTGTCAAAACAGCGTATTTGTCTTTTTCTGTTGTTCTATGGGCAAAACAACGACAAAATTGGGCCCGTCTAATCTAAAAACAGCAGTGTTTTTCGGCGCACAGTTGTACAAATAGTCAGCAAAACACCGCAGGGCTAAATCGCCAATACGGTATCCATATGCGCTGTTAATATGGGAATACTGCTTGATGCCTATAATCAAAAAGGCGACTCCTTCCCGCTTACAGCGAAGATGGCGAACTTCTTTTAGAAACGAGTACACATTGTTTAAATTCGTAATCGGATCGATATAATCAATGACACCGTGATTGGTCAGGGTTCCTACAAAAAAATCTGGTTCTTCCGGCGTTCTGCCTTTTAGGATACACCCTTCACACGTACATGTTACATACGTCCCGTCTTTGAGTTTAACGCGGTAATCAATATCATGATATGGTTTTTTACCGGCAAAAACCGCCTCTATATCTTTTCGAAACGCTCCCCTATCATCCGGATGAATATGGGCTTCCCATATTTTATCGGCTTCATACATATATTCTGACGGAAGGTCAAAATCTCTCACCGCTTGCAGAGACCAGCGGGAAACATTCGTATTCATATTGCAAATATAAGTATAGCGATTACTGGAAGTCGCGCAAAATACTTCAAACATACGATTGTCCAATCCCGTTTTATCTATGTGATCCATGGGATTGGGAATGTAATGTTTCAAATGCTTATGCTTCATGTAGTTTAAAATCTTAAAATCGTACATGTTGCTGTCCGCCAAATTCAGGCCTTTGCTGATAGCACTTTCATCCATGGTAATATCCACATCAGCACAACCAAAGCTGAAATCACAGCGATACGCTGCTTTTTTCTGCATGTCCGCCTGATAAGCCAGATGTTCCCGCAGTAATCTATCATACAGTTCGGCGGCGGATACACGCGGGGAAAGAATGAGAAATTCATCGCCTCCCATTCGGTACAGCGTTTCGCCGTCTTGGCATATTTCCTGCAATTTGCTGCATACCGAAAGAATATAGGCATCTCCTTCTAGATATCCATAATTGCTATTGCAGTATTTCAAATTATCATAGGCGGATTTACAATCTAAGTGCAACAATAACTTGAAATAAAAATGACACATGGATCTCTGCTATAATGGTGTTTG
>CAKPVJ010000001.1 GCA_934193515.1 uncultured Megasphaera sp. | reverse complement strand
CTATTTTCCCAAGCCATATCAGCCATGGCAGAGAGGAACCAATGAAAACACAAATGGTCTTTTGAGAGAATATTTTCCAAAGGGAAAGGATATCACGGATATTTCGAATAACTATATTCAAGAGAAAATTGATGAACTCAATCTAAGACCTAGAAAATGTCTTGGCTACAAAACACCCTATGAGGTCTATTTTTCAAAAACGTTGCACTTGACTTGACAATTCATCCATTAAAAAGGGAGAAACGAATTTAGAAAACATGCAGAACTATGCCGTGTTGACGCGGCGGAGCATCAAAAAGAAGTATAATATATATTATCGGTTTTACGATCCTGCCATGACGGCTAATATTGTTAAAAATAAGCATCTGATTGATAAAATCAGCATAGCCCTGCAAAATCATGAATTTCGTCCGTATTATCAGCCGCAGTATGATGCCAAGACGAAAAAACTGATAGGGGCAGAAGCCCTTATACGGTGGGAACAGCCAGATGGTTCGTTGGTGATGCCGGGGAAATTTATTCCGTTGTCGGAAATCGTAGGCGTCATCATGTATATTGATGATTATATGTTTGAAGATGTCTGTCGGCAGCAGCATCAATGGAAAAAAGCAGGGTATCATACGCTGCCTATTTCTGTCAACGTATCGCGGCATCGTCTCTACGGCAAAGAATTTATCCAAAAATATGTCGATATACTGAAAAAGTACAAGTTGGGCTGTGAAGATATTCCTATTGAAATTACAGAAGGAACCTTGTTCAATGCCGTAGAAATCAGTGAAAAACTGGTCAGTGATTTGCGGAACCTCGGCTTTAGCGTCTTGATTGATGATTTTGGGATGGGCTACTCGTCTATCAGTATGGTTAAACGCTTCAAAGCATCGGCACTAAAGATAGATAAAAGTTTTGTCGATGATATGAGTGAAGAAGGCAAGAAGATGACGACCTATATTATTGATATTGCCAAACTCATGCATATGCAGACCATTGCGGAAGGAGTGGAAACGAAAGAACAATACGAATTTTTGTGGGACAACGGTTGTGATATGATACAAGGATTTTATTTTGCTAAACCCATGCCGGCCCAAGAGTTTGAAAAATTACTGCAGCATGCAGATACTGAGTTGTAATACAGATATCATGTGATATTGGCCAACGTAGTATACTCCTAAAGTTAGAATGATTTAACTTTAGGGGGGGGGGGTATAACATGAGGTTATTGTATAATTCCATTTTTTTATATTGTGAAGGATAGCCTGTGTTAGGAGAGAACATAATGAATACATATATAAAGGATAGCAGAAAAGAGCTGCTGCAGAACGGAAACATGTCGTTTCACGTCACTGCGGCAGCTCTTTTGGCTGTGCGGATTAGTCGTTGAGTTGTAACGTATGGTATACGGTGCCGTCCAGGCTTTTCCATTGGAAAGTCGTATCTTCCCATGTCATATAACTATGGGGTGAATCGTCTTTGGGCAGTGAGATAGAACCGGGATTAAGGTAATACTGCTGTGTGCCGAAAGGCTGCCATGCCGGGACATGCGTATGGCCGTGCAGCAGGATGTCCCCTGGCTGCAGCGGCGGCAGCTGGGATGTATTATACACATGGCCGTGTGTGGCGAGGAGCAGATGGCTGCCGACAGGGAATAAGGCATATGCTGCCATGATGGGGAAGTCTAGGACCATTTGGTCTACTTCGCTGTCACAGTTGCCGCGGACGCAGGCGATTCGCTGTTTGTACACGTTGAGCTGTGCCAATACGTCCTTGGGGCTATACTCTTTGGGCAGGTCATTGCGGGGGCCGTGGTAGAGAATATCGCCCAGCAGGATGAGCCGACAGGCGTTTTCTTTTTCAAACTGTTGTAAAAGCTGTCGGCAGTAATAGGCTGAGCCGTGAATATCAGATGCGATGACATATTTCATGCTATATCTCCTTTGCTATGTTCAGTAGGATTTTAGATTGTATTTGAAATGCGCTAGGTCTTCCGAAAGAATGAGATTGGCTTTACTATCGGCTTGGGTAATAGGGCGGACAGGCCGGCAGGGGTTGCCATAGGCAAGAACATTGTCTGGAATATCTTTGGTAACGACACTGCCTGCGCCAATGACAGCTTGACTGCCGATATGAACGCCGTCTAAAATGATGACATTGCTGGCAAGCCAGACATTATCGCCAATATGGATTCCTTGGGCGTACTCGGCCATGGTCATCTTGCCTTGCTGATTCAGTCCCAGTCGTTCCTGCGCCAGCAGGGGATGATTGGTAGCCATTAAAGATACATTGGGGCCAAAACAAACATTGTCACCGATGTAAATGGGGCCGTCATCCATGACGGTCAGGTTAAAGTTGGCAAAAAAATTATTGCCGATATGCGTGTGGCAGCCGTAATTAAACTGCAGCGGACCTTGAAAATAGTATACGCTGCCGATGGAACCGATAAATTCTTTAATGATAGGCTGCCGCGCCGGATCGCTTTCGTCGAGCTGATTGAAACGGAAACAGGCACGGTGGGCTTTGCGTTTGCACGCTACTAATTCCGGCGCACGGTTATTGAACATATGGCCGGCAAATATTTTTTCTTCTTCAGTCATTTGTATCACCTCGGATATAGGGTAAAACCTATCTGTATCATACTGGCTTACGCTGTAAAAAGCAAGCGAAGCGGAACTTCTTTTGCGCAAGAAAAAGAAAACGTGAAAGAGTGATGTCGGTTTTGAGAGAATGGATTCTTGGAGAATCATGCCTCTGTACATATGTTTGTCATCATGGTATACTAATATAATCAATAACTATTATTTTTTACTTTGCTGAAAACGAGGTATGAACATGGATATACAGTCTCATTTAAGTAAAGATTACGATACATCCCATCCGTTCCGCGTCGTCGCGCCGTATGAACCGATGGGCGATCAGCCGGAAGCCATTCAGTCGCTGGCAGACGGCGTGAAGTCCGGGCAGTGGGCGCAGGTACTGTTGGGAGCGACGGGGACCGGGAAAACGTTTACGATGGCCAAAGTCATTGAAGCGGTGCAGAAACCGACCCTTGTCATTGCGCACAACAAGACGCTAGCGGCTCAGCTTTGCAGCGAATTTAAAGCGTTTTTTCCCGATAATGAAGTAGCGTATTTTGTCAGCTACTATGACTATTACCAGCCAGAAGCGTATATTGCCTCGACGGATACGTATATTGAAAAAGATGCGTCGATTAATGATGAAATCGACAAACTGCGCCACTCGGCGACGATGAGCCTGTTTGAACGGCGCGATGTCATTATTGTCGCGTCGGTATCCTGCATTTATGGGTTAGGCGACCCGGAAGACTACAGCGAACTGGTCGTATCCCTGCGGCTGGGACAGGAAAAAACACAGGAAGAAATTCTGCATAAACTCGTCGATATTCAATACACGCGCAACGATATGAACTTGGAACGCGGCACCTTCCGGGTGCACGGCGATACGATAGAAGTCATGCCGGCCGCCTATGATAATGCCGTCATCCGCATCGAAATGTTTGGCGATGAAATTGACCGCCTGACGGAAATCGACGCGTTGACCGGCGAAGTGCTGGCAGAACGCAGCCATGTCGCTATTTATCCGGCAAGCCATTATGTAACGACGAAAGATAAAATGGAACGGGCTCTCGGCACGATTCGAACAGAACTGGACGCGCGGCTGAAAGAACTGAAGGACGGCGGTCATTTGCTGGAAGCACAGCGGTTGGAACAGCGGACGCGTTATGATATGGAAATGATGGAAGAAATGGGCTACTGTTCCGGCATAGAAAATTATTCGCGCCATTTGGCAGGCCGTAAAGCCGGAGAAGCTCCCTATACGCTGTTGGATTATTTTCCCGATGACTTTTTGATTATGATTGATGAATCCCACGTGACGCTGCCGCAGCTGCGGGCGATGTATGCCGGCGACCGTTCACGCAAGGAAAACTTGATTGAATACGGATTCCGCCTGCCTTCAGCACTGGACAATCGGCCGCTGAAGTTTGAAGAATTTGTCGAACGAATCAATCAGATTATCTATGTCAGCGCGACGCCGGGACCGTATGAAATGGAGGTTCAGACCAATCTGGCCCAACAGATTATCCGGCCGACAGGGCTTTTAGATCCTAAGGTAGAAGTACGGCCGACGGCAGGACAGATGGATGACTTGCTGAGCGAAATCCGCAGGCGCGTCGCAAAAAAGGAACGGGTTCTCGTAACGACGCTGACCAAAAAGATGGCAGAAGATTTGACGGATTACTTGAAAGAAATGGGCGTCCTCGTCCGCTATCTGCATTCGGATATTGCTACGATTGAACGGGCTGAGATTATTCGCGATTTGCGGGCCGGCGTGTTTGATGTACTGGTCGGCATCAACCTGCTTCGTGAAGGGCTGGATATGCCGGAAGTGTCGCTGGTGGCTATTTTGGATGCCGATAAAGAAGGGTTTCTGCGTTCGGATACGTCCCTCATTCAAACAATGGGCCGCGCAGCCCGCAACGTTGATGGGACCGTTATCATGTATGCCGATAAAATTACCGATTCTATGGCACGGGCTATGGATGAAACACAGCGGCGCCGTAAAGTACAGGACGCATACAACAAGAAACATCATATTATTCCTAAGTCCGTCAAAAAAGACGTAGTCAATTTGATAGAATTGACTAAAGTGGCGGAAGACAGTAAAGTATATAACGGCGGCAGCGAAGGAAAGATGACAAAAGAAGCGCTGCATAAAGTAATTCATACGCTGACGCAGCAAATGAAGGAAGCTGCTAAAAATTTAGAATTTGAAAAAGCGGCAGCTCTGCGTGATAAGCTGGGACAACTGCGGCAGCAGCTAAGTACAATGAAGTATGATGATACGCTGCCGAAAGAGCTGCAGGGCAACGATATGCCGTCAGCCCGTTATGTGCGGAAAATAAAACGGCCCGATGCGAAACGGAAGAAAAGCAAGTAAAAACAGGGCATGACAAGATTGAAAAAGAAGGAGCAGTCAGATAGGGTATGCAGGATACATATATTGTCATTAAAGGAGCAAGACAGCATAATTTAAAAAATATAGATGTGAAGATACCGCGGGACAAGCTGGTCGTGTTTACGGGACTGTCCGGTTCCGGGAAATCGTCGCTGGCCTTTGATTCGATTTATGCGGAAGGGCAGCGCCGCTATGTGGAATCGTTGTCTGCCTATGCACGGCAGTTTTTGGGACAGATGGATAAGCCCGATGTCGATTATATTGAAGGGCTGTCGCCGGCTATTTCCATCGACCAAAAGACGACGAGCCGGAATCCCCGCTCGACTGTCGGCACGGTTACGGAAATATACGATTATCTGCGGCTGCTCTATGCCAGAGTCGGTGAAGCGTACTGCCCTAAATGCGGCAAACCGATTCGTCAGCAGACGATTGAACAAATGGCAGATGCCGTCATGGCCTTGGGAAACGGCGAAAAGGTCATGATTATGGCTCCTGTCGTCGATGGACGCAAAGGAACGCACCAAAAACTGCTGTCCCGTCTGGTCAAAGACGGCTATGTCCGCGTCCGCGTTGATGGAGATATCTATTTATTATCCGACGATATTCCGCTGGATAAAAATAAAAAGCATACGATTGACGTGATTATTGACCGCTTAGTGATTAAAGAAAGCATCCTGACGCGCCTGACAGATTCACTGGAAACGGCTGCCAAGCTGGCAGACGGCATTGTTCACATTTTTCAGATGAGTACGAAGCAAGTATTGACTTTCAGCCAGCATTTTGCCTGCCCGGACTGCCATGTCAGCCTGCCGGAAATCGAACCGCATTTGTTTTCCTTTAACAGTCCCTTTGGGGCCTGCCCGGACTGCTCCGGCATAGGCAGCACGATGGAAGTCGATCCCAAGTTAGTGCTGCCGGATGACCATAAGGCGTTTATAGACGGTGCGGTGGCAGCCCTCAGCAGCAATCCCGACTCTTGGTTTATGCGGCAGCTTGGCGGCTTGCTGCATCTTCATGGCTTTTCTCTGGAAAACTGCTATGCCGATTTGCCCCATGACGTGCAGCAAAAAGTCATGTGGGGCGCCGAAGACACGTGTGTGTTTGAATATGAAAATCTGCGCGGCGAAACCAAGCAGTACGCGACGACCTTTGAAGGGGTTATCCCCATGGTGCGGCGTCGGTATAAAGAAGCGTCTTCCGACATGATGCGAGATCAGTTTGAACAATTTATGACCGTCAAGCCCTGCACGACCTGCCACGGCACGCGGCTTCGCCACGAAGCGCTGGCTATCAAAATCGGCGGGCTGAATATTGCGGAACTGACGGATATGACAGTTCGGGACTTGATTCCTTTTTTTGAACAGTTACAGTTAACGAAAAAACAGGCTTTGATTGGCAAACAAATTTTTAAAGAAATCAAAGCGCGCCTGAACTTTTTGCAGACTGTGGGCTTGGAATATTTGACGTTGTCGCGGACGGCAGGCACGCTTTCGGGTGGCGAAGCCCAGCGAATCCGCCTGGCAACGCAGATTGGCTCCGGCTTGGTCGGTGTCTTGTATATTTTAGATGAACCATCGATTGGCCTGCATCAGCGCGACAATGACAAACTGCTGCAGGCATTGAAGCGGCTGCGGGATTTGGGCAATACGCTGATTGTTGTCGAACATGATGAAGACACGATGCGTGCGGCTGATTTTATTTTGGATATCGGGCCGGCAGCCGGTGAGCACGGCGGCCAGGTCGTGGCACAAGGAACTGCCGCTGATATTATGGCCTGCCCGGAATCGCTGACGGGACAGTATTTGAAGGGAACCAAATATATTCCTATTCCGGCAGTACGCCGCAAAGGCAACGGCTCTTTTATTGAAGTAATCGGTGCTTCAGAACACAATTTAAAGAATATTCACGTTGCCTTTCCTTTGGGGACCTTGACCGTAGTGACCGGTGTGTCTGGGTCAGGCAAATCTACCTTGGTCAATGAAATCCTTTACAAGGGGCTGGCAGAAGCCGTATACGGCACGCCGCACCGGCCGGGAAAATTCAAAAAGATAAAAGGAACAGAGCATATAGACAAAATCATCAATATCGACCAATCGCCAATAGGCAGGACGCCTCGCTCCAATCCGGCAACCTACACGGGGGTGTTTGATTTTATCCGACAGCTGTACAGCCAGACCGCCGAAGCCAAAGTGCGCGGATATAAAGCGGGCCGTTTCAGCTTCAACGTAAAAGGCGGCCGCTGTGAAGCCTGCCGCGGCGACGGCATTATCCGCATTGAAATGAACTTTTTGCCGGATGTGTACGTACCTTGTGAAGTGTGCCATGGCGCCCGCTATAATCGGGAAACGCTGGAAGTGAAGTACAAAGGTAAAACCATTGCCGATGTCTTGAATATGACCGTCGATGACGCGTGTACATTTTTTGCCAACATTCCGAGGATACTCAACAAGTTAAAGACCTTGCAGGAAGTTGGCTTGGGCTATATCCGCATTGGCCAGCCGGCCACGACGTTATCCGGCGGCGAAGCTCAGCGCGTCAAACTGGCAACGGAATTGTCCAAGCGCAGTACGGGACGGACGCTGTATATTTTGGATGAACCGACGACAGGCCTGCATACAGCAGATATTCACAAGCTGATGGATGTACTGCAGATGCTCGTTGACGGCGGCGATACGGTCGTCGTGATTGAACATAATCTCGATGTCATCAAAGCAGCCGATTATCTGATTGATTTGGGACCGGAAGGCGGTGACGGCGGCGGCACAGTCGTCGCGACAGGCACGCCGGAAGCGGTCTGTGATGTACCGCAGTCCTATACAGGTAAGTTTTTGAAGCCTGTTTTGGAACGAACGAAAGCACTCATGGCAAAGGGGCAGGATTGACGATGGCTTTATGTGAAACGGTCTTGGAAAAAGTCCGTAATTTGACGACTCAGCCGGGGGTGTACCTCTGGAAAAACGCGCAGGGACAGATTATTTATGTCGGCAAAGCGGTCAATCTGCGCAACCGGGTACGGAGTTATATCCGGCACGATGCCCGGCGGGCTCCGAAGGTAGCCGCTATGATGAGCCATGCGGCCGATGTGGAAACGATTGTCGTAGCCAACGAAATGGAAGCGCTCATCTTAGAAAATACGCTGATTAAAAAGCATCATCCCCGCTACAATATTATGCTTCGCGATGATAAGACCTATCCGTATATTAAGGTCACGCTGCAGGAAGACTATCCCCGTATTTTTATGACGCGCCGCGTCAGTCATGACGGTGCCCGGTATTTTGGGCCTTTTGCCAATGGATTGGCTGTGCACCGCGTGCTCAAATTGATGCAGCGGGCCTTTCGCATTCGTTCCTGTCGGACTATGCAGGCGGACCGGCCTTGCCTGCAGTATCATCTGCATCACTGTGATGCGCCGTGCGTCCATTATATTACCAAGGGAGCGTATCACGAACTAGTGCAGCAGGCGGTAGAGATATTGGAAGGCCGCAATACCGAAATGATTCGTCAGCTGCAGAACCAGATGGAGAAGGCGGCGGCGCAGCTGGAATTTGAAAAAGCAGCGATGTACCGCGACCAAATAGAGGCTGTCAAGGTCATACAGGAACAGCAGAATATTCAGACGATTGGCGGCGGCGACATGGATGTTCTGGGATTTGCCGCCGATGCCGGCCAGACCTGCGTTCAGATTTATACGATACGGCAGGGCCGATTATTGGGGCGGGAAACATTTACGCTGGAAAACAGTATAGATGAAACGAGCGGCGCCTTGACGGCAGCTGTGCTGGATCAGTATTATACAGAAAATATGTTTATACCCAAGGAAATCGTCGTAGCTTCCGTAGACGACTTGGAAGAACATGCGCATCGGCTGAGTCTGCTCAAAAGGCAGCGGGTAGATATCAGCATCCCGCAGCGGGGCATCAAAAAAAAGCTGCTCAGTATGGCTGAGGATAATGCCCGTGTCCTGTTGGAACAGCGCCGTCTGCAGTGGCAGCATGACACGGATAAGACGAGCGGTGCCGTAGAAGCCCTGGCACGCGTCTTGGATTTGCCAAGACTGCCGGAACGGATGGAATGTTTTGATATTTCGCATACCCAGGGGATTGAAACTGTCGCCTCGATGGTGGTTTTTGAACATGGGCGGCCGGCAAAAAAAGAATACCGGCGCTTCAAATTGAAGACCGTGCAGGGCAAACCGGATGATTTTAAATCCATGGCAGAAATTATGGGACGCCGTTATGGCGAACGGGACTGGCCGGAACCGGACCTTATCGTCATTGACGGCGGCAAAGGACAGCTGCACGCGGCCTTGCCTATTATTCGGGATGCAGGCTGTGAAGCGCCTGTCATCAGTTTGGCGAAGCGAATTGAAGAAGTATTTGTAGAAGGGCGAAGTGATTCTATTATTTTGAGCCATCATACGCCGGAACTGCAGCTTTTGCAGGCCATCCGCGACGAAGCCCATCGCTTTGCCATTACGTACCACCGCAAGCTGCGCGGCAAACGAAGCCTAGTATCTATTTTAGACCATATCGAAGGCATTGGCCCCAAACGGCGCAAGGCTTTGTGGACTGCATTTAAAACGCTGGATGACATGAAACAGGCCACGGTAGAAGAACTGGCAGCTGTGCCGACGATGACGAAAGAAACAGCAGAAAATGTGTATTATTTTTTCCGGTTGGGAACGGATGAAAAACGAAAAATAACAAAAT
The DNA here is from genome assembly GCA_934193515.1 of uncultured Megasphaera sp. Taxonomy (GTDB): domain Bacteria; phylum Bacillota; class Negativicutes; order Veillonellales; family Megasphaeraceae; genus Megasphaera. Next base: position 231,770 of record CAKPVJ010000001.1, on the reverse strand, counting down.
CATAGTGTAAGAAAGGGAGAACGCATGAAAATTTCGGCTGTTATGCATTCTCCCTTTTCTGTTTGAGTATTGTGAACGGTTTAGCGATTGTCGCAACTATTTCATTTTTTATTCGTGTGTTGCAGATAGTGTCTTTTCTTACCACTGTGAGGCGTCAAACACTAAACGTCAAACGAACCACCAAAAAGGGGCTTGCCGCTTTGTGCGGCAGCCCCCCTTTGTTGTTTGGTCTAATGAAAAATATTGATAAATATGGTGATGATAGATGCGTTGACCGGGTCAATAATTAATGAACCAATGAGCGGAATAACGAAAAATGCCGTAGGTGCCGGCCCGAAGAGTTCGGTCATAGCAGTCATGTTGGCAATGGCGTTTGGTGTAGCGCCGAGACCAAAACCGCAGGCACCGGATGTCATGACGGCTGCTTCGTAATTTTTGCCCATGACGCGGTAAATGATGAAATACGCAAAAATAGCCATGAATACAGCCTGGCTGAGCAAGAGAATAATAAGCGGAATAGCGAGGTCGCTGAGCTGCCAGAGCTTCAGGCCCATGAGTGCGCATGTCAGGAAGATAGTCAGACCTAAATTGCCCAATACTTCACTTTCACGCTGGTATACCTTGTAAGCCTTGGTGAAATCCGCAATGTTACGGATAATAGCGGCAGCCAGCATAGAGCCGATATAGGCAGGAAATACAATATTGATGCTGACAAAGAAATTAGTAATCAGCGTGCCTACGCCCATAGCGAGAAACAGATGCGCCATGGCGTTCATGAAGCGGCGGTTGTCGATAGTCTGGCCGATTTTATGTTCATCCTGATCGGCTTCTTGTTTGTTGGAAGCGGCATGTTCCAGCTTGTTGATTTCGTGCTGGTACGACTGCGGATCGAGTCGTTCGGAATCAGCGCTGCTGTGCAGATTGAATTTGTGAACCAATCGTTCACCGATAGGGCCGCCGATGAGGCCGCCGGCAACCAGACCAAATGTAGCGGCAGCGACAGCAACGGTCGTGCCGTTTTCCAGGCCAATGCCTTCCAAAACCGGACCAAAAGCAGCGGCTGTGCCGTGGCCGCCGACCATCGGAATGGAAGCCGTAGCCAGCCCGATTAAGGGGTCCAGCTGGAACGCGCTGGACAAGCCGACGCCGATGATGTTTTGGAACACAATCAGAATCGTCGTGATAATGGCCATGCGCAGTACCATGACGCCGCCTCGTTTAATCAGGCTGAGGCTGGCTGTATAGCCGACGCTGGTAAAGAAAAGCATCATGCAGATGTTTTGCATGATTGTATCTTGTTCGTATGTCCATACGCCGTTTTTATACAGGACGCAGTTTAGAATAGCGAATAAGATGCCGCCGACAACCGGCGCCGGAATACAGTATTTACGCAGAAACGCGATTTTCATGCGTAAGAAAACGCCAATATAATAGACAACAATAGCTGCTGCCAGCGTTTGATAAATATTTAAATGGACTGACATAGTAAAAAGAACTCCCCCTTCATGCTGTTTCATTATTTTCGGAATGCATAAAATAATGATTAAAAAAATACAGCAAATATAACCCAATGTTTATATGATAACAGAAAAGAAATAAAAAAACAAATATAAAATATACTATAAACTGGTATATTGTATAAAATGTGGCCTGAATAGGTGAAATTTGAATACCTTACCATACAGACGGCGAGGTATAATAATCGGCCAGTCCCTTGCGGAAAGCGGGATGGTGAGAGCACAGTGCCTGCATATCCGTACTGCGCAGGTCATAGCGCAGCATCATTTGTCCATACGGCGGCAGTGTTTTGAATGCTTTGTTGACTTTCGTGATGATGGGGAATACTTTTTTTCTTTGTTTAATCAGTGCCGCACCGGCAGGCGATAGTGCTAGGATGCGGGCATAGGCTGGGCCGTATTGATAGGCCTCATTCATATCTGTCTGTAATATGTGCAGCATCGTATAGGCACCCATGCGGCACAGGCGGCTGTAGGCATAGCGGCGTGTCTTTAATGCCGTCAAGGCTTCCCGCCAGGAAACGGCATGGGACAGACAGCGGTGCCAGCGGTTTTCCAAACCTTCAGAAAAAGCTGCCAGTCTGCGCAGGTCCTGCGGTGCCAGCAGCCGGTTTGCATAGAGAATATAATCGGCATAGCGGGTATAGTCCGTATAGTGCCCTTGAGCAATGCACTGCTGCATATCCTGTTGAATGGCTGCCGGAATATAGGACTGGAGCGAAGAAATGGTGCCGGTATCAGTGATATGGCGGCGCAGCGCTGAGGCACTGATATATGTATCTGTCGTACAGTCGCTGTCGTGGCGATTTTGCCGCAGTACAGGGAAAAGCTGCATGGACGGGGCATACGAGAGAATCGCTTTCATATATTCCAAAGCCAGCAGCGCATTGGGCTGTGCTGCCAAGGCGGCAAGAGGAGGCGGCACCAGATGCTGCAGTGTATCGCTCAGACATTGGCCGTACGAGTGGCCGGCAGCAGAAACGGTTGGAACCGTGAGAGTACGAGCTGCGCTGGCTAAGACCGAAAACTCAGCGGCTGTGCCTGTTTCCACGCCGCATGCCAAATGGGTGCAGCCGAGATGGGCGGCAAGACGGACGGCACCGGCGGCAAATTCTGCCGCATGCGATAGGGCGTACAGCGTCGGAAGTTCCACGACACCGTCGGCCCCGCACTGCACGGCCCAAGCAGCACGATGCCATTTGTCAAACAGTGCCGGTTCGCCGCGCTGCACAAAGGAACCGCTCATGATAATCAGGATAGGGGCTTGGGAAAACTGGCTGCGGACTTGCTGGATTAGGTAGTGATGTCCCGTATGGAAGGGATTGTATTCTGCAATAATGGCAATAGCGTTCATGACCTGTACTCCTTTATATATAGAATATATATATTGTACAATATTTATTCTCTGTTGTGGCAGAGATGTCTGATTTTTTCCCTTTTTATCACTACAGGAATATGCTATAATATGTACAAGTCTGTAGAAAGCATGATAGGTGATTGTATGAAAAAATGGAAAACAATATCAGCTATCGCCATGACAGTGGCTGCACTGCTGTGCAGCGGCTGTGGAAATCCGACGATGCTGGAAGAGTACAGTTTTGGGTATGTACAGCTAAAAAAAGGAGATTCAGAAGTATATTTGCAGACTCCGTTTGATTTAGGCCGTATTGATACAAAAGATGAAGCTGGTCAGGCTTATATGAACCGGGATAAGCATATTACGATTATTGCGGAATCAGAACCCAAGGAAAACGGTACGCTGCAAGACGTTGCCAACGTCTCTATGGCAAAGCTGAAACAGACCGCTAACATTTCAGATCTACAAATGAAAGTCACTGATACGACGGCCAGCGGCAGACCGGCTGTAGCTATTGACAGCTCGTATGCAGTACAGCAGAATGGCCAGAAGACGCCGATTGTCGTACAGAGTCTTTTCTTTGAAGATAACGGTCAGATTTGGCATGTCATGTACATGTATCGCCAAGGCGATGACATGGGCAAAGAAGTGACAGACCATATTTTTGGCCAGTTAAAATAATTTAAGAAAATGAAAGAGGGTACATTCATGATCGTATTGGTTGTAAACTGCGGCAGCTCGTCCTTGAAATACCAGTTGGTAAACATGGACAATGAAGAAGTCATGGCAAAAGGTTTGGTTGAAAAAATCGGTCTTTCCGATTCTCAGCTGACTCATAAATGGAATGGACAGAAAAAAGAAATTAAACAGTCCATCCCAGATCATAAAGTAGCTGTTAAGCTCGTATTGGATATTTTGACGGATGCAGAATGTGGCGTTATCAAATCCATGGATGCTATTGATGCAGTAGGCCATCGTGTCGTACACGGCGGCGAAGAATTCGCTTGCTCTACATTGATTACAGATGAAGTTATGAAAGCATTGGAAAAATGTTCTTCCATGGCTCCGCTTCACAATCCGCCAAACATTATTGGTATTAATGCCTGCAAGGCTATTATGCCGAATGTGCCGCAGGTCGCTGTATTTGATACGGCATTCCATCAGACAATGCCGGCAAAAGCATTTATGTACGGCCTTCCGTATGAATTGTATAAAGAAGACGGTATCCGCCGTTATGGTTTCCATGGTACCAGCCATCGCTATGTAGCCGGCCAGGTAGCTAAAGTAATGGGCGTTCCTGTAGAAAAACTCCGCATCATCAACTGCCATTTGGGCAACGGCTCTTCCTTGGCAGCTATCAAATACGGCAAATGCGTTGATACGACGATGGGCTTTACACCGCTTGCTGGCGTATTGATGGGTACACGCTGCGGCGATATTGACCCGGCTATCGTACTCAACGTCATGGAAAAACATGGCTATTCCATTAAAGAAATGGATACGCTCATGAACAAAAAATCCGGCGTACTTGGCATTTCCGGCGTATCCAGCGACTTCCGCGACCTTGGCGAAGCAGCCAAAGAAGGCAACGAACGGGCACAGCTCGCATTGGATATGTTCCATTATCAAGTTCGCAAACTGATTGGTGCATTGGCAGCTGCTATGGGCGGTGTTGATGTCATTACCTTCACAGCCGGCGTAGGCGAAAACGGTATTGAAGACCGCGCTGCTATTTGCGAAGGCCTTGAATATCTCGGCGCTAAACTTTGCCCGGAACGCAACAACGTCCGCGGTAAAGATCAGTTAATCAGTACGGATGATTCTACTGTCAAGATGTATGTCATCCCGACCAATGAAGAAATCATGATTGCTCGCGATACCAAAGAAATCGTATCTAAATAATTCGTGTGATTACATGTAAAGTAGTTAGTATGTTAGTAGTGTCAGGCTTCTAACTACTAACTACTTTTTTTGATGAGGTGAACAGCGTGAAATTATTATATTGGGATATAGACGGCACGTTGCTGAATACGGGCCGTGCCGGATTGTACGCGATTGAAGAAGTGTTTCATACCCTGCAGGGACCGAATGTGCCGGTTCCCAAAATTGCTGCCGGCGGGCGCACGGATAATTATATTTGCCAGCAGCTGCTGTACAAAGCGACAGGCCGTATGCCGACAGATGAAGAAGTCAACACATTTTGCCGTCAGTATGAAAAGAAACTGTTGAAGTGGCTGCAGCTGAAAAAAGAAGAAAGCGTTATTTTTGATCAAGTGCGGGATATATTGGCTTTTTTTGACAAACGAGAAGAGTATAAACAACTTCTGCTTACAGGCAACAGTATCTATGGTGCCCGTATGAAACTGGATTTCTTTGGCTTATCTCAATATTTTGATTTTGAACATTCTGGATTTGCCTGTCAATTTTATTATCGTGATGATTTGGCACGCCATGCTTATGCAATTGCTAAAAATGCATGGGGCGACCGTATAGAAACCATGTATGTCATCGGCGATACGCCTTACGATATTCAATGCGGCAAAGCGATTGGTGCCAAAACGATTTCTGTGGCTACGGGCCATTATTCGTATGATGCGTTGGCTCAGTGTATGCCGTGGAAGCAAATCAGAAAACTGCCGTCTCCACAGGAATTTTTGCAGTTACTGGAAGAGTAAGGCTGAAATAAAAAAGCATAGATAGCAAACAGCAGCGGGAATACATGCAAATTGAGCATATATACCGCTGCTGTTTTGTTTCTAAAGTATGTACTTTTTTGTTACATACTACTTGCCAATCGGCGTAGTACGGACCGTATTACTTATCGATTTTCCATGTATTTTCCAACACGCGGAAATTGAGATCATGCCATTTTTTTTGGATATCATCCATGGTTGTATACGTAGAATAGAGCAGATTATTGTGCTTTTTGACGGACTGTTCCAGCTGGGCAATACGGGTTTGCTGTATATGGTTTCGTTCAGATACGGCATACAGCTGACAAGAAAGAACGAGAATCCAAATGAACTGTACGACAACCAGGATGCACAAGGCAATGCATGTGCCTGCTAACAATTTTTCAATACCCAACAGGGAATGCCAGCGCTGCCGCAGTGCTTTTTTTTGCAGAGATAATTCCGATGCCGGCGTTGTCTTGTCATCGCCGAGACGATGACTGGACAAGTCAATGATATAGTGGATGAATTTTTCTCTTATCGACAAGGAAGGCACGACCTTTCATGAATGGGAATTACAAATTGGAAATAACACGGGATTTGTTGCGTACAAAATCAAGCCACAACTGGGCGGCATGAGAGAGGTAGTGGCCGCGTTTCCAAATAACGTAGAGAACGTGCATGATTTCCGGTTCTACCAAAGGCCGGACGACGACGGATTCAGACACGCGGGGATTCGTTTCTTTTGTCGGGCACAGGCGGCTGGGCAGAAGCGCTACGCCAAGGTTGGCAACTACTGTCTGGACCATCAAGTCGCGCTGACTTGTTTCAAAAACGATTTTAGGCTGGAAGCCAATGCGTTTGCAGTGCTGAATAATTTCGTCATGCAGATTGAAGTCATCCCGATAGAGTACGAGGGATTCGTTGGCCAGTTTCTTTAAGGGAACGGTCTTTTCCTTGCTGAGGATGTTGTCGCGGTGAATGATGACGTTCATCGGGTCCTGCGTCAAGAAAAAGGATTCAAAGTCTTTTTCTTTTGGCTGCGTGCAGACAATACCTAAATCAATAAGGCCTTCCTGAACGCTGATTTCAACTTTTTTGGAACCGTGTTCGTACAAATCCAATTCGATTTGCGGGTATTCCTGTTTAAACGCGCCTAACAAGTTAGCAAAAATAGGGGCACCTGTAATAGGCGGGAGACCGATGAGAACCGTACCTTGTTCCAGTTTGAATTCATTTTCAAAATCTGTCTTCAAATGTTCAAACATAAAGACGACTCGTTTGGCATGGGATAAGAAAATGGTACCGGCATCGGTCAGTTCAACTGCCTTGGCATTGCGCATGAAAAGGACAACGCCCAATTCTTCTTCTAAGGCTTTGATGGTGCGGCTGATTGCAGACTGTGAAATGTGAAGTGTGCGAGCTGCTTTGCTAAAAGATTTTTTGTCGGCAACTTCTACAAAATACTTAAGATGATGAAAATCCATATTGCCACCTCCTGTATAATTACACCCAAACGGTATATGTTTACAAAATAGCACTATCCAATGTTCAAAATCGCATCGTGTCCCTATTGAATTTCGTCTTGCTAAGGCATATAATTAATTCGTAAGGAAAAGTTACAAAGTCGTTCGGATGTGATGGTCAGAAAAATGAATAAAAGGAATTGATGTGCAAAACTGTAATACTAACATTATATTATTACAATTTTGCAATAATATCAATACCTTTTTGAATATATTCTGTACCTTCCTATTATAATGTGTATTAGGACGTGTGTGCATCGTGACGGCCGGAATGCAGACTGGAAGCTGGATTGCGGTTTTTGCATGAATGCATGTGAGTGAGCAGGGAATGTCTTTTAACTTTGTCTACAATATAGGAAATTCTATATTGAGGTATATATTTTTATAAGGAGCGTGTTTTATCTATGAGCAAATTTAAAACCATGGATGGTAACGAAGCAGCTGCATGGGTGTCCTATGCATTTACTGAAGTTGCCGCAATTTATCCGATCACGCCGTCTTCTCCTATGGCAGAACATGTCGATGATTGGGCCGCAGCAGGAATGAAAAATATCTTCGGTCACAAAGTAAACGTTGTTGAAATGCAGTCCGAAGCTGGTGCTGCCGGCGCATTCCACGGTTCTTTACAGGCTGGTGCTTTGACAACTACGTACACAGCATCTCAGGGCTTCTTGCTGATGATCCCGAACATGTACAAAGTTGCCGGCGAACTCCTTCCTGGCGTATTCCACGTAGCTGCTCGTGCTTTGGCTAACCATGCATTGAACATTTTCGGTGACCACCAAGACGTTATGTCTGCTCGTGCTACAGGCTGCTGTCTCTTGGCCGAATCCAATGTTCAGGAAGTTATGGATATCGGCGGTGTTGCTCATTTAGCTGCTATTAAAGGTTCTTTGCCTTTCATTAACTTCTTCGATGGTTTCCGTACTTCTCACGAAATCCAAAAAGTTGAAGTCATGGACTTCGAAAACTACAAAAAACTCGTTGATTGGGATGCAATCAAAGCGTTCCGTAAACGTGCTTTGAATCCGGATCATCCGGAAATCCGCGGTACTGCAGAAAACCCGGACGTTTACTTCCAGCACACAGAAGCTAGCAACAAATTCTACGACGCTATGCCGGATATCGTTGCTGACTACATGGACAAAGTTTCTGCAATCACAGGCCGTACATACAAACCGTTCAACTACTACGGTGCTGAAGACGCTGAATATGTTGTTGTCTGCATGGGTTCTCTTGCTGACGTTGCAAAACAGACAGTTGAATACTTGCAGAGCCAGGGCGAAAAAGTTGGCTTGATCAACGTTCACCTTTATCGTCCGTTCTCCAACAAATATCTCCTCAACGTATTGCCGAAAACAGTTAAGAAAATCGCTGTTGTCGATCGCACAAAAGAACCGGGTTCCCTCGGCGAACCGCTGTACCTCGATATCGTTGGCTTTGCTAAAGAAGAAGGTCTTGACGTTGACATCATCGGCGGCCGCGCTGGTATGGGTTCCAAAGACGTATTGCCGGAAGACTTCCTCGCAGTATTCAAAGAACTCAAAAAAGAACATCCGCTCAATGGCTTCACACTCAGCATCGAAGACGACGTTACAAACCTCTCCTTGCCGCGTGAACCGAAAATGCCGCTTGATACAACAGGTCTTACATCCTGCAAATTCTGGGGCTTTGGTTCTGATGGTACTGTTGGCGCTAACAAATCCGCTATCAAAATCATCGGCGACCACACAGATATGTATGCACAGGCATATTTCGCTTATGACTCCAAAAAATCTGGCGGCGTAACTATTTCCCACTTGCGTTTTGGTACGAAACCAATCGATATGCCGTACCTCATCGACGCAGCTGACTACATCGCTTGCCATCGTCAGTCCTATGTTAAACGTTTCGATATCCTCCGCGGTATTAAAGACAACGGCACATTCATGTTGAACTGCACATGGACTGATGAAGAACTCGATAAAGAATTGCCGGCTAAAATTAAACGCGCAATTGCTAAACATCATGTTAAATTCTACACCTTGAACGGTGATGCTATCGGCCAGAGACTCGGCCTCGGCACTCGTATCAACATGGTTATGCAGGCTGCTTTCTTCGCACTTGCAAAAATCATTCCTATCGATGATGCTGTTAAATACTTAAAAGATTCCATCGTCAAGAGCTATGGCAAGAAAGGCCAGAAAGTCGTTGACATGAACAATGGCGCTGTTGATGCTGGTATCAAAGAATTCCACGAAGTTAACTACCCGGCTTCTTGGGCTGACGCTACGGATGAAGTTGTTGAAGGCCGTCCGGCTACAAAATACTTCACAGATGTTGCTGCTCCAATGCTCGGCCAGGTTGGCGATGACCTCCCGGTTTCCGCATTTGCTGGCCGCGAAGACGGCACAATGCCTTCTGGCACAGCTAAATTTGAAAAAGCAGGCCCTGCACTTCACGTTCCGGCTTGGGATGCTGAAAAATGTATCGGCTGCATGCAGTGTTCCTTCGTCTGCCCGCACGCTACAATTCGTCCGGTATTGACAACTAAAGAAGAAACTGCAGCTGCTCCTGCAGGTTATAAAGTTGCTGCTAAAGCTAAATCTGGTAAAGAATATGATGTTTCCATTATCGTTGACCAGCTCGACTGCCTCGAATGCGGTTCTTGCGTAAACGTCTGCCCGGTTAAAGCCCTCACAATGGTTCCGAACACAGACGAAGAACGTGCTAAGATGGATCTCTGGTACTACGGTACTGAAAAAGTTGCTCCGAAAGCTAACCCGCAGAACAAGAAGACGGTTATCGGCTCTCAGTTCGAAACTCCGCTCCTCGAATTCTCCGGCGCATGCGCAGGCTGCGGCGAAACACCGTATGTTAAAGTTGTTACACAGCTCTTTGGCGATCGCATGATGATTGCTAATGCTACAGGCTGCTCCTCCATTTGGGGTGCATCTGCTCCTGTTTCCCCGTACACAATGAACGCCGCTGGTCATGGTCCTGCTTGGGCTAACAGCTTGTTCGAAGATGCTGCTGAATTTGGTCTCGGCATGTTCTTAGGCGTTGACAAAGTACGTAAAGACTTGGTTGCTAACGTAGATGCTGCTAAAGCTGTTGCATCTGCTGACCTCCAGGCTGCACTCAGCGATTGGGCTGCTAATGCTGACGAAGGCGAAGGCTCTCGTGAACGCGCTGACAAACTGACAGCTGCTCTTGAAAAAGAAGCTGCAGGCAAAGCTGTTCTCGAAGACTTCCTCGATAAGAAACAGTTCTTCGTTAAACGTTCTCAGTGGATCATCGGTGGTGACGGCTGGTCCTACGATATCGGTTACGGCGGTGTTGACCATGTTCTCGCTGCTGACCACGACGTAAACGTTCTCGTACTCGATACAGAAGTTTACTCCAACACAGGCGGACAGTCTTCTAAAGCTACACCGACAGCTGCTATCGCTCAGTTCGCTGCTGCTGGTAAACGCACGAAGAAGAAAGACCTTGGCATGATGGCTATTTCCTACGGCTATGTATATGTAGCTCAGGTAGCTATGGGTGCCGATAAGAACCAGCTCATGAAAGCTCTCACAGAAGCTGAAGCTTATCATGGTCCTTCCCTCGTTATCTGCTACGCTCCTTGCATCAACCATGGTATCCGTAAAGGCATGGGCAAGAGCCAGACAGAAGAAAAACTCGCTGTTGAATGCGGTTACTGGGATCTGTTCCGTTACAATCCGGAACTCAAAGCTGCAGGTAAGAATCCGTTCAGCCTCGACTCCAAAGAACCGGATTACAGCAAATTCCAGGAATTCTTACAGGGCGAAGTTCGTTACGCTTCCTTGCAGAAAGCTATGCCTGAAGAAGCTGCTAAATTGTATGCTAAGACAGAAGCTGACGCTAAGAACCGTCGCGAAACCTATGTACGTTTCCAGAAAGGCTTCGAAGCTTAATCTGACAACTGTATGCGCTGCATAGCGCTTGCATAATAGAAACAACTGCACTGCATGATTGTGGTGCAGTTGTTTTTTTTATTTTCAAAAAAATTTCAAATAAATTGTAGTTTTTTCGATAATTTTCTTTATTTTGAGAATGGAACGTGGTAGAATAAGTATGTGATTATTGAAAGTGATTATTCGTGAGAATGTGTCGTGGTATAATGCAAAAACGTTGGCATGTTATGGAGCCTTTACCGGCTGCCGTGCAAACATTAACAGGACAATTACATATATCGGAAATTTTAGCAAAAGTTTTATTAAATCGTAATATTTCATCACCGGAAGAAGCCCGGCATTTTTTATATGATACAGTAGCTGACGGGTACGATCCGTTTTTGATGAAAGATATGGAGAAAGCGGTAACGCGCATCAGTCAGGGAATTGATGCGGGAGAAAACATTATTATCTATGGCGATTACGATGTAGATGGTATTACCTCTACATCGTTATTATATATGGTGCTGACTGATCTGGGTGCTGTACCGTCTTTTTATATTCCGGAACGACAAAACGAAGGGTATGGATTAAACAGGGAGGCACTGCAGCAGCTGACAGACCAGCAGACGGATTTAGTGATTACTGTGGACTGCGGCATTTCTTCCTACGAGCTGATTGAGGAATATAAAACGAAGCTGGATATTATCGTAACAGATCATCATGAACCGCCGGCACAGATTCCCGATGCCTATGCCGTCCTGAATCCCAAACAGGTAGACTGTCCGTATCCTTTTAACGAACTGGCAGGAGCCGGTGTGGCCTATAAATTGTGCCAGGCTTTGTGGACATACAGAAAAAAGGAGACGCTTACGGCGTATACAGAAATTGCCGCATTGGGAACGATTGCTGATTTAGTACCGCTGCGAGATGAAAATCGTTTGCTGGTACAAAGTGGCCTGCAGCGCATGAAAGAAGGCTGCAATACAGGGCTGCAGGCATTGCTGGAAGCGTCTTCGCTGGATAAACATACAATCAGCGCCGGACGCATTGCCTTTACGGCAGCGCCGCGGCTGAATGCAGCCGGACGCATCAGCCATGCCGAACAAGGTGTCCGGCTGCTGCTGGAATCAGACAGTGAAAAGGCAAAACGCATGGCGCAGGCGCTGAGTGAGTTGAACCGGGAACGGCAGGATATAGAGCATACGATTGCAAAGCAGGCTGTGGCGCAGATTGAAAAAGAAGGGCGGGGACAGGATGGCGTACTTATTGCCTCCGGCACGGATTGGCACGTCGGCGTCATTGGCATTGCGGCTTCGCGGCTCGTAGAAACCTATTATCGTCCGGCTTTGGTTATCAGCATTCATGATGGCCTTGGCAAAGGGTCATGCCGCAGTATTGCTGGCTTTAACATGTATGAGGCGCTGCAGTATGCCGATGATTTGCTGCTGCAGTACGGCGGGCATCCTATGGCTGCTGGCTTTTCTATTGAAGCCGGAAACATCGAAGCTTTTCGGCAGCGGTTGAATGAATACGCAGAAAAAACGATGACGGCCGATGCATATATCCCGGTGGTTGCCGTAGATGCAGTCTTGCAGGAAAAGGATATCACGCTGGACTTGATTCAGGAATTGAGCTGTTTGGAACCCTACGGCATGGGAAACAGTCGGCCTGTATTTTCTCTGACGCACTGCCGCGTCGAAGAAATACGGCTCATCGGCAGAGATAAACAGCATGTACGTCTTGTATTATGCGCTGACCGTGTTAAGATAAACTGCGTAGGCTGGGCGATGGCCTCCCTTTGCGAATCTGTCATGGAAGGAGATATCGTTGATGCGGTGTTTCAGCTGGAACGCAATGACTTCAACGGTATGTCTTCACCGCAGCTGGTGCTGCAGGATGTTCATGTTCAAGAACCTTCGATACATCTGGACCGCACGGCCATGATTGATATATATTTAGCGTTAAAAAAGATTATCCCTGACTGGGGCATGCCGATTTGGCAGACCCAGCAGCGGATCGTAGCTGCTGAAGCGCATGCGTACGAAGCACATGAAGTATATGCAGCGATTCAGGTATTAAAAGAAATCGGCGTCCTGCGCATTCGCCAGCATGCCGATGGACCAGCGTATTATTTTCCTATTTTGTCAGGAAAAATGTGCCTGGATATGTCTGAAACATATCAAAAATATAGTAAGGATTAAGGGGGAGTTCGATATGGAAGTGAACGATAAGGACCAGGCATTTCAACACTTATTGGATACGATTCACAGTTATCAGCCTGATGCACCTTGTGATGACGTAAAAAAGGCATTTAATTTGGCTGAAGAAGCTCATAAAGACCAGCGTCGTGCAAGCGGTGAACCATATATTATCCATCCCTTGGCAGTGGCACAGATTTTGGCTGATATGAAAATTGATACAAAGACGATTACGGCGTCTCTACTGCATGATGTCGTAGAAGATACGAGCTATACCTTAGATGATTTGAAGCAGCTGTTTGGCAAAGAAGTCGCTTTTTTGGTAGATGGCGTTACCAAATTGAGTCGTCTGAATTATCGGACGAAAGAAGACCAACAGCTCAACAGTATGCGAAAAATGTTTTTGGCGATGGCCAAAGATGTCCGCGTCGTCGTTATCAAACTGGCAGACAGGCTGCACAACATGCGGACCTTGCGGTATATGCGCAGCGATAAACAAAAACGAATTGCCCAGGAAACATTGGAAATCTTTGCCCCGCTGGCACATCGACTGGGGATTTTCAATATTAAATGGGAATTGGAAGACTTATCGTTTCGGTATTTGGAACCGGATAAATATTATGACCTCGTAGACCAAATGAAACAAAAACGGCACGTCCGGGAAGAAATCGTCAATGAAGCGATTGATGTATTGAAAAAAGCATTGGACGAAGCCCATATCAAATGTGAAATCAACGGCCGCCCGAAACATTTTTACAGTATTTACAAGAAAATGAAAAAAGACAATCGGGATTTGAGCCAGGTATATGACTTATTTGCTGTCCGGGTTATCGTCGATACGGTTAAAGACTGTTACGGCGTCTTAGGGATTGTCCACAGCCTGTGGAAACCGCTCCCGTACCGCTTTAAAGATTATATTGCCATGCCTAAGCCCAATAACTACCAGTCGCTGCATACGACGGTCATTGGGACGAGAGGACAGCCTGTAGAAATTCAGATTCGTACGTGGGAAATGCACCATATTGCTGAATACGGCATTGCGGCTCATTGGCGCTACAAAGAAGGCAATCAGACAGCGACGAAGAACGAGTTTGATGAAAAAATGGGCTGGCTTCGCAATTTACTGGAATGGCAGGATACGAGCAACCCGAAAGAATTTGTCAACGCCTTGAAATTAGACGCCTTTTCTGATGAAGTATTTGTCTTCTCGCCGCGCGGCGACGTCATCGATTTGCCGCAGGGCGCTATCCCGATTGATTTTGCCTACCGTATTCATACTGATGTAGGGCATCGCTGCGTAGGCGCCAAAATCAACGGTAAAATCGTGCCGCTGGATTATCAATTAAAAAACGGCGATATTGTCGAAATCATTACGTCCAAAGTCGGAAAACCCAGTCTGGATTGGCTGAATATTGTCGGCAGTTCGGAAAGCCGTTCTAAAATTCGCAATTGGTTTAAGAAAGAAAACCGGGAAGACAATATACTGAAAGGCGCAGAAGCACTGGAACGAGAATGCAAGCGCCTGGGACATGATTGGAAAGCACTTAATACGGCAGGACGGCTGGCTCGTGTTGCTAAGCAGATGAATGCTGGCTCGGAAGACGATTTAGTGGCTGCCGTAGGGTATGGTGGTTTTGCTGTCAATACAGTGCTTATCAAGCTGCTGGAACTGCATAAAAAAGATGTACAGAAACAGGAAGAAAAAAGCAGCTTGGCAGCGATTGAAAAACTGAAGCCTAAAAAGCCGGTCAAATCCAATGGCAGCGGGATTTTGGTAAAAGGCGAACCGGGCCTTTTGGTACGGCTGGCCAAATGCTGCAGCCCCGTGCCGGGCGACCCGATTATCGGGTTTATTACACGGGGACGCGGCGTGTCCGTCCATCGGGCAGACTGCCCGAATATCAGCAATAATCAAAACGACATTGACCGTTTGATTGATGTCGAATGGGATTATGGCGGCAATGAAAATTTTGAAGTCAATATGGAAATCGTTGCCTATGACAGAACCGGGATTATGGCCGATATTATGGCGACATTGGCAGAAATGAAAATTTCTGTGCTCAGTGTGAATGCCAAAGTGAACGATACGAAAAACGTCACCATTCATATGGGCATCAGCATCAAGGATTTGGCTCAGTTTGAATTTATTACTACTAAAATCCGCCGGCTGAAAGATGTTTACACCGTACAGCGGTATACAGGAGGAGCACAATAATGCGGGCAGTCGTACAAAAAACACTGTCATCCAGTGTCACGTCCGAAGGCATAGAAACGGGTCGTATTGGTCATGGCCTGACCGTGCTGCTTGGCGTAGCTGCTGATGATGATGAAAAAGATGTGCAGTATATGGTCGATAAGATATCCCATATGCGCATATTTGAAGATGAAGCAGGCAAACTGAACTTGTCGCTGCTTGATGTACAGGGCGAACTGCTGGTAGTGTCTCAGTTTACGCTGTACGGCGATATACGGCATGGCAGACGGCCCAGCTTTACGCAGGCTGCGCCGCCGGAGCTGGCTGAAAAATTATATGCCCAATTTGTCGCGGCCGTGAAAGCCTTGGGGATTCATACCGAGACAGGACGGTTTCGTACCGAAATGGTAGTCACGCTGGCCAATCACGGCCCGGTGACGATTTTGGTAGACAGCAAAAAGGGCTTTTGATACGAGGAGGAATATACGATGAGTATGCAATATATGTCTATGGTACTCGGTCCGGTTATGACCAACTGTTACATTGTCTATGACAGTGAAACGAGAGATGCCATGGTAATCGATCCCGCTTGGAACTATCGTAAAATAGACCAGGCTTTGCAGGATAACCAGCTGCATTTGCAGTTTATTTTCCTGACCCATGGCCATGCAGACCATATTGGGGCCCTGCAGGAACTGCGCAACTATAAAAATGTACCCGTATATGTAGGCAAGGGAGATGTAGATTTGATTAGCAATTCCCGTAATAATTTGTCTATGTTTATGGGCAAGGAAATCAAATGCGAATCGCCGGACTATGTAGTAACAGACGGCGAAATCATTACGCTGGGACATTTGAAATTCACGGCCTTAGAAACACCGGGACATACACCGGGTGGTATTAGTTTATATGGTGAAGGGGTTGTTTTTTCCGGTGATACCTTGTTTAGATATTCCGTAGGCCGTACTGATTTATACGGCGGCTCGGCTAAAACACTGATTGACAGCATCAATACCAAACTCATGCCGCTGCCGGATGATACGGTCGTACTGCCGGGTCACGGGCCTTCTTCGACGATTGGTGAAGAAAGACGAGGTAATCCGTATTTGGATGGAGGCTGGTAACTCATGCCTGTATATAAGGAATCACAATTTTGGCTGCGCGTGGTCTTAGCCGTCCTGGCGTTTGGCTTGTTCCTTTCCGTTCATGCCGTATACTGGCCCGTTGTCATTTCTCTTATCTTGACGTTTATTTTGATTCCCATCCGGGATTTGGTACTCAAAGGATTTTTGCGGCTGACGCATCGGCATCTTCCTGTCGATTTGGCCATTATTATTTCCTTTTTCCTGCTGATTGTCATTGTGACGATTATCACCAACAGTATCCTCAAGCCATTATTAGTACAGGTCAATTTATTGGCTGCTAATTTTAACAACTTGGTAGCACAAACGGCGGCGCTGGTCAATCAGCTGGAGAATGAGCAGACCCAGCTGTATATTCCGGAGCAGGTAAAAGGGATTATTAACGATACCTTCATTAAAGTAGGAAATTATGGTATTGAAGGTGTGACGGATCTCGTGCGTTCCGTCTTCGTCATTGCCGGTACGGTAGTGGAATTTTTTGTCGTTCCCTTTATTACGTTTTACTTTATGAAGGACGGCAGCCGTATGGTACATTCGTTTGTCAAATTATATCCGTCTTCCTATCAGGGCCAGCTGCAGCAGGTATTCAACGAAATTGAACACGTACTGAGCCGGTATATCCGCGGACAAATTTTGATGAGCTGCATTATTGCAGTGCTGACCTTTTTAGGCATGTGGATTATGGGGGTACCGTATCCGATGGTCATTGGCCTGCTGGCGGCCATTACGGAATGGATTCCTATCGTCGGGCCGATTGTCGGCGCGATTCCGGCTATTTTGCTGGGGGCGACGGTCGATTTATCCTTGTCTTTCAAGGTATTGATTTTTTATATTGTCATTCAGCAAGTAGACAGCCATCTTATTATGCCGCAGGTGATGGGCGCCGTTATCAGCCTTCATCCGGTAGTGATTGTGATTGCACTGCTGATTGGCGGCACGCTGTTTGGCGTTGCCGGCATGATTTTGACGGTACCGGTGACAGCCGTTTTACAAATTTTGGGCAAGCATTTATGGTTTTATAAAACATACAAGGAAAAGGCGATGAATACTTATGGAAAATAACAAAACCAACAAAGAAGAAATTATGAATGTCATGATGAAACGCATGAAAGACAAGATTAAAGACAAAAAATATAAAATGACCTCGCAGCGCCAGGTGATTTTAAAAGCTTTTGTCGAAAGCCCGATTCGTCATATGAGCGCAGAAGAAGTGTTTGAATTAGTCAAGAAAATGGCACCGGATATCGGTTTGGCTACGGTATATCGTACGCTGGACTTGTTTACGGAAATGGATTTGCTGAAAAAACTCGATTTTGATGACGGCTGCAGCCGCTATGAATTGAATGACCGCGATAATGAAGGCCATTTCCATCATCATCTCATTTGCCTGGGATGCGGCAAAGTATGGGAATGCCAAGATGATTTGCTGGAAACGCTGGAATCTATTTTACAGAAACAACTGCATTTCCATACGGTAGACCATCAGCTGAAGGTCTATGGCTATTGTGAAGAATGCGAAAAGAAACGGCAGGCAGAAGCGGGAGCTCATGACGACAACTAAACAGCAGACCTACTGCTACTGCGGACCGGAAGAGTATCATTCTCTCGTCGGGCAGGTCATGGCTTCTTGCGGCTATGTCGGCGGACACGAAATTCAATCGGTAGGAGCATCGGTCGTCTTGGAAGAACAAGACGGCCGTCTCCATTTGGCTTGCACGTATCAGCAGGAACAGACATCCTGGCAAAGTGAAGCTTGGATTTTCAGGCAGTACCGCCGGCGAGATGATATTAAAGAGTGTCTGCTGCAGTGGCATCAGCGATTCTGCAGCATGCCTCCCAATCCTTGGGGAACACTGATTGGCGTGCGTCCTACCAAATTGATTCACCGCCTGCTGGACCAGGGGCTTACGCCGGACGGCGCCAAAGCGTACGTATGCCGTACCTATCATGTCAGGGAGCAGGAAGCACAGGATTTGGTGGATATGGCTGTCATACAGCGGCCGTATGTCATGAATCCCAGCCGTATAATTTCTCTGTACGTCGGGATTCCGTACTGTCCCAGCCACTGCATGTATTGTTCTTTTCCCTCGAAGCTGGTTTTTCAGGAAGATGCCGCTTTTTTACAGCAGTTTGCAGAAGCTATGGAACGGGATTTAGAAGATATTGCCCAACTTTGCCGTCAGTATGATCTGCAAGTGCATTCTGTGTATGTGGGCGGCGGCACGCCGACGTGTCTGCCATTGCCGCTGCTGCAGCGTATTATAGCGGCTATACAGCGGCAGATTCCCAAAGGCATAGAATGGACGGTAGAAGCCGGCAGGCCGGACACGGCAACGCAGGAGATGCTGGCGATGCTCAAACAGTACGGTGTCAACCGCATCAGCGTCAATCCGCAGACTATGCAGCAGCATCTGCTGGATACTATCGGGCGGCAGCATACGGTAGATGCCGTTTATCAAATGTACGACCGATGCAGACAAATGGCTTTTCCTGTTGTCAATATGGATTTTATTGCCGGGCTTCCTAGGCAAACTGTAGAAGATATGCGGGAAAATATGGAAATTGTTTGCCAACTGCACCCAGAAAATGTTACAATTCATACGTTAGCATTAAAAAAACGGGCGCCTTTGTTTCATCATCCTCTGCGGGATGACATTCCGGATGCCGCTGCCGTACGGGCGATGCTGGCGCTTTGCAGAAACACGCTGCAGCAGGCCGCCTACATACCGTATTACATGTATCGGCAGCAGTATATGGCCGCTAGTTTTGCCAACGTGGGCTATGCCCTGTCCGGCACGATTAGCGCATATAATATAGAAATGATGGAAGAACGGCAGACCGTGTTGGCAGCCGGTCCCGGCAGCGCGACAAAGTTTGTCTGCCGCGACGGGCACAGTTTGGAAAAACTGTACATGCCAAAAGATGTAGACCGCTATGTCGAAGGACTGCCTGAAAAAATCAAGCAGCGTCGGCAGTTGTGTGCTATGATATATGGAGGAGAGGATTTGTAATGGCAATTACTGCACCACGAGGTACGCAGGATTTCTTGCCGGAACAAACGGCTGAATGGCAGATTCTGGAACAAAAAATACGCCAGATTTGCTCGCTCTATGGTTTTGGTGAAATTCGTACCCCTATGTTTGAAAGTACAGAGTTATTTTTGCGCGGCATTGGCGAAACGACCGATGTCGTTACCAAAGAAATGTATACGTTCAATGACCGCGGCGGCCGCAGCATGACACTGCGTCCGGAAAATACGGCTTCAGTAGTCCGCGCATTTTTGGAACATAAATTATACGGCGATCCCAGCGTGCATAAGTTCTACTATATGGGGCCTATGTTCCGCCACGACCGTCCGCAGGCCGGCCGGTACCGCCAGTTTACGCAGTTTGGCGTCGAAGAAATCGGCTCAAAAGATCCGGCAGTTGATGCAGAAATCATTGCCATGGCGTTCCAGTTGTTCCATGAGTTGGGACTCAACGACTTGGTATTGCATCTCAACTCGGTCGGCTGCCCTAAATGCCGTCCGGTGTATCGGCAAAAACTGCTGGATTTCTTTGCAGACAAGAAAGACCAGCTTTGCGATGACTGCAAAGCCCGCCTGGAAAAGAATCCGCTCCGCGTATTGGACTGCAAAGAAGAAGGCTGCAAACAGGCCGCCATCGGCGTACCGGAATTGACAGATAATCTGTGTGACGACTGCAAAGAACATTTTGCAAAAGTACAGGAATATCTTACCAAAATCGGGATTCCTTTTGAACTGGACCCGCGTCTGGTTCGCGGCTTGGACTATTATACCAATACAGCCTTTGAAATCATGTATGCGCCGCTGGGTGCGCAGAGCACGGTCTGCGGCGGCGGCCGGTATGACGGCCTGATTGAAGAAGTAGGCGGCCCGGCTACTCCGGGAATCGGGTTTGCCATCGGGATGGAACGGCTGCTCCTGACCTTGAAGGAACAAGGGCTGATGCCGCCGGTTCCTAAAAAGCAGCCCGTATTTATCGTCGCTCTTGGCGATGCGGCTAAAACGCAGGCCTTTGATTTGCAGCAGCAGCTCCGCACGAAGGGCATGTATGCGGAAATCGACCTGTTGGGCCGCAGCATGAAAGGGCAGATGAAATCAGCAAATAAGCTAAATGCCGATTATACTGTCATTATTGGGGAAGAAGAACTGGCCAGCGGCCAGGCGCAGGTTCGCAACATGGCGACCAAAGAACAAGTCAGCGTTCCCCTGGACGGAATCGTTGCATATATGGAAACACACAAGAAGGGATGATTAACTAATGGATACAATGGAAGGTTTACGCCGCTCCCAGTACTGCGCTGAAGTCAGTGAAGCGGACAATGGCAAAGAAGTAACCCTGTGCGGCTGGGTAGAACGACGTCGTGACCACGGCGGCTTGATTTTTATTGACCTCCGCGACCGGACGGGTATTGTACAGGTTGTTGCTTCGCCGGATTATGAAGAAACTTCCTTTAAAAAAGCAGAACAAGTCCGTACGGAATACGTATTGGCTATTCGCGGCATCGTTCGCATGCGCGACAAAGACACAGTAAACCCGAAAATGAAAACGGGCACGATTGAAATTCGCTGCGACGAACTTCGCATCCTCAATTCGTCTAAAACACCGCCGTTCTATATTGAAGACAATATCGACGTAGATGAAAAAATTCGTTTGAAATACCGGTATTTGGATTTGCGCCGTCCGGAAATGCAGAACAACCTCATCATGCGCCATAAAGTAAAACACGCTATGCGCACATTCCTCAACGAAAACGGTTTCATTGATATCGAAACGCCGGAACTGTGCAAGAGCACGCCGGAAGGGGCTCGTGACTACCTCGTACCGAGCCGTGTCAACGATGGCAAATTCTATGCTCTGCCGCAGTCTCCGCAGATTTTCAAACAGCTCCTCATGATTTCCGGTATGGATCGGTACTATCAGATTGCGCGCTGCTTCCGCGATGAAGATTTGCGTGCCGACCGTCAGCCTGAATTTACCCAGCTCGACATGGAAATGTCCTTCATGGATCAGGAACAGATTTTGACGCTCGTAGAAAACATGGTTCACTATATCTTCAAAGAAACATTGGGCCATGACGTAGAACTCCCGATTCACCGCATGACTTGGGACTATGCCATGGAAAACTACGGCTCTGATAAACCGGATATCCGCTTTGATATGAAATTTACGGATGTTACGGAATTAGTCAAAGATACAGACTTTAAAGTATTCCGCAGCGTCATTGACAATGGCGGCCAGGTCAAAGCCATTAACGTCAAAGGCGACGCCGATATTCCCCGCCGTGAATTAGACGGCCTCGTTGAATATGTCGGCCACTATGGCGCCAAAGGCCTTGCTTGGATTGGCTTCCTCGAAGACGGCACGCTCAAATCCCAGATTAAGAAATTCTTTGGCGAAGACAAACTTCGTGAAATCGGTAAAGCCTGCGGTGCAGAAACAGGCGACTTGGTTCTCATGATTGCAGACAAACCATCTGTCGTTGCGGCAGCACTTGGCGAACTTCGTAAAGAAATGGCCCGCCGCATGAACCTGATCGACGAAAACAAATTTGCCTTTACGTGGGTTGTTGATTTCCCCATGTTTGAATACAGTGAAGAAGAAAAACGGTTCGTGGCTATGCATCATCCGTTCACCGCTATTCGCGATGAAGACTTGGATAAATTGGAAACCGATCCGGCTCATGTCTATGCCAAAGCCTATGACCTCGTCCTCAACGGCATCGAACTGGGCGGCGGTTCACTCCGTATTTATCAGCCGGACTTGCAGCAGCGTGTCTTTAAAGCGATTGGCTTGACGCCGGAAGAAGCAGAACAGAAATTCGGCTTCCTGCTTCGTGCGTTTGAATACGGTGCTCCGCCACACGGAGGTTTGGCATTCGGCCTGGACCGCATGATTATGCTCATGCTCCATCGCAAGTCGATTCGTGATGTCATTGCCTTCCCGAAGACACAAAACGCTATCGACCCGATGAGTGAAGCACCTTCTGAAGTAACGAAAAAACAGCTTCATGAACTTCATATTCAGGTAGAAGAAGATCTCGTAACGAAATAAGACGTGATATAACGAAAAAAGGGCTTGTCGCCTCGTGCGGCAGCCCCTTTTTTAACGACATATCCCGACCCTGAGCAAAACGGCATGAAGGAGGAACTATAGTGAAAGCAGCATCTTCACAAGATAGACAACAGCAGACGACTACGACAAAAAGAAAAGCAAAGAAAATCACCTATCCATATACCCTCAAAGCGGCATTGGCTGACCATACGAGAGACGAACTTAAAGAAATGGGCGATGTACTGCACATTGAAATTAAAAGCGCAGATAAAAAGCAGGAACGCGTTGACAAACTGTATGCAGGCATGACGGGCAATCACCGCATTGAACGGTGCCTGCTCTGTATGAAAGAAGAAGAATGGCAGCTTTTGGGAACTCTGGTATCCTATGAAACAGCCTGTCCATTGGATACGGATACAGGGCTTCCGGCCCTTGCTGTCAATGAGTACCTGGGCTATGATGAAGACGGACATATCGTGATTCCCCAAGAAATCAAGACATGCTTTCAAGCCGTGCAGAACGATGAATTTCAGTTGCGCCGCCAAAAAATGCGCTGGCTGCAGCAGTGTTTGGCTATGGCCGGAAATTTATACGGTATCATGCCGCTGCATGTATTGGTCGCCATGTACAATCGAAACCGCGACTTCCAAAGCAATGCGCTGGAAATCAACTCGATGATGCAGCTGATTCCGGAAACGATGCGGACTTACTTTATCATAGCCGGCCTGATTTGTGATATCCAGATGACGGAAGAAAATGTGCTGGCTTTGATGCACGACCGCACGACCAATGTATATTACATACCGGCACAGAGCGAAACGGAAAATGCAGCAGCAGGCAACATCATTTATTTCAACTCTGCCATGGTAAAACAAGGCATGGCCAAGCTGCTGAAATATACGTCTCTTTCTAAACAGCAGACATTAAATGTAATGGGAGATATTATTGACGAAATGGCCAGCGGCTGGAGTGCCGCGGATATTATAGAAGAAATGCAGAACATGCAGATTACGATCCGCAAGGGAGATAAAAAACGGCTGCAGGAATTGTTTGCAGAATGGAATCGCTGTACGAAAAAATGGGTCAACTGCGGCTATTCTGACGAAGAAATGGCACGACGGCAGCGACGCTAAGTCAAATACACGGTGGTTACTTCCGGCTTGCCGCATCCAAGGTCCCTTTTTTAAAGAAAAAAGAGGGCATGATGACGAAATACTTCATGGAGCCATTCCCTTGGCGTTCGCTGCTCATCCCTCGGCAAAAGGCCTGCATGGCAGCAGCTGTAGCCATAGGGAAAAAGCTCAAAACTGCACTGTAAAGGTATTGATTGCCTGTCAGGTTCATGCTATAATACATAGTGAAGAGAGTAATTAAAAATGATTATTCGTTAGATGAAAGAAGGGACATCATCATGAAAATAGAAGAAGGTACCGTTATCTCTGAAAAAGAAGATGGATTGGTAGAAGTAAAAGTAGGCCGTCATTCGGACTGCATTGCCTGCGGCGCTTGTCCAGGGGCAGAACACATTGTCGTTTTGGCACGCAACCCTGTCGGTGCGCAAGTAGGACAGCATGTCAAATTTGAAGTACGGGAAGTCAATATTGTCATTGGCGCTTTTGTCTGCTTCATTATGCCGCTGCTGGTAGCGGCAGCCGGGGCTCTGCTGGGACACTGGCTGGGTGTATCACAGGCCATGGACGAAACGCAGACAGCCATTGCCGGCGGGATTATTGGGTTCCTGTTAGGTGCTGTCGGCGTCAAGCTCTTTGACCGTTCGCTGACGAACGATGCCAATGCTAAACCTAAAATCATAGAAATCAGCAGCCGCTAAACAGCGAATGCAAAAAAAGAGTTGTGAAGGGACGGAAACGCAGGAGCGTAACCTATCTTCACAACTCTTTTTTATATGGTCGTATCAAGGGGCCAGTGTCGTCTGCAGGGCATAGGTGGTGCCGTCACGCAGCGTCACCGACGTAAGGCGCAGCGTGCTTTCTGTTTCAGCCAGCGTTTCGCGGTCGGCTAGGTCTTCTTGAGCCGGAATGTGGGGATTTAGACGAAACTGACTCAGACGGGTTGTGGCATGGGAAGACAGTGAAAGGCGGAGCGGCGCTGTAAAGAGCAGCACATGGTCGGTGCGGCGGCGAAGCTCATAGACGCCCTTGGCTTCGAGAATATCCTGCCGCGGCTGGTGAAATACAGGCGTATACTGCATGCGCAGAAACACGTGGTCTGGGTCGTCGCCGCGTACCAGGGAGGACGACACATCGGTTATTTCCAAGACGGCGTCTATTTTTTTACGAATCGGCGCATTTTCTGTTTCCAGTGCCTGCAGATAGGCTTGCTGCAGGGCTTGAAACATTGCAGCGGCATGGACGATATTCGTAATATGCCATTCTTTGGGAGCTGTGCGTTCCATCGCAATCGTGCAGGGAATCGCCTGCGGTAGTACGGGATGAGCAAGATACAGTGTTATTTCTGCATATGTATCATCGATGCGGCGGCTCCAGGATACCGATGTGATGCGCCAGCCTGTGGTCGGCAGGGGCATTCCCAGGCTTTGCAGCTGATTGGCCAGTACGGATTGTGCATGCTGTACGGCATCCGTGTCTGATGACGACGGTATCAGCGCGTGGTCCAAGCAGCATTTCAGTGAATCCGTGATTTCATTTTGCAGCGGCAGCCAGGCTATCTTTTGCAGTGCCGAAGCATGGGGCTGACCGTCGCGAAACTGCAGCAGGCCGTGGAAGAGTGCGGCAGCGATTTTTTCCTCATCTACTTGGTCTTTCAGCCTGTCGGCATCAGCTTGTCCGGCAGTCTGCCGTATACGGTGAAGCGAATAATCCGGCGTGGCTTTATATAGTTCTTCATACGAGTCATAGGCGCCGCCGAGGCAGCAGCAAATGACGGCGACGGCTATCAACAGTTTTCCATCCAGTGGTGTATTTATCATAGGCCATCCTTCTTTTTTGCGAATTTATATCTAAATTATAGTATATTATATCATAAAAAAGGAAACGGGAATTTTTTGACGAATATCTTAGTATAGCAAAAAATAATAACTAGGTAATCATATCTTCCGGAAAGCAGGACAGAGGAGGGATGTCGGTTGATTACATTAAACGATACAACAAAAGAAACGACCTATACGGTAGAAAAGGGCATGACGCTGCTGCAAATCAGCAAAGAGCAGTATCCCGATGCCCAGCCGCAGATTGCAGCTGCCTTATACAATAATGAATTTGTCGGCCTGCAGACCAAAGTGCAGAACGATGGGGACATTTCCTGGTTTTCGTTGGGAACGCTGGAAGGCAACCAATGCATGGTTCGTACAGCCACGATGCTGCTGACGCGGGCTGTCAGCGATTTATATCCGCATGGCCGCGTGTTTGTCAAGCATGCCCTGCGCAAAGCACTGTATTGCGAACTGGATATCGGCCATTCGGTCACGGTGCGGGATGTGGCGTCCATCAAGCGGCGCATGGATGAACTTGTCGCCCAGGACGCAGAAATTTCTCAAGTTGTCATCAGCGCAGAGTCAGCCATGGATATGTGCCGCAACCGTCATTTGGACCGGGAAGCGGAACTACTGCGCTATGTCAATGTCAAGCAGATTATGGCGTATCAATGCGGCCCTGTTTTTGATTATTATATGGGGCCTCTGCTGCCGAGCATGGGCTATTTGACGTGCTTTAACCTGCGTTCGTACGCGCCGGGCGTCATCTTGGAAACGCCGACGCCGGACCATCCGGATACGCTGCCGCCGTACAAAGAAATCCCCAAAATGGCGCGCCTTTTTTTGGATGCCGAAGAATGGGGCCGGATTGTGCGCTGTGAATATGTCTCCGATTTGAACCGCTATATTGCTGACGATTCGATTCAGGATATTGTCGATATGGCAGAAGCCCTGCAGGAAAAGAAATTGGCGCAGATTGCCGATTATGTCGTTACGCGGCGTCCCAAAATCAAAG
This sequence comes from uncultured Megasphaera sp., assembly GCA_934193515.1. GTDB lineage: Bacteria > Bacillota > Negativicutes > Veillonellales > Megasphaeraceae > Megasphaera. The sequence continues at coordinate 205,217 of CAKPVJ010000001.1, read as the reverse complement.
TCATTTTGATTGCCGGGCCGTCATCTGCCGGCAAAACGACATTTTGCAAACGCCTGACAACGCAACTGCGCGTCGTCGGCCTGCGTCCTGTCAAGATTTCGCTGGACGATTATTTCCACAATCGGGAAGATACGCCCAAAAATCCGGACGGCAGTTATGATTTTGAATCACTGCGGGCCGTTAATGTGCCGCTGTTTAACCAGCAGATTGATGAGCTGCAGCAAGGCAAAGAAGTCCATTTGGCACGATATGATTTTGTGACGGGCAAACGGTATTTTGATGAAAAACCTGTCCGGCTGGAACCGAATCAGCCGATTGTCGTAGAAGGGCTTCATGCCTTGAATGATTCGCTGACGTATATGCTGCCGCGGTATGAAAAAGTAAAGATTACCTTAGGCGTACTGACACAGATTCGGATTAATGACCACAACCGGATTTCCACATCAGACACGCGGATTATTCGCCGTATGGTACGGGACCAGCAGTTCCGCGACCGCGGTCCGCAGGCCACGATGGATATTTGGGCTGATGTACGGCGCGGTGAAGAAACCAATATTTATCCGTATCAGGAAGATGCCGACGTGATTTTCAATACAGCCCTGCCGTATGAACTTTCGGTGCTTAAACCCTATGCAGAACCTTTGCTGGCGACGATTTCCAAAGACAGTCCGCATTATACAGAAGCACAGCGTCTGCTCAAATTCCTCAGGCCGTTTCGGGGGCTGGACGCATCTGTCGTACCGCCCAACTCACTGCTGCGGGAATTTATTGGCAAGGATAGCCAAGGAAGTACAAAAAAATATTGACAAAGTATTTATGGATAGATATAATAGTATGGTCGAGGTAGAAATATGAAACTACAAGTCGAAGAAGCACTCAAAGAACAAGGCAAGAAATTTCCTTTTTCTTTTGAAAGACCGGCTGCCGAATTGGGTGATGTAGATACCCTCCCCTGGCATCAGGCAATGATGACTGTCGAAGGGAACTACTGGTTTGACGGCAATCACATGGTTGTCCGTGGGACAATACATACCAATGGTATGTATACATGCAGCCGCTGCCTGACACCGGTATCGGTGGATCGGAATGCAACACTGTCTGAAGTCTATGGTACGGAAGCAGAGCTTCCTGATGACGTATTGCCCTACAATGGGGAATACATCGATTTGACGGAGACAATTAGAGAAACGTTGATCCTCAGCGAACCAATGAAGGTCTTGTGCCGACCTGACTGCAAAGGCCTGTGCCCGCAGTGCGGCGCAAACTTGAATGAAGGACCCTGTAGTTGTCCTACCGACAGGATCGACCCAAGGCTTGCGGTCTTGGGGGATTTATTAAAATCAAAGCACTAAAATACGTACCATGATTTAAGGAGGTGCAGAACATGGCAGTACCAAAGAACAGATTATCCCAGACGCGTCAGAAAATGCGTCGTGCAAACTGGAAATTGACAGCACCGGGTTTCGTTGAATGCCCGCAGTGTCACGAAGCAATGATGCCTCATCATGTATGCCCCACTTGCGGCTTTTACAAAGGCAAACAGGTTGTCAACAACACTACAGCTGAATAAGACAATGAATATAAAAAGAGCGTCCTCTGCGAGGGCGTTCTTTTTTCTCTTCCTGCCGGAAGAACATAGGATGCGTCTTATCTTTCCGGGCTGCTAAGAGAACGAGGAAACTGCCATGTATTGAGGAGTATACGATGGGGTTGCAGCATAAGGCGTTTTGCTGTCATGCACCCTGTTTTTCCTTTAAATGGTTTTAATTTTTTGTTTGAAGAAATGAAATAGTAATGCTGCAAGCTGTGTACGTAAAACGGTATAGTAAAAAGCTATGACAAATGCAGTTTGTTACAGTCCGGATTAGAGGAGAATGAGGAATGGAGTTTATTACGACTACGATAGGCTTTGAATTGGAACATGGCGGGCCCCATGTTCATTTTCTGGCCTTTATTTTGTTTATTATCATAGGGATTTTGATTTTGCACGGTCTGTTTCGCCTGCTGATTGAAGCCCTTTGCCGGATGACGCATGTGTCGCGCGATAATTGGCGCAGCATTTTTCGCTTTATGCCGACGCTTTTGGGGATTTTGCTGGGGATTCAGCTGACAAAAGATATATTGAATTTACCTGCCTTTGTACAAAATTCCTTGTCTTATCACTATCACAGCGTCGTGATTATTACGATTACGTTTTTCTGTGCCCACATGGCCTCTTCGTTTTTGAAGGACAAACTTTCTAAAAGCGGCGATAAAACGGCAGGAACGTCTATTTTGACGACTGTCGTGGATTTAGGCGTATATCTTGTGGGCGCATTGTTTATTCTCAGTTCCTACGGCATTTCCATATCGCCGTTGCTGACTGCGCTGGGTGCTGGCGGCTTGGCGTCTGCCCTGGCACTGCAGGATACATTGGCCAATCTCTTTTCCGGTATTACGACGTTGGTATCCAAGCAGGTCCATATGGGCGATTACATTCGCCTGGCCAGCGGCGATGCCGGCCGTGTTGTCGATATGAACTGGCGCAACACGACGATTCGGACGGCGACGGGCAACATGGTCATCGTGCCGAATAAGAGCATTGCTACGGCGACGCTGACCAACTATGAACAGCCGCTGGCAGAATGCACGATATTTATTCCCTTGACCATTACATATGACAATGACTTACAGCGTGTCGAAGATGTCACGCTGGCCGTAGCTCGTCATATCCTGGATCACAGCAAATACGGCGTTACAGGCTTTCAGCCCCTCGTCCGGTACGACAAAATGGGGGAATACGGCATATCGTTCAAGGTCGTGCTGCGTATTCGCAATATTGTCGATGAAGCCGTTCTCAAGCATCAGTTTATCAAGGAAATTTATACAACCTATAAAAAAGAAAACATTCATCTGCTCATCCGCCATGATTGATTGAGACAGTAAGCCAGAGGAATACATACTGTCGGCGTGATGCGCTGAGAAAACAAGCCTGCTGTGCGAAGTGATTTCGTGCAGCAGGCTTATTGTATAGATTTTGAAGTTATGTTTCGGGAAACAGGCTGCCGATGACGGCGCGTTCGCTGGCATGACAGCAGCCGTAATAGGTTACGTTGGCAGCGTCGTCGGCGATGGGAATGAGGACGCGGCCGGCCGGCACGCCTTCACGCTGCATGGCAAGGTCGCTGGTAAAGGAAGGCAAAACAGATGATTTGACAAGTTCGAGAAATGCCGTATCTTCCTGGACTAGAAATTTTGTGTCCGGCAGCGCAGCATCTACGATGGGACGCCAAAATCCGAGATGCGAGCGCAGCAGCATCGTTTCGCCGTTGAGGTCCGCCAAATGCAGTGTTTTTTGAGACGCCAGCGGATGTGTTGGCGGCAGGGAAAAATAGAGATGTTCTTCACCGCAGCGTCGGCAGCAGATACCGGGCTCATGGATGGGATAGGGCAGAAAAATGACTTGGTATCTGCCTGCGTGAAATTTTTCCAGCAGATAGTTGGGATTTCGTATTTCTGATGTAAGAGTCAGACGCTGACAGCACGTAGTGAGTGCGGGAATCGCGTCCCAAAGCGGCGCAGGCGCACAGGAACCGACAAAAAAGGTATGCTGTGCCCGGTCGTATTCTTGCAGGCTGTCTTTCATTTCACGGGCTTCATCCAAGATGCGCTGGGCGTATTTGATGGCAAATTTGCCCGTTGCAGTGAATTCAATTTTGTTCTTTTGGCGCACAAACAGCGGCACGCCCAACGCTTCTTCCAAGTGCTGCATCGAACGGCTCAAGGCAGGCTGTGACAGGTGGAGTACGTTGGCTGCGCTGGATAAGGTGCCGCAGGCAGCAACGGTCAGGAATTGGTGCAGTTGGTTTAATTCAAACATCGTATCACCTCAAGGCTATTGTACCATTGCCGCTGGGCATTTCCAAGAATCGCTATGCAGAAAAGTTAGAGCAGTCTGCAAAATCGCAACTGTACTTTGGCTGTTGCTTCTTCTATGATAATGACAGGAATAAAACAAGATAGGACGGCTGTCCTTGCAGGAAAGAAGTGTGCGCAGCCGCCGCAATCCATAGATGATACATAGACAGGAGGAAATCATATGAAGTATGTAACCTTACAAAATGGCATTACCATGCCGCAGCTCGGCTTCGGTGTTTATCAGACGGCACCGGAAGCAACTGAAAAAGCAGTTAGTGAAGCCTTGGGAACAGGGTATCGGCTGATTGATACGGCTGCGTCGTACGGCAATGAAGAAGGCGTCGGCGCAGCCGTGGCGCAAAGCGGCATTCCCCGTGAAGAATTGTTTATTACGACCAAGCTTTGGGTGCAGGACCATGGCTATGACAATACGCTACGGGCTTTTGACACGTCGATGAAAAAATTGGGTCTGGAATATCTCGATTTGTATTTGATTCATAAGCCCTACGGTGATTATTATGGTGCTTGGCGCGCAATGGAACGCTTGTACCAGGAAGGGCGTATTCGGGCGATTGGCGTCTCCAGCTTTTGGAATGAACGTCTGGCCGACTTGTGTACGATGAACGACATTCAGCCAGCTGTCAATCAAATTGAAATCAACGTTTGGAATCAGAAATGGCCAGAAACAGCATTCATGAAAACACAGCACGTCCAGCCGGAAGCGTGGGCTCCTTTTGCCGAAGGCAATCAAGGCGTCTTTACCAATCCGGTCCTGCAGGCCATTGCCAAAAAATATAATAAGACGACAGGCCAGGTCATGCTCCGCTGGCTCCTTCAGCGCGGCATCGTCGTCATTCCCAAGACGATACATAAACAGCGCATGAAAGAAAATATAAAGGTCTTTGACTTTGCGCTTGATGCAGAGGACATGCAGCAAATCCAGACGCTTGATACAGGGCGCAGTACGATTTATGACGAAATGGATCCGCAGAAGGCCATCGCCATTGGCAAGATGAAAATTCACGACTGAGTGTATTATTAGATACGCTATGATACTTAAGCATATTGGCTGGATACGAAAGGACGGGATAGCATGAAATACCGCACATTGGGAACCCATTTTGTCGTATCGGCAGTGGGATTAGGCTGTATGGGCATGAGTCACGGATACGGCAGGCCGAAAGATAAAAAAGACATGATAGAATTGCTGGCGCAGGCAGTTGACGCCGGCTATACCTTTTTTGATACAGCAGAAGTATATGGCACGCCGGAAAATCCCCATGCCAATGAAATCTTGCTGGGAGAAGCACTCAAACCGTTTCGCGATCGTATTCAGATTGGGACGAAGTTTGGCATTCATTTTGATATGAACTCATCGGCTCCCAATAAACCGATTGTGCCGGATGCTCGTCCGGCTAACATTCGAAAATCCGTAGAGAACTCGCTGAAACGTCTGCAAACAGACCATATCGACATATACTATCAGCACCGGCAAGACCCGAACGTACCTGTAGAAGAAGTAGCCCGTGTAATGGCCGACCTTATACAGGAAGGGAAAATCCTGCATTGGGGGCTTTCGGAAGTAGATGCGGATACGCTGCGCCTGGCCCATGCGGTCTGCCCGGTTACGGCTGTACAAAACAGATATTCAATGATGGCCCGCTGGTATGAATCCCTGTTTCCGGTATTAGAAGAACTGCACGTCGGTTTCGTGGCGTTTTCACCGATGGCCAATGGCCTGCTTACAGCCTGTTACGACAGCCATACCCAGTTTGAAGAAGGTACGGATTATCGCACAGTCATGCCGCAGTTTCAGAAAAAAGCAATGGAGAAAAATCAGGAACTATTGCGGTGGATTCAAAAGCTGGCAACAGAGAAAAACGCGACACCGGCACAGATTTCATTGGCCTGGATGCTATGCAAAAAGCCATGGATTGTACCTATTCCCGGTACGACCTGCAGAGACCGCATGAAAGAAAACAGAGCGGCGGCTGATATCGTATTGACTCAAGAAGAAGTGAAGCATATCGATGACACATTGGATCGCATAGAGATGTCCGATGTTTTTAGCGGTACGCCAGTACGAAGCAACTCTTCGGCAAGATGAAGTGACAGATAGCAAATACGATGGGACTGCAGATTGCTGATGAAGTGTCCCCAAACCTACTAGCCACGATACAGCAAAAGGAGCAGATACGATGAAATGGATGACACACAACATGATGATATTAGCCGGAGCCGTTGTCTTATGGGCAGGGCTGACTGCTTGCGGGCCGATTCAGTCCCAGCCAGAGGCACAAAACGGAAATACAGCTAAAACGCAGAACGTGTCAGTAGATGCCAATGCGTCTGCCTCTATTAAAGGAAGCAGAGAGGAACTGCCGGCTGCTCAAGTCAGTGACAGCAACGTGGCAGTTGTCTATTTTTCAGATCCCGAAACAGAAAACCAAAATGACGTAGAAGGAAGCACGCAGTATCTTGCCGATGTCATTCATCAGCGAACTGGTGCCGATGTATACCGCATTGAACCGAAAAAGGCCTATGCTGTTAATCATAAAATTTTGGTGGCAGATGCGAAAGCGGAACTGCTGCGCCAGGCTCGGCCCGAACTCAAGGATACTATTGGTGACTTGTCCCAGTATGACACGATTTTCCTCGGTTATCCGATTTGGTGGGGCGATTTGCCTATGCCGGTCTATACATTTTTAGAAAGTCATGACCTGGCAGGAAAGAAAATCCACATCTTTTCTACCCATGGCGGCAGCGGTTTGGCAGGGACTGTTGAGAAAATTGCCAATCTGGAAAGCAGGGCCGATGTCAATCCTAACGCCTATACAGTGTATCGCGATGAGATAGATGGCGCGGCATCGAGTTTGTCCGACTGGTTAAAACAAGCCGGATATTGATACGCGATGGACAGCAATGCACATGAGAACATAGAAAGAATGGGAAACACTTCCATATATACGGCAGCTTGGCATGAGAAATACATAGCTGTTTGTAAAACAAGGGAGCAGGGCTAGCCCTGCTCCCTTGTTTCATGGTATAATAAACATTAGTCTATTTAGTATGATGATATAGGAGGCATCTCACGATGCGTGCAATGGGAATCGATCCGGGGACGGCGATTTGCGGATTTGGCGTAGTAGACGCCGCAGGCAGCCGTCTCAAGCCAATTACATACGGTACGATACAGACGACGCCGGACCATACGGATGCAGAACGGCTTGTCACGCTGTTTGAAGGACTGAACGAGCTGTATGCTAAATACAAGCCCGATGTCATCGGTGTGGAACAGCTTTTTTTTAATCGCAATGTTACGACGGCGATTACCGTCGGCCAGGCGCGGGGCATTATTCTTTTGACGGCGCAGCAGGCGCAGATTCCCATTTTGGAATTTTCACCGCTGCAGGTCAAGCAGGGCGTCACCGGCTACGGCAGGGCGACGAAAGACCAGGTCATCGACATGACCATGCGCTTGCTGGGCATTCGTGAAAAAATCAAGCCCGATGATGCGGCTGACGGTCTGGCCATGGCGATTTATGCCGTGTACTGCAGCCATTCCCAGAGTCTGCGAAGGACGGTGCAGTTATGATTGGCTATCTCAAGGGCATAGTGACCCATATATTCAGGGAGTACTGCTTTATCGACGTGCACGGTGTCGGCTATCGCGTGTTTGTGCCGGCATCGACGATGGAAAAGCTGACCATTGGCAAAGAAGCGATGGTCTTTACGTATATGGGCGTGCGCGACGACGCCATCTTGCTGTATGGATTTGCTACGCAGGATGAATACGAATTATTTATGCTGTTGATTAGTGTTAACGGCGTCGGTCCCAAGGTCGCCTTGGGCATCTTGAGCGCAGCCAATCCGGACGGATTTCGCCTGGCCGTACATCAAAAAAATATGAAAGTGCTGACGAAAATGCCCGGCATCGGCAAAAAAACGGCAGAACGCATTGTCCTGGAACTGCAGGATAAAATCGGGCCTGTCGATGACGGTGCGGTGGCAGACCTATCTGTCCCCGCAGCAACGGCACCGCAGGGCATTGCGGCAGAAACGCTGGCCGCGCTCGTCAGTCTGGGCTATAGTGAACAGGAAGTACTGCCCGTGGTGGAAGCCAAGGCAGGCACCTGCCAGACAGTAGAACAACTGCTCAAAGAGGCATTGAAAGCCTTGGGAAGCGGGAGGTAATCCATGGAAGAAAATCGTATTGTGGAAACAGGACCGGTGCCGGGAGATTCCTGGCAGTACAGCCTGCGTCCGCATTATTTAAAAGAATATATTGGGCAGCATAAAGCCAAACAAAATCTGGAAGTATTTATTCAGGCAGCCAAACTGCGGCAGGAAGCCTTGGACCATGTCCTCTTGTACGGGCCGCCGGGACTGGGCAAAACGACTATGGCAGGCATCATTGCCAACGAATTAGGCGTCAGCCTGCGCATTACATCAGGCCCGGCGATTGAACGCCCCGGCGATTTGGCGGCGCTGCTGACCAATCTGCAGGAACGGGACGTCTTGTTTATTGATGAAATTCATCGGCTCTCCCATAGTGTGGAAGAAGTACTCTATGCGGCTATGGAAGATTATGCGCTGGACATTGTCATCGGCAAGGGACCGAGCGCCCGCTCTGTGCGGATTGATTTGCCACCGTTTACGCTCGTAGGCGCGACGACGCAGGTAGGCCGCCTGGCGCCGCCTCTGCGAGATCGCTTTGGCGTTATCTGCCGTCTTGAATTTTACAAACCGGAAGATTTAGTCCTGATTATCAAGCGGACTGCTGAAATTTTGAATATTGATATCGACGATCAGGGCGCTTTGGAAATCGCCCGCCGTTCCCGCGGCACGCCGCGTATTGCCAACAGGCTTTTAAAGCGCGTGCGTGATTTTGCCCAGGTAGACCAGGCCGACGTGATTACAGCGGCTCTGGCAGGCCGGGCACTGGACCGGCTGGAAGTCGATGCCTGCGGCTTGGACCGGACAGACCGGCGGGTACTGCAGGTCATTATTGAAAAATTCGGCGGCGGCCCTGTTGGCTTGGATACGATTGCCGCGGCCATCAGCGAATCCGTCGATGCCGTCGAAGATGTGTATGAACCGTTCTTGATGCAGCAGGGATTTTTAAACCGCACGCCTAGAGGACGCGTCGTAACGCCGGCAGCTTACTGTCATTTGGGACTGCCGCCGCCGCAGGACGCCAAGAGTACGGCGTTGTTTTAGGAGGGCACATGGGAAAACTACTGATTATCATCGGCATACTATGCATTGCCGCCGGCTGCGGCTGGCTGGTACTCGACCATATCGGCCTGAGCCGGTTTATCGGCAATCTGCCGGGAGATATCAACTGGACCAAAGACAATGTATCCTTTCATTTTCCTATCGTGACCTGCCTGCTTATCAGCATCGTGTTGACCATTATCGTGAATCTGTTTTTCCGTTAAGACAGGAGGAGCCTACATGGGAAAAAGACGATATATATACGTCATAGCGTTTTTGATATGGATTAGCATGACGGCGGCCGTACTGGCTTCCGGCAGCGGCCAGCCGCTGCGTATCGGCATCCGGGAAGGGCGTACTAGTGTAGCTGTCATCGGTACGCAGGACGTGGGCATTTATCAGAGCAATACGCTGCGAAAAAAGATAAAAGCCAATACACCTATCCAGATTACGATTCGCGGCCAGGAACTGACAGCAGGCGGTATCAAAAGTACGGGCCCCGTATCCGTACGGCCCCTGGCCAACGGCGGCTTGGTCAAGATTACGGACGGCTACACGTACCGCGGCTATTTGGAATTTATGAAAACACCGACGGCGGCCGGCTTGACAGTCGTCAACGTCGTGCCGATGGAACACTATCTGTACGGCGTCGTCGGCAAAGAAATGTCCCCGTCATGGAGTTTGGAAGCCTTGAAGGCCCAGGCCGTAGCAGCGCGGACTTATGCGGTTTTTCATAAAAACTATTTTAAAAGTCGCGGCTATGATATGTCTGATGACACGCGCAACCAGGTATACGGCGGCGTCAATGCCGAATCGGCCTCTATCAAACAGGCTGTCGATGGAACAAGCGGCGAAATCCTGACCTATCGGGGCAAGCCGATTGAAGCTATTTTTTGCGCCAGTGCCGGCGGCTGGACGGAACACAGTGAAAATGTCTGGGGCAGCCCCGTAGGGTATTTACGCGGCGTAGCAGACCGGAGTTTTCATATGCCGGCGTACAGCTGGTCCGTCACGACGACGCCGGAACGCCTGGCAGCCAATCTGGCCGCTGCCGGTAAAGGCGTAGGCACAGTGAAAGCGATTACGCTGTCGCCCCTTGCCAAACGGCCTATGCATGTGTCCGACCGCGGTGTGTCCGGCCGGGTGCGCACGCTGATTGTGCAGGGGACCAAAGGACAGGCGACGATTACAGGCAATGCCTTCCAGTCCTTGTTTGGCCTGAAAAGCACGCTCTTTGACTTTTATCAGGGCAGGGGAACGCCGCCCAATCCGGATATGGGCCAAGGAAGACGCAGTCTGACACTGCCTATTAAAGCAGGCCAGCCGTTGACTATTTATGGTTTTGGCTGGGGACACGGCCTGGGCATGAGCCAGTACGGCGCCTACCAAATGGCCAAAGAACATCCCGGCGTCAACGGATATTATCGGCAGATATTGTCGCATTACTATACAGGCACGACATTAGAACGATTGTATTAAGGAGATTGTTTATTTTGAAACTTAGCGATTTTTATTATGATTTACCGAAAGAATTAATAGCACAGCATCCGGCAGAACCCCGCGACCACGCGCGGCTCATGCTCTATGACCGACAGAGCGGCGACGTACAGCACAAATATTTCTATGATTTGGTAGACGAACTGCACGAAGGCGATGTGCTCGTGTTTAACGATTCCCGCGTCATTCCGGCCCGTCTGTACGGCAAACGGGTTCCCACAGGCGGCAAGGTAGAAGTCCTGCTGCTCACGCCGGTAGGCGAAGATACATGGGAAGTATTGGTTAAACCGGGAAAAAAAGCCCTGCCGGGCACGACCATTGCATTTCCCGAAGGCCTGACGGCAGACGTACAGGACCGCACCGATTTTGGCGGCCGTATCATAAAATTCCATTATGACGGCGTGTTTGATGATATTATTGATAAAATCGGTGAAATGCCGCTGCCGCCGTACATTCATGAAAAAATGGCAGATCCTAACGAATATCAGACTGTGTACGCACGGGAACGGGGCTCGGCAGCCGCTCCGACAGCAGGCCTTCATTTTACAGACGAACTGCTGCAGAAAATTCGGGATAAAGGCGTACAGGAAGTCTTTGTAACCCTGCATGTAGGACTGGGAACATTCCGCCCGGTAGAAGAAGAAAATATCGAAGACCATCAAATGCACAGCGAGTTTTACAGCATTACGCCCGAAGCGGCAGCCACGATTAATCAGGCGAAAGCGGAAGGACGGCGCGTCATTGCCGTCGGCACGACATCTATCCGTACCTTGGAAAGCGCTGGGACGACAGGCACGCTGCAGGCCGGCTCCGGCTGGACCAATATTTTCATTTATCCGGGATTTACGTTCCACATCGTCGATGCTTTGGTAACCAATTTCCATTTGCCCGAATCGACACTGCTGATGCTCATCAGTGCCATGTCTACACGCGAAAAGATTTTAAAAGCCTATGAAACGGCTGTCAAAGAAAAGTATCGTTTCTTTAGTTTTGGCGATGCCATGTTTATACGATAGGAGGATATGACTTGGTTATTACGTACGAACAGCAAGCCGAGTGCGATGGCGCCAGAGCCGGTATTCTGCGCACGCCGCACGGAACCTTCAAAACCCCGATGTTTATGCCTGTAGGAACGCAGGCTACAGTCAAAACCTTGTCGCCGGAAGAATTATACGACATGGGCGCGCAGGTCATTTTGAGCAATACCTACCATCTGTTTTTGCGCCCCGGCGAAGATTTAATCAAAGAAGCCGGCGGACTGCATAAATTTATGAACTGGAAACAGGCCATTTTGACGGACAGCGGCGGCTTTCAGGTATTCAGCCTGGGACAGATGCGGAAAATTACCGAAGAAGGCGTTACCTTCCGTTCCCATTTGGACGGCTCTAAAAAATTCTTGTCGCCGGAAGTTTCCATGGACGTGCAGATGGCCCTGGATTCGGATATTGCCATGGCTTTTGACGAATGCATTCCTTATCCGTCGGATTATGACTACACGCTGCATTCGACCGAACGGACCAGCCGCTGGGCCAAACGCTGCCTAGACCATCATCACAGTGACACCCAGGGCGTGTTTGGCATTGTCCAGGGCGGTATGTACAAAGACCTGCGCCGCAAAAGCTGCGAAGATTTGGTGGACATGGATTTTGACGGCTACGGCATTGGCGGCTTGAGTGTTGGCGAATCTAAGGATATAATGTATGATATATTGGAACATACGACGCCTTATCTGCCGAAAAATAAAGCCCGCTATTTGATGGGCGTCGGCACGCCGGACTGTCTGCTGGAAGGCGTAGCCCGCGGCGTAGATATGTTTGACTGCGTATTTCCGACGCGCGTTGCCCGCAACGGTATGGCCATGACGCATACAGGCCGTGTGACCGTGCGCAACGCCAAATATGCCCATGATTTCCATCCCATTGAAGAAGGATGCGGCTGTTATACGTGCCGCAACTATACACGGGCCTATATACGCCATCTGTTCAAAGCAGAAGAATTGCTGGCGTACCGCTTAGTCAGCATTCACAACTTGTATTTCCTGTTGCAGTTTATGCGTGATATGCGGCAGTCTATCTTTGACGGCACGTTTAGAGAGTTCCGTCAGGATTTTTGGAAACGGTATCAAGATGCGTAATCGCTAGTGTGTCTTGTATATAGATAAGATAGGATGTAGGAGGTGAAAAGATTGGATTTAATGGATTTGAATAACTTTTGGCCGATTATCGTCATGGTCGTTATTTTCTACTTCTTGTTATGGCGTCCGCAGAAAAAACAGCAGAAAAAACGGCAGGAAATGCTCGACAGTTTGAAAAACGGTGCCAAGATTATCACAGCCGGCGGCTTTTACGGCACGATTGTTTCCATGCATGATGACTACGTCATCGTTCGCCTGGCAGACAAAGTCGAAGTCAAAATGACGCGCAATGCCATTACCCAGGTACTCAGCAAACAGACATCGTCTGACAACAAAAAAGCTGCTAAAAAAGCAGAAGCCAAAGCGGCTGATACCGCTGCGGCTGACACTGCAAAAGCAGAAGACACCCATGAAACAAAATAAGGAAGACCTAAGAAATACCATGAAACGCCGGCTGTTGGCTGTTTCGGCGGCGCAGGCTGCTGCTTGGAGCGATGCGGTCTGCGCACGGCTTGCTGTACTGCCGCAGTATCAGCGGGCCAGCCGGCTCATGGCGTTCTTAAATATGAAAGGCGAAATATCGCTGGATGCATTCCTTATACGGGCGTTACGGGAAGGAAAAGAAGTATATGTACCCCATTGCCTGGGCAATGGGCAGATGGAGGCAATGCGGCTGACTTCGCTGCAGGACGTGGCACAGGGGATGTATGGTATCCGCGTGCCTTACGCAGGAAGTCCCTGTATTGCGCCAGAACAATTAGAGTTGATTCTTGTGCCGGGCCTGGCTTTTGATGCAGAGGGACATCGCTTGGGACGGGGTGCCGGGTTTTACGACCGCTATTTGCAGCGGGCACCGCAGGCTGCCGTCGTAGCCGTGGCTTGGGACATTCAGATAGTACCGCATGTGCCGGCAGAGGCGCATGATTATCGTATACCGGTCATGTTGACACCGACTCGGTATATCGTACAGTTGCATATGTAAACGCAGTAAGAGGAGGGAACGCTGTTGCGGACTCGTAACATGGTAAAATTTTTTGGTGCGGTCATCATCATTTTGGCCGTATTCATTACCTTTATTTATCCGCTTGCCAATTCCATTAAACAGGGCCTGGACCTCCAGGGCGGCACGCACATCGTGCTGGAAGCTGAAGATACGCCGGATGCGCCGGTTACAGAAGACTCCCTGAGTCGGGCTGTTTCTATTGTAGAACGCCGTATCAATGAAATGGGCTTGACGGAACCAATCGTACAAAAAGAAGGAGCGCGTCGGATTATCGTCGAACTTCCAGGTGAAAAGAATCCGGAAAAAGCGATTGAAACCATCGGTAAAACGGCTGTCATGGAATTTAAAGATGAAAGCGGTACGACGCGTATGGGCGGTAAAGATTTAAAAACTGCTAAAGAACAGATTGAAAACGGCAATAAAAACGTAGTTGCTATTGAATTTACAGACGAAGGGGCCAAGAAATTTGCCGATTTGACCGCTTCCAATGTAGGTCACAAAATTGCCATCCTGCTGGACGGCGAAGTATTGACGGCACCGGTCGTCAACGAACCGATCACAGGCGGCAAAGCGGTTATTACAGGCAGCAAGTCCCTGGAAGAAGCCAAAAGCCTGGCTATCCTGCTTCGTTCCGGCGCACTTCCTGTCAAATTGAAAGTCATGGAAGTACGGACCATCGGCCCGAGCTTGGGACAGGATTCCAAAATCAAGAGTGAAAAAGCCTTTGCTATCGGTATTATACTCATCATGATTTTCCTCATCGTCATTTATCGCATGTCCGGCATTGTCGCCAACGTAGCCTTGTTGGTATACGTTTTGATTTTGCTGGCTATTTTGAAATACCTCGATGCGACGCTGACCCTGCCGGGTATTGCCGGGATTATTCTTTCCATGGGCTTTGCCGTCGATGCCAACATCCTTATTTTTGAACGATTTAAGGAAGAAGTTCTTATTGGCAAGAGCCTGCGAACGTCGATGGATGCCGGCTTTAAGCGGGCCTTCAATACAATTTTGGATGCTAACGTATCCGTCATGATTGCGGCTATTGTCTTGATTGTCATGGGGACCGGAACGGTCAAAGGCTTTGCCGTCAACTTGGCGTTGGGCCTGATTGTCAGCATGTTTACGGCCATTCTCGTCAGCCGCTCCTTGTTGACATGGTTCATTAATACCGGCCTGATTACCAATCCGTGGTTCTATGGCCTGAATCGCAAAGCACCGGAACATATGCTGAAAAAGGGGGGACAGAAATGAGTTTTGATATTGTCAAACATAGGGTATGGTGGTTTACTCTTTCGTCTGTCCTCGTCATTGCCAGCGTCATTTCTATTTTTGTCAATGGCTTCAACTTTGGCATTGACTATACGGGCGGCACGATTTTGGATATGCAGTTCCAAAACGCAGTTACCGTAGCCCAGGTTCGCGAAGTCATAGACGGCTCTCAAATGGACCTTGGCAACAGTGTCATTCAGCTGTCTGGCGTTACCGACCAGGACGCCTCTCAGGACGTCATGATTCGCATGCGCAACTTATCCAGTGATGAAAGCAAAGCTGTAGCGACACAGCTGAGTGACAAACTGGGCGGTGCCGAAATCAAACGTACTGAATCCGTTGGCGCTGTCATTGGCTCAGAAGTTACCAAAAACGCGGTCATGAGCCTGGCTGTTGCCTTTATTGCCTTGGCAGCCTACATCTCGTTTCGGTTTGAATACAAAATCGCGATTTCCGCGTTGGTATCTATTTTCCATGACTTAATTATGGTACTCGGATTTTTCTCTTTCTTCCATTTGGAAATCGATGCCTCGTTCTTGGCAGCTATCCTGACTGTTGTCGGCTATTCCATGAACGAAGCCGTCGTCATCTTTGACCGTGTCCGTGAAAACACGCGGACCCATCGCCGGACGGATACCTATGAAAAACTGGCACATGACAGTATTTCACAAAGTATTCACCGCAGCATTTATACCTTGACGACCGTACTCTTTGCCTGCGGCGCCCTCCATTTCTTCGGCGGCGAATCGACAAAGAACTTTTCTCTCGTCATGCTCATTGGCTTCATCAGCGGTGCCTATTCCTCTATCTGCGTAGACACCTCGCTGTGGGTCGTATGGAAAAACCATACACACCGCCGCGGCCCGAAAGCCGTAGAACACCAAGAAACAGAAGAACAAGCAGAAGAAGCATAATAATATACCATATAGAAACCATCCTGCAGCCATTATCCTGCCTGCAGGATGGTTTTTTATAGTTCAGTAAACTTGGCGTTTATATATGCTGTATACTTTTTTCTGCGCGGCCAGAACACAGAGAATCGTTCCGGTATTCTAACCGCACAGAATGAAAACATAAATAACATATGTAAACGGTACGTTTACAAAATCCTATAAAGGTCAAAAAGCTGTATCTATGCATGTTGACCGTAAAGTACGCTCTTTTTCTTGCAATAAGTCAAAAAGACGAATATAATATATAGAGGTGAAAGTCAAAGTGATGTGTATATGACTTTACCATTTTTTTAGTATATGAAGCAGGTGATTCGTATGAGTGTATTAGCCGATAAGATTGAAAAATTTATATTACATAAGTTGTTGGAAGAAGAGGAAGAAAATATTGTGCTGCGGCGCAACGAATTAGCCGATGAACTAAAGTGTGCTCCGTCGCAGATTAGTTATGTGCTGAGTACTCGTTTTTCCAGCGATAAAGGATTTTTAGTAGAATCAAGACGCGGTTCCGGCGGATTTGTGCGCATTATCAAATTGACGCCGAAAAAACCAGACCGCACGCCCGTACTGATTCAAGAACGGCTGCCGGCTGTCAGCATCACGATGGAAGATTTGGACGGGTTTTTGTATCAGCTGATTAAACAGCACCGCTTGACCAACAGGGAAGCAATTTTGATGCATCATACCTTTGAAGCCTTGTATCAGGAAGTGAGTGATGAAACGCAGCGAATGGCCGTTCTCAGCCACATCATACAACATCTCAACTTGCGCTAGCAGTGGCGAAAGGAGCGTGATAGCCATGTTATGTGATGTCTGCAAAAAGAGAGAAGCGGTGGTCCATATTACGGCTTTTGAAAATGGACAGCGGACAGATATGCATTTGTGTGCTGAATGTGCAAACGCACAGCGCAAATATAATGAATTTCGTGGTTTTAACATTGGGGACAACGATTTTTTCCGCAAGATGGCGTATCCCGACTACGCAGACCAATCGAAAGAAGAACCGCAGTGTACCAGCTGCGGTATGACATATAGTGAATTTAATCGGTTGGGTCAGTTTGGCTGTCCTGACTGCTACACGGCGTTTCAAGAGGAAATACCGGCATTGCTGCGCCGAATACACGGACACTGCAAGCATGTCGGCAAAGTCCCCAACCGCGGGACCGGCGTATTTCGCACAATGACGCATATACGGCGGCTGCGGCAGCATTTGGAACAGTTGGTTCATGAAGAACGCTACGAAGAAGCGGCCCGTGTACGGGATGAAATCAGAGCACTGCAGCAGCAGATGCTTGGTACAGACGCGCAAAAGGAGGAATGACAGATGCCGATGACGTGGATGACATCCCCCCTCAGTCCTTGGCAAACCGGCAGCGGCGCGTTGGCCGATGTCGTAGTGGACAGCCGGATTCGTTTGGTGCGCAATCTCAAACAGGTTGTGTTTCCGGCTCGTGCGTCTGATGAAGAACTAGCAGCCGTGTGCCAGGCTGGAATATCCCGCCTGCCGGCATTAAATATGCTGGGAAGAGGGGACTATACCTATATTTCTCTGTCAGATATCGATGCGAGAGAACGGGAAGTATTGGCTGCCAGACATATTGCGTCGGCGGCACTGATTGCCAAGCCCAAGCAACGGGCGCTGCTGGTGCGCGATGACGGCGCAGCAGCCATTATGATCAACGAAGCAGATCATTTCTGCATTCAGACAGCGGCATCGGGCCTTGATTTGGACAGCATATGGGCCGATGCCAGTCAGATAGATGATACGCTGGAAAGCCAGCTGAACATGGCATTCCATGATGAATTTGGCTATTTAACGTCCAGTCCCTTTTTGACGGGAACCGGTTTGATTGCCGGCGTTACGCTGCACTTGCCGGCGTTGGTTGCCATGAAGCGGCTTCACCGTATTATTCAGGGCATCACCAAGTTTGGTTTTACCGTGTGCGGTGTCTACGGGGACCGCAGCGAACCGATTGGCAATGTGTTTCAGATTACCAATCAAGTTACGTTGGGAATCACTGAACATGACTTGTTGGAACAGCTGGATAAAATGGTTCGGCAGGTTGTGCAGGAAGAACGAAACTGCCGCCGCCTTTTGTGGCAGCATCATGAAGACGCCTTGAAAGATACATTCCACCGGGCAGAAGGCCTGCTGCTGCACGCCTATCTCATGACAGAAGAAGAGGCGCTGCGCCTGGCTGGTGATTTGCGCTTTGCTGTCAGTCAGGGAGAAGCACCGTATACGCTGCAGGCTTACGATGCACTGACGACGGTAAGCACGACAGCCTTTTTGCAGTTTTGCCAGGGCAAAGAACTGACAGACATAGAATTAAACAGACAGCGGGCAGCCATGATACAGCAGGTGCTGGCTGCACATGTCAAATCAGAATACGCAAGGAAGTGATACGTATGAACAATAGTCGATTTACTGATGATGCAAAAAAAGTCATTCAGTATGCCCACGAAGCGGCGAAAGATTTTCGCCATGAATATATAGGAACAGAACATATTCTGCTGGGTCTGGCACGCAGCGAAAACTGTATTGCCGGCCAGTTGCTGGCCCAGTGGGGCGTTACAGCTGAAAATATAAGCCGCGCCATAGAAACGATGGTAGGTGTCGGTAAAGAAACGCCGAAAAAAGTCATTTTGACGCCGCGGACAAAAAAAGCCATTGAGCTGGCCGTATATCAGGCCAATGAAATGCGGCAAACCTATGTCGGTACGGAAGAATTGCTGTTGGGATTACTGCAGGACACAGGCTGCATGGCCATTCGTATTTTGGAAAGCATGGATGTCAGCATCGCCAGCATGGGCTTGAGCCTGCTGGAAGAAATCAGTGCATGCGCAGAAGATGAAGAAGATATGATGTCTTCCCAGCCGATTTCTTTGGAAAATTTTGGCCGGGATTTAAATGAATTGGCAAAGAAAGACAAAATCGATCCCGTAATTGGCCGGGAAAAGGAAATCAGCCGGGTCATTCAGATTCTTTGCCGCCGCACCAAAAACAATCCGATTCTCATTGGCGAACCCGGCGTAGGCAAAACAGCCATTGCTGAAGGATTGGCCCAGCGTATCGTATCAGGAGATGTGCCGCCTGTTTTAAAGGACAAGCGTGTCTTTTCGTTGGATTTGACGAGTATTGTTGCCGGTACCAAATACCGCGGTGAATTTGAAGAACGAATCAAAAAAATACTCGATATCATCCGCCATGATGAAACGATGATTCTTTTTATTGATGAAATTCATCAGCTTATTGGCGCCGGTTCCAGCGAAGGCAGCATGGATGCAGCCAACATTCTCAAACCGGCACTGGCTCGCGGCGAACTGCAGTGCATTGGCGCGACGACATTGGATGAATATAAAAAAATTTGGAAAAGGATGCCGCATTGGCCCGCCGTTTTCAAACGATTATAGTAGGCGAACCGACGGAAGCGGATACCGAAGCGATTTTGTTCGGACTGCGAGATCGATATGAAGCCTTCCATAAGGCCCGTATTATGGATGAAGCTATTCAAGCGGCTGTTATGCTGTCTTCCCGTTACATTTCCGACCGCTATCTGCCGGATAAAGCGATTGATGTCATGGATGAAGCAGCAGCCAAAGTACGCATGAGCGTACTGGCGCCTTCACAGGAAATCCGGGACTTGGAAGCCAAGATGGCAGATATTCAAAAAGAAAAAGAAGCGGCCTTGGCGGCAGAAAATTTTGAACGGTGCGCCGCCCTGCGTGACGAAGGCAAGCAAGTATCCGAAAAAATGGATGCCCTGAAAGAAACCTATGCGCTTCATACCAATGATAAACTGGTCGTCACGGAAACTGATATTGCTGATGTCGTTTCCTCATGGACGGGGATTCCGGTACAGCAACTGACAGCAACAGAATCACAGCGACTGCTTCATTTGGAAGACGAACTGCACAAACGGGTTATCAGCCAGGATGAAGCCGTGCAAGCCGTGGCCAAAGCGATTCGCCGGGCCAGAGCCGGGCTCAAGGATGCCAACCGCCCGATTGGTTCCTTCTTGTTCCTTGGCCCCAGCGGCGTCGGCAAGACTGAACTGGCCAGAACCTTGGCCAGTCAGCTTTTTGGCAGTAAAGATGCACTGATTCGTATTGACATGAGTGAGTTTATGGAAAAATACAGCGTATCCCGCCTGGTAGGCGCGCCTCCCGGATATGTAGGCTATGAAGAAGGGGGAGAACTGACGGATAAAGTCCGCCGCAATCCCTACAGTGTTATTTTGTTTGATGAAGTAGAAAAAGCGAGCAGTGATTTCTTTAATCTGCTGCTGCAGGTATTGGACGAAGGACGCCTGACGGATTCCAAAGGAAGAACCGTCGATTTCCGCAATACTGTCATCATTATGACGAGCAACCTAGGTGCGCAGCATTTGCAACCTTCGAAAGCCGTCATGGGATTTGCAGCGGCAGCTGATGAAAAAACAGATAAACAGCAGGCCTTTGCAAAAGCAAAAAAAGAAATTTTGAATGATGTCAAACGGTTTTTTCGTCCGGAATTTCTCAATCGTATTGATGAAATACTCGTGTTCAAACCGCTGGAAGAAAACGACCTGCGTCAGATTGTAGCTATTTTGCTTCGTGATTTGACAAAACGGCTGAAAGCCAAGGGTGTGACGATGAGCTGGACAGACAAGGCCGATGCCGTGCTGGTGAAAAAAGGGTCTGATTTTGCCTATGGGGCAAGACCGCTTAAACGAGCGATTCAAAAACTCGTCGAAGACCCGATTTCTGAAATGCTGCTGGGCGGCACGCTCCAAGAAGGCAATACGCTGGAAATGGATAGTCAAAACAATAAAGAATTAACGTTTTCAACCAAATAAAAACTCTTTGGCGATAGTTGGGGTCATTTGCTATTGAAGAACCATACCGTTCCTTCCTGCGCTGCGTAAAATCGCGCATGGGCTGGGCAAGCGGCTTCAAATAAAATTTGTGTAATTATAGACAGGGACTTTCTTTACAAGAGAAGGTCCCTGTTTTTAGTTATTTAACTGCATGGGAAAGTATAGAGATGTAATTTAATAGCAATTTTTATTAAAATTTGTGAATATAGATTGACATCTACTAAATAAAAGAAGTAGTATAAAGATTATATTGTAATTATACTTTTTTTTACATTTGGGAAGGATGTGTTGGCCCCATGATGCCGATTCTGGATTATTTAGACGGTATTCTGTATTATCCTATTTTAATGGTTGTTTTGATTGTGGCTGGTTTGATTTTTTCGTGGAAGACACGCTGCATACAGCTGCGAATGTTTGCTGAAAGCGTTCGTGTCGTCATGGAAAAACCGACAACGGCTGGTTCTGTTTCTTCGTTTCAGGCATTGATGGTATCGACGGCATCCCGTGTGGGGACCGGGAATATTATCGGTGTTTCGACGGCTGTTTGCCTGGGTGGTCCCGGCGCCGTATTCTGGATGTGGCTTTTAGCGCTTATCGGTGGTGCCAGTGCCTTTATTGAAAGCACGCTGGCTCAGGTATATAAGCGCCGCAATGCGTTGGGCCATAGTTATGGCGGCCCGGCTTACTACATTGAAACAGCTATGAAAACGCGTACACTGGGTATCATTTTTGCAGTATGCCTGATTTTGACGTATGCCGGCGGCTTCAATATGCTGGCGTCGTTTAATTTGCAGTCTACGTTTTCTGTCTATGGTTTTTATAATCCGGATACAACGCCATGGATGCTGGGAGCGGTGCTGGCTATACTCGTTGGTTACTGCATTTTTGGCGGCGGCCGCCGTATTATTAAAATTACATCCTGGATGGTGCCGGTTATGGGGTTCGTTTATATTTTGGCAGCCCTCATCGTTATTTTGTTCCATTTGCCGATGCTGCCCCATGTATTTTCTATGATTTTTGCAGATGCTTTTGATTTCCAGTCGATTTTAGGCGGCGTGTCCGGCTCTTGTATGGTATATGGCATCAAACGCGGCTTGTATTCCAATGAAGCTGGTATTGGTTCTGCACCGAATGCGGCTGCCGCAGCTGACGTCAGCCATCCGGTAAAACAAGGACTGGTACAGATGCTTTCTGTTTTTATTGATACGATTTTGGTTTGCAGCGCTACGGCATTTTTGGGCCTTTGCTCCGGCGTGCCGATTACCAAAGAAGCTGCCGGTGCCTTGTATGTACAGCAGGCTGCTACTTCCGTATATGGTGAATTCGGACCGATGCTGATTACGGTTTGCATGGTGCTCTTTGCCTTTTCTACCTTGATTGGCAACTTGTATTATGTTGACAACTGCATTGCCTTCATCCACAAAGGTACACCGTCGAAAACCTTTATTGTCGTTTTCCGTATCCTTTGCGTACTCGCTGTACTTGTCGGTGCCGGCATGTCTATGGCAGCCGTTTGGGATATTGCTGATATTCTGATGGCCTTTATGTGCCTGATTAATATTCCGGCCTGCCTGATACTCAGCAACGTCGCTATTGGTGCCTTGAAGGACTATCAAGCCCAAAAAGCAGCAGGCAAGAACCCTGTCTTTAAAGCCGCTTCTATTGGACTTCGTGATGATGAAGTAGAATATTGGAAATAAGCGTGTAGAAAAAACACTCTCTGCGTGTGCCGTCAGGCATATACAGAGAGTGTTTGCTATCTATCTTTTTACGCTGCACGTCAAAGGCAAACCGTTTAAAGAAACGGAATAATACATGATGACGAAACACTTCAGGCAACAGGCCCATTGACATCTTTGCAAAGTTTGCTATACTAAAACTTGGATTGAGGGGGAGCGCCCTGAATCTGTTTTCATACATAGCGAGGGAGCCTGTGTTTCAGGCTGAGAGGATACTAGAGAGTATCGACCGTTACAAACAAAGAGGCAGTGTCTGCCGCTAGGTCGCTATGTATCCGTCTATATTGCAGTCATACAATCAAAAGCTTCACGACCACAGCGTGCCGCAGACCGTGCCGCTCAGAGGGAGTGAAGTTTTTTTATGGAAAAAGATAAGAAAGTACTGCGGTTGGTATTATTGGCGATGCTGGTAGGGTTAGGCGTCGTTATTTCCCCGATTCTGCGTATTGAAGGCATGTGCCCGATGGCCCATTTGATTAATATTACCTGTGCCGTTTTGATGGGGCCTTGGTATGCCTTGCTTTGCGCTACGCTTATTGGGATTATCCGTATGACTATGATGGGGATTCCGCCGCTGGCGTTGACTGGGGCTGTGTTTGGCGCAACCTTGTCCGGCTTGCTGTATCGGGCATCCCATGGCCGGCTGATTGCGGCCGTCATTGGAGAAGTCATCGGAACCGGGATTATCGGTGCCATTGTTTCCTATCCGGTTATGGAAATTTTTTATGGTCGTACAGGGTTGTCCTGGATGTATTATGTGCCGATGTTTATCAGCGGCACATTGATTGGCGGCTCTATTGCGTTTTGTCTGCTGATGGCTTTGTCCCGCAATGGCACGCTGCGGGAATTCCAGCAGAAATTAGGTGTAAATGTATATGACAAACGAAGAAAATAACTTGTTTCAGCAGTTGGCTGCCCTGCGTCGCGGCGTAGCTGCCAACAGGCCGCTCGTTCATTGTATTACGCATGGTATTACGATGAATGACAGTGCCAATGTCATCTTGGCCGTCGGCGGCGTTCCCAACATGGCGTCGCATCCCAAAGAAGTCGTTGAAGTAGGGCGTGTGGCAGCGGCGCTTGTCGTCAATTTGGGAAACATTTCCAGTGAGCGAATGGAAGCCATTCGGCTGGCCGGACAGGCTGCGCATGAAGACGGCATTCCCATGCTGATTGATTTGGTAGGCGTAGCCTGCAGTACCCTGCGGCGGGATTTTGCAGTGCAGTTTATTCGCGAATGCCGACCGCAGATTATCAAAGGCAACAGTTCTGAAATTCGCGCTATTTGCGGCCTGCCGTCGCATGCTGTCGGCGTAGATGCCGGCGCAGCCGATACGGTTACGGCCAAAAACTTTAGAAACGCGGCGCAGGATATACAAGCCTATGCTCTCGCGCAGCAGGCCGTGCTGCTGATGAGCGGCCCTGTCGATGTGGTTACTGACGGCATCCGCGTGTGCGGTGTAGCCAACGGCACGGCCCAACTGGCCAGACTGACTGGCACGGGCTGCATGCTGGGGGCCTTGGCCGGCGTATATCTGGCCGGGCGCAAACCTTGGGAAGCGGCCGTATTGGCAGCTGTCATGATGGGCTTAGCCGGTGAAGAAGCAAGCCGCATTGCCGGCAGCCGCATGGGAACTTTTCATGTAGCCCTGCTGGATGCCTTTTCACAGATGACAGATGCACAGATTCAGCAGCAGATGAAACTGCTTTTTTAAGGCGGATTTACAATCTAAGTGCAACAATAATTTGAACTATAATTTAATCTATAAAAAAACAGCAGTGACCCAAACTCTATGTGTTTTGCTGTATGCCTCACATGATGCGCAGACAGCAGGCGAATAGGCAGGGGACTGCTGTTTTTTAGGATATAAAAGGGAAAAGACAGGCCGTATACTGTATTTTTAAAGTGACAAGTAAAAGTACTTGACAGGATGACGCTTTTTATGTATACTATCACAGTACGCTGATGACAAAGGCGGTGATGAGATGCTAGAGGATATGGTACGGAAGGGAAGACTTCTGGACATATACGGTCCTCTCTTGACGGACAGGCAGCGGCGATGCATGGAAATGTATTTTGATATGGATTGGTCGTTGTCAGAAATTGGCGAAGAGCTGCAAATTTCCCGGCAGGGTGCGTATGATATGCTGCGCCGGGCATCCCATTCCTTAGAAAGCTATGAACAGCGTCTTCAGCTTCTCGCCCGCAGCGATGCTGTGCGGGACAAGCTAGAACAAGCCGGTCAGCTGCTGGAAACAGGCAGCCCGGCAGCGATTGAAACAGTAAAACACATGCTACGTACTATCGAGTTGTAAGAGGAGGCTTATGTATGCCATTCGAAAGTTTGTCTGAACGGTTCCAAGCAGCCTTTAAAAAGCTTCGCGGTAAGGGCAAGCTTTCAGAAGAAGATGTAAGCGAAGCCCTCAAAGAGATGCGGCGCGCACTGCTCGAAGCCGATGTAAACTTTGCCGTAACGAAAGATTTTATCAAGCGCGTACGGGAAAAAGCTGTTGGTGAAGAAGTATTCGGCAGCTTGAACGCATCCCAGACGGTCATCAAAATCGTCCGTGACGAATTGACCGAACTGCTGGGCGGTACGCAAAGCCGTATTACCATTGCACCGAAGCCGCCGACGATTATTATGTTGGTCGGGCTGCAGGGCGCAGGTAAAACGACGACAGCGGCAAAACTTGCCAAGAAGCTGAAAAGCCAGGGCAAAAGTCCGCTGATGGTTGCCGGCGACGTCTATCGGCCTGCAGCTATCACACAGCTCCAGGTCCTGGGACAGGAACTGGACATACCGGTGTATACCGAAGAAGGCAGCAAAGACCCCGTCCAAATTGCCAAAAACGCCGTTCCCTATGCGGTGAGCCATTTGCGGGATGTTGTCATTATCGATACAGCCGGCCGTCTTCATATCAATGAAACACTCATGGATGAGTTGATTCATATAAAAGAAGAAGTTCATCCCCATGAAATTCTTCTCGTCGTAGATGCCATGACGGGCCAGGATGCCGTTACGGCGGCCTCGGCTTTTGATAAAGCTCTCGGCATTGACGGCATGATTATGACCAAGCTGGATGGAGATGCCCGCGGCGGCGCGGCATTGTCTATCAAAGCGGTTACTGGCAAGCCGATTAAATTTATTGGCGTCAGTGAAAAATTAGATGGGTTGGAAGAATTTCACCCCAACCGCTACGCATCCCGTATCCTGGATTTGGGAGACGTAGAAACGATTATCGAAAAGGCTCAGGCTGCTTTTGATGAAGAATCCATGGAAGACATGAAAAAGACCATGAAAAGCGGCACGTTTACCTTTGATGATTTCCTTAAACAGCTCAATATGATTAAGAAAATGGGCAATATGGGGAGTCTGATGAGCCTGATTCCAGGGATTGGCAAGTATAAAAAAGAACTGGATAAAGTCGATATGGATGGTAAGCAGTTCAAGCAGATTGAAGCGATTATTACATCCATGACGGCACAGGAACGGTCCAGTGCCAACCCCAAAATGCTGATCAAGGACAGCCGCAAGCGCCGCATTGCCAAAGGCAGCGGTACGCGTGTCCAAGATGTCAACCGCCTCATCAAGCAGTTTACAGAAATGCAGAAAATGATGAAGCAGGCGAAGAAAGCACAGAAAAATAAACGACGCGGCTTTTTGCCACGTTTTCCCTTTTAATCGGCCCGTTAGGGCGGATATCAAATAGAGGAGGTGATTTTCATGATTAAAATTCGTTTGGCTCGTTTAGGTGCTAAAAAGAAACCGATTTATCGTGTAGTTGTTGCTGATTCCCGTGACGCTCGCAATAACGGCCGTCCGGTTGCTACATTGGGTATGTACGATCCGGCTAAAGAAGCAGCTGACCGTTTGACAGTTGACGCTGAAGCAGCAGTAGCATGGCTCGGCAAAGGCGCACAGCCTACTGATACGATTCGCTCCCTTTTCAAAAAAGCCGGCATCATGGCTCAGTTTGAAGCATCCAAAAAGTAAGTGAGGCTGATACCTATGGAAGAGTTAATTGCATGTATTGCCAGAGCACTTGTCAAACGCCCTGAAGCAGTTACAGTTACTAAAATTCAGAAAAAAGGCCTCGAAGTCTACGAACTTCATGTCGCACCCGAAGATATGGGAAAAGTCATTGGCAAACAAGGAAAGATTGCGAAAGCACTGCGCCTTGTTGTCAAGGCTGCGGCTGTGAAGGCAAATAAGAAAGTATCAGTTGATATCGTATAGGAGGAACCATGGATCAGATTACATTGCGCGTTCCTGTCGCTGTCAAAGCAAAGGTTACTCAAGAGCTCAAGGACAAGATTCTCAAGAATACCGACCAGGCTTTGAGTGATATTGACCGGGAAATGCAAAACCTGGAATTTCAGGCAAAACGCATGATGACCGAACAGGCCAAAATTGATGCCCAAGGGTTGATTTCTTTGCGGGCAAAAGTAGAAGAACAGAAACAGCGTCTGCAGGCTGCTAAAGCCAAGGCACAGCATGACAGAAGCGAAGCTGAACAGTTAACAATCGGTTCCGAAATCAGACAAGGCACGCTCGAACAGACTGTCGTTGTCAAAGTCGGCGATGATTTAGAAAAAATGATGGGAACAGAAATTTTGCTTGAAGACGGCAAAATCGTTGCCATCCGCCAATAAAATACGATGGCTGGGTTGGAACTTTTTACAATCGGTCAAATAGTTGCCCCGCACGGCGTGCGGGGTGATGTTCGTATTTATCCCGATACAGATTTTCCAAAACGATTCCTGCATATGAAATACGGCTATATCGGCGGCAAAAAATATGAAGTACGCTCGGCCCGTCTTCACAAACGAGTCGTACTCATGAAATTCGTCGGCGTAGAAGACCGCAATGCAGCAGAACTTCTCGTCGGCAAAGCCTTGGAAGTGCCGCGCGAGGATTTAGTGCCCCTGAAAAAGGGACAGCACTATGTCTTCGATATTATCGGCATGTCCGTATATGATACACAGGATCATAAATTAGGTAACGTAACAGACGTCCTAAAAACCGGCAGCAATGATGTCTATGTCGTGACGGACGAACAAGGAAAAGAATGGCTGTATGCTGCAATTCCTGACGTCGTCAAATCCATTGATGAAAAGGCAGACCGCATGGTTATCGATCCGCCGGAATGGGTGGATGACAAATGAGGATTGACATTATTTCGCTCTTTCCGGAATTTATCGAGGCTTTTTTCAATCACAGCATCATCGGCAGAGCAAGAAAAGCCGGACTGCTGGAGCTGGATGTGACCAATCCGAGAAATTTTACATATGACCGCCATCACATGGTAGACGATACGATTTATGGCGGCGGCTGTGGCATGCTCATGAAAGCAGGCCCGTTATATGCCGCTGTCGAAGCCGTACGCCGCACTGTCCCCAAACGGCGCATTATCTTGATGGGGCCGGCAGGTCAGACTTTTGACCAGGCTAAGGCCCGTGAGCTCGCTGGCTATGACCAGCTTATTTTGCTATGCGGACATTACGAAGGCGTGGATTACCGTGTGGAAACGGATTTGGCAGATGAAACGATTTCTGTAGGCGATTATGTCCTGACAGGAGGCGAGCTGCCGGCCATGACGGTGACAGATGCCGTCGCCCGCATGATTCCAGGCGTACTCGGCTCGACAGGCAGTGCGGTAGATGACTCGTTTTATGCATCGCTGCTAGAATACCCGCAGTATACCAAGCCTGCCGTATTTCGCGGACAAGCTGTCCCGGATGTGCTGCGCAACGGCGACCATGCCAAAATTGACGCATGGCGGCATGAAAAAGCACTGGAACGGACGCTGAAAAAACGCCCTGATTTGCTGCAGACAGCGTCTTTATCTGCTAAGGACAAAGAACTGCTGGCATGCTGGAAAGAGGAGAAGAAATGATGAAATCTGCTTTGTATGTCGGGTTGGTACATTACCCTATTTATGACAAAAATTTCAATGTCATAGCGACGGCGATTACGAACTATGATCTGCATGACATTTCGCGTTCGTCCAAAACATATGGCGTAAAAAAATACTTTATTATTCACCATGTACAGGGTCAACTGGACATGGTACACAAAATTATCGGCTTTTGGGAAAGCCCTGCAGGCAGGAAATACAATTCTTACCGCACGCAAGCCTTTGACATCGTAGACATCCGCCCTTCCATCGAAGCGGCTGTCGCAGCAGTTACCGAAGCAGAAGGCAAGCGTCCTTATGTCGTTACGACAGATGCCAGGGTGTATGCCAATACGATTTCCTACAAGGACCTGCGCCGCAAGAGGGAAGAAGACAACACGCCCATCCTGCTGCTCCTTGGTACGGGATATGGTATGACGAAGGAAACGATGGAACAATTCGATTTTATCCTGGAACCGATTTATGGTGCAGGGGATTATAATCACCTTTCCGTCCGCTCAGCTGCGGCGATTATCTTAGATCGTCTCGCTGGCGAAGAATGGTGGAAATAACAAGGGAGGCATTAGAATGTCAGGACATTCGAAATGGGCAAATATTAAACGTAAAAAAGGAAAAAACGACGCTATCCGCGGTAAAATTACAACAAAAATCGGTCGTGAAATCACGATTGCCGTTCGTATGGGCGGCCCGGATCCCGTCGGCAACATGCGTTTAAAATTGGCTTTGCAGAAAGCAAAAGAAAACAACATTCCTAAAGATAACATTAAACGTGCTATCCAAAAAGGCGCTGGTGCTACAGAAGGCCAGAACTATGAAGAAATCGTATATGAAGGCTATGGCCCGGCAGGCGTTGCCGTTACGGTTAATGTCCTTACAGACAACCGCAACCGTGCTGCAGCAGCTGTACGCCATGAATTTTCCAAGTGCGGCGGCAACCTCGGCGCTACCGGCTGTGTAGGCTGGATGTTCCACAGCACCGGCATTTTTGTCGTATCGAAAGAACAAGCTGACGAAGACAAACTGATGGAAGTAGCTTTAGATGCTGGCGCTGATGACGTAAAAGACGAAGGCGAAGAATTTGAAATCATCACGACGCCGGAAGCCTTTGACGATGTAGAAAAAGCATTGGCAGACGCAGGCATCGAAACCGAACATGCTTCTATTACAATGGTACCGGAAAATACCATTAAATTAACAGGTGAAGACGCAGCAAAAATGGAACGTTTTGTAGACGCTCTCGACGAAATCGACGACGTACAGGATGTTTACCATAACGCAGACTTGCCGGAAGACGAAGAATAAACCAAGCAAAACAGCACCGTTGTCACATTTCTTACATGTGGCCGGTGCTGTTTTTTTGGCTGATTTTAGCTAATTCTATTGCGGTGGCTACACAGTGGCTACACTGGAAGCGGCGAAATTTACGGGTAATCTATCGACGGCGTCAATTAATTGTTTAGTATTTTTATGCGTGTAAACATCGCTGGTAACATCCGTTTGTGCATGACCAACAATTGTTTTTAAGATAAATAAATCCATGCCATAATTTCTAGCCATGGTGATAAATGTATGGCGTGTGTCATGTCTGCGATGCATAGACATCCCTAAATCTGCACATAATTTTTTCAAGGAGCGGTCTATGCGTGTTGGAATATAATCAGGTGGTAGTAAGGTTGCAGAATGAAGAAAGCGGGCTTGAGAATATATCTCTGACACAAACGGGAGAATACACTGGGCTATCGGAATAATACGGTTGCGTCCGGCAACAGTTTTTACCCCGCCTACAAGATACCGTTCTTTAAGATGAACGTTTTCTATTTGGATATTGTATAACTCTATGGGACGCATACCTGTGTAGATATATATAAGTAGTACACGGACTAATTTATTATCTGTATGCTGCCATAAAATAGCCAGTTCATTTTCAGAGAAAGGAATATGCATGGTAGATTTTTTTGCCGGCGGCAACGTGACCAGTGCAGCATAATTCTTTTGAATCACGTCATTTTTTATGGCAGCTTTAAAAACTCCATTGATGGCTTTGAGCAGATTTTCGTGAGAAGAACGGCTCAAATTTTTATATGAGTCAAATATAGATTGCAAATGGGATAAACGGATTTGCTGTATAGGCATATCCCAAATGGGGGCACATTTTTTCTTAGATGGGGCAAATTTCCCCTTTTTTATATCGATGCCTTGACGTTTTTTTTCGTCTATCATCCATTCCCATGCTTGAGCAAACGTTACATCTTTATTGTCAAATCGTTCAGGCATGTGGCGATACGAAGCTAATGCATCATACGCTTCTGTTGATTTTGCAAAATAGCCAATACATTTTCGAATACGTGTGCCATCATCTTTCCAGCCGATGGTAACAACCGCTTTAAATGGCTTTTTTAGGCGGCGCTTTAATTTATATACAGATCCAGTTCCATTTGCACGTTTCATACCCATAAAAAATAAGCCTCCTTATTAAAGTATATGGTTAATAGGGGGCTAACATGCTATAATATAAACATAATCAGCCCCTTATAAAGTAGGTAAATGATTATATTTGCCGAATAGTATTGGTAGTACTATCGGCGCTTCCCGTCATCGTGTTAGTAGCACGGTGGCGGGATTTTTTATTGCTTAATGATGTCAATATATCGTTTTAATTCAGTTTTTTCGTATTCAGCAATGAGAGAAATCATTTTTTCGGGATTCTTATTTCCAGTGTGGTACGCATCGAAACAGTCGTAATACTTACGGCGGTCCGTGAATTTAATATCGACTGGAAGCATTCCGCTTTTTATTAATTCGAAATTCAACAGCAAGCGACCTGTACGGCCGTTGCCGTCGATAAAGGGGTGAATAGATTCGAATTCAAGATGGAGCAGGGCAACAGCTTCAATGATGTGTTTTTCCTGTTTCCATTCCGCATATTGTCGAATCAACTGCTCGATGGCAGGCTGTACCATGTACGGCTGTGGCGGCGTATGGAGCGCGCCGAGGATGCGGACAGGGACGTTGCGGTATTTGCCGCGATTCTCCCGGTCGTTCATCAGGACAAGGGAATGGATCGTCTTGACCGTATCTTCTGTCAGCGGTGCATAATGTGATGCTAAATCGATGATGTAATAGAAAGCATCCTTAAAGCCGATGGCATCGAGATGGTCACGTAAGGGCTTTTCGGCAATGGTAATGCCTTCCTGCAGGATGAGTGCTGTTTCACGAAGTGTGAGCGTGTTGCCTTCGATTGCATTGGAATTATACGTCGTTTCAATGATAAATTCATCACGCAGCCGTTGTAATTCTGCTTTACTCAATGGGCGTAAGCTGCGTAATGTATTTTTTAGAGTATCAATTTCGGTTAGGATAGGGTTCATGGTATGTGCCTTTCAATATTTTTATATTGTTTCTAAGGTTACGCGTTTAAATAAGTATAATATTCAATATATCAATCCTTTTTGTTAGGCGTAGTTTTTAATGTCTTTTTTTGTTCCTGCTCAAGCTGTTTAATACTTTTATTCGGAGTAGGCAAGTTTTCAGGCATCGTACCACCAAGTTCTTCAATTGCTTTACGTACCGTATAGCCTACTTCAAAATGAGCTTTATTTGCCTCTTCTTTTGATTGGATATTCTCGCGGTGCAATTTAGCTTCTGTTTGAGTAATTCGGAAAAGATTAGCCCCAAGTTCTTCGCTGCCCATATTATCTAAGATGTCTTCACTTTTCTTTAATCCTTTACGCCGTTTGATAGCTCCAGCTGTTTCCCCATTGTATAATCCCATATATCCGCTGTTTTGGAATTTTGCAAATTCTTTATTGGTAGATACGCCGGCATCTTGAGCGGCCTTAGCTAATGACTTATTGTGTTCACGTACATCATTTCGTGCTTGCATTCGCACATTGATTTCTTCTTGTAGTTTTTTAGCATCAGCAAGGTCCATAAGATGATCTGCTCCTGTTTGAGCTAACCAAAGTTTAAATGGCTCTGCTTTAGGGGAAGGCACGGACTGAATAATACGTAGAAGCTGCTCTGTGTTTGCGGCAAGCGTTTTTCTATGTTTTCCTGTTTTGGTTTCCATGGTTACCTGGGGACAATTTGTCCCTATGTAGGTGCCAAGCGACGTATCACGCTTGCGCATCTTTTTTAAGTAGTCTGTTGGGTTTGCGCTGTCTGTTAATGCTGCTATTACGTCAATGATAGAATAATACCATTGGTCTTCATCCGCATTCCATACAGAGCGTATATATTGTGATTCAAAGAGTTTCAGTTCGTTCATTTTTATCATTCCTTTTCCCGTGCTTTGAGGACGCCTATGATTTTCAATACTGTGTCAAGGGTAGTCCTGCTCAGGTCTTTGGGTACGTTGATTAGATTGAATATTGTCGAATAGCGGAAACAATGGAATTCGTATTCCAATTCACTACGGTATTGGAAATATTCATAAGTCTTCCACCTTTCTGAATGCACCTTTAGCTAGAGAAATCATTTTTCCCAC
This sequence comes from uncultured Megasphaera sp., assembly GCA_934193515.1. Lineage (GTDB taxonomy): Bacteria > Bacillota > Negativicutes > Veillonellales > Megasphaeraceae > Megasphaera. The sequence continues at coordinate 172,247 of CAKPVJ010000001.1, read as the reverse complement.
TTGGGAAAAATGATCGGATACCGCATTATTACTGCCTTCGCAGGCTTTTTTTGCTTTATCTATGATATTTAGAAATTTATCCCATCTTTTATATTCTAATACAGTTTGTAATTCTCTAGTCAGCCAATATTCTTGATTATATTCGTCAATATGTTTGATAGATTCAAATATAGATTCATTAACAACATTGAGAGTAGTCATATATAGGTCATTCCTTCCTTCTCAAATTAAAATCGACTTCGATTATCCTGCCGATTCGTCTTTAATCTTTGACTTATATTTATCAGCACGCAGCATGCCTTTCATTTCGCCGCGGATTTCACTGCGATCTATTTCATCAAGGCATTTATAAAGATTGATTGCCTCGGTTAAATCAGGGATATTAATTGCGTAGCTACTGTTTGAAATATCTTTTTGATGATTTACATTTCCACAGTTATTTAATGCTTCTGCGGTTATATTTAATCCTTTACAAATTTTGAAGATATTATCAATAGAGGCACCGCCAATATTCTTTAAAATAGACAGTAAGGTAGTATAGGGCATATTGATTTTTGTAGCAAAGTCTTTGATGTTTCCTTCTTCAAGAATTTTTTCTTTTAAATACTGCTCCCTTTTCATTTGACCCTCCTCATTATTTAATTAGATAATACCATGTTAAACACGAAATATCAATACTAAAACACGAAATATAGTAATTAACATACTGAAAAATATTGACAAACACGAAATATCATAATATTATAAAAGTAAGAAAAACGATATTTCGTGTCATAGGAGGCGATTAACATGTATAAAGAACTTAATATTGAAATATTAAGAAAAGGTATGACTAAAAAGATATTAGCCAAAAAGACCAATATACGCTATCAGACTTTACTTGCAAAATTACAGGGAAAATACCCAATAACTTTTGACGAATGTTTAAAAATTAAAGAAGCATTAAATAGCAACTTGCCTTTAGAAATTCTTTTTTCTACCCAATAAACACGAAATATCGTTTTTTTTTTATTTCAAGAAGGCGGACATATTGAGCGGCTGCAGCCGTAACGTCAATGTCGAGCTTGATAACGTTCCGGCAATGATACTTGATATTCTCAAGCAGGCAGGCGACTGGATTCTGTAAGGTGGCTATGCAAACGAATTGCCAGGTTTTTGAAAGGGGGTAAAGAAGATGAAAACAAAATGTGTACCGCCTAAAGTGGCAGCGGCGATGTTAGGAAAAGGCGTTATGTTTGTTTGTATGGGACTGAGAAATCAGCGATTCCCGTTTGGCACAGCTACGCTGGGAGCCAATGGGAAACGGTGGTCCTATCATATTAGCCCAGATAAATTTGCCCAATATTTGGGTGTTAGTAAAGTGATCGTTGAGCATGCATGTGTTCAGTATCATGATACGGGCATTTTACCATAAGAAAGACGAGGTGAAGAAACATGAGAAGAAGAAAAGGCAGGGGTAAATTGATTGCTGCGGTATTTGCGGTTGCCGTGGCGCTGGGCGTGTACGTCGGGCAAGCAGATAAGCCACAGCCCGCCATTACGTACTACACGGTAGAAGACGGCGACACGCTGTGGGATATTGCCGGGCGGTACACGTCCGACGAAGACGATATCCGGCAGACGATAGCAAAAATTGTAGAAGATAATCAACTTGGCCAAGATGGTATCCGGCCGGGGATGCGGCTGAAAATCAGCAAATAAAAGGAGAGATTATACATGATAGACAAAAAAACTATGGACTTATTGAGAAAGATGACGGAAGAAATGAGTAAATTAAAGCCGGACGGGACCGATGCAATTATCTTTTTGGCAGTATCCGAAGAATCCGGTTCGGCTACTTCTCTGATTAAAGGAGAAGAAGCAGCTGTAGTAGCATCACTGACTGCTTTGCTAGATGATGCATTTGATGACATCCCTTACGAAGTTAAAAAGAGAATGAAACGGTTTTTGATAAACCATATTTCACAAAAATAAATAGAAAAAAGCCGTTACCTGTTGGCGCAAGTAACGGCTAATACAAAAAAAATACACAACTTGATTATACCATAGAAAAGAGGAGTCGTCTTGGTACATCCTGAACGAACTAGAGCAAAAGAATATATTCGCGTACAAATTTGTTATGGAGAGCGAAAAGAACGGTTGGAAGCGGAAAAGATATTAAATAAAAAAATAGGCGGCAAGGAACGAAACGGGTATTTGCTGGAATACGGCGACGGCTTTCGTGCGTGGATGCCCGAAAGCCGATTTAGCAAAACGTTTAGAACAGTAGGAGAAAAAGGAATAGGCTTTGGCGTGGCTCTGCTGTATTGTCAGCAAGGCGGGAAAATACGCAGAGACAGCTTTTCTCCGGGTAAAAAATACATCACTATCAATAACACGGGATTTATACTGCACTGGCAGGATGGAAAAACAGAACCGTGGAGACCGAAAGTACAAGATATTTTGGCAAATGATTGGAATCGGGAGGAATGAGCATGTACGATGTAAGCCGCTCTTTGAGAAAAAGCAGCGTATCTGGGTATACGATGCGATGCGTTGCGAGCTTGGAAGCGGCAGCGGAAATATCAAACGTATTGCTGCTGCAAGCGCTGCATGACCGGTTTTTGTGGGGCAGATACCGCTTTTTAGAGCTAGACAAAAAAATGACAGAGCAGCGAAAAGACTGCACCGCGGCATTGAATAAAAAATGGCTGGAAGATTTAGAAGCCAATGGATACGATAGCAAAAAAATGGAGCGGTATGCCGAAGCAATAGAAAGAGTCATGACGAATAAAAGTAAAGATAAAGCGCAGGTAAAGCTGATCCGCTCACTGCTTACGGAAGTCATCATGGCAAATACCCATATTTTATATACAGATTACAAATTTAAAAAGGAAAGAATTAAAGCATTGCAAAATAAACTGTTTGATTATTCTTTTTTAATAAAACGGCAAGAAGTACAAATATGGGATTTTTTTGAATGCATGCGCCAAGAATGCGGCGTGCGATCTACGATGTATGAAAAATACAGAAAAGAACATGGTCCGGCCGACATTGGACCAAAACATGCAATTTATTTGAAAGAAGGAGAGGTAAATGGACAGAAATCTTGACGGTATTTATTTCAGAGTAAACCGGGACGGCAGATGGAAAAACAGCTGCTTTTCCGACATGACATATCCGGAAAAAATAAAAATGCTTAAATCGTTTTCAAAAGAGCAAATGATGGATATATATAATGAGCTGAATAAAGAATTTTTAGAGCTGAATAATTACGTAAATGAAAAAGCGCAAAAAGAAATGGTACAAGATACGCCGCGGGAATACATCATCATGATGACGTGCTGGATGGGCGAAACATTAAAGAAACTGGGCGATTTTTCGGGGGTGTCAAAAAATGAACAAGAATAGAAGAAAATGGCTTAAGGTACGAATGGCAGCCGCCGCAAGAGATAAATATATGTGTGTTGTATGCGGCAGACCGGCTGTAGACGTGCATCATATCATGTTCCGCTCACATGGCGGGAAAGACGAATTGCAAAATGTAGTATGTCTGTGCCGAAAACATCACATCGCGGCACATGGCGTAGAAGTAAAGACATGGCGGCGTTTTTTTAAAGACTACATACGAAAAGTCACGGAAAGCGATGAAGAATAGTGCGGAGAGGGAAAACTGTGAAAATTACAAGGTAAAGGACTGAGAAAAGATGAGAAAAAGAAAAATAAAGTGGATTTATGAGAAAGCGCCGGCAATAACAGAAATCGAATCGGCATATTCTGAAGATGGCGTGAAATTTACAAGATACAGAAGTAAAAAAGTATTAGTACATATCAAGCGGGTGGATGCGGCTATAGATACAGCCGCGCATGGGCTGAAAAAAGAATACTACACAACAGCTCGATTTGGCTATGAAAAATTCGCAAACGGAATTATAAGACCGGCGGCTTTCCGAGTAAGCGAACATCAAAAGAATGCGCCGCATAAATGCACGGGAATGTATCATGTTGTCAGATGGAGCTATTTGAAGTAATGGGAGTAAGAAGGAGAAAATGAATGATTACAGACAATGAAGCAATCAAGGCAATGAATACGCTGATTGATTATTGTAACCAAATCATGGATGGAAATCCTATCGAAATGGATGGAGAATCTTATTTGAAAGTATGCAATGGATGTAAGATATCTAGTATGTGTGACTATTTGCGTGAAGGACATACTCTTTGGAGAACGCGTCATTTACCGCTTGAAGGGACTGTCGAAGCGGAAAAACTGGCACCGAACATGGCGGCGGCAATCATGAACCGAAGAGATTAAAAGAGAGGAGAAACCACGATGATAGATAAGACAAAAACGGCGGCGTATGGTGTTGTAATGATTGGCTGCCTGTTGTTTTGGGCAGTATTGATTACTGTTTTGGTATGGAGAGTATAAGGAGATAAACATGAATACTACACAGATAGCGGGACGGGTCGGCGCAGATCCGGATGTGCGATTTACAGAAAAGGGATTGGCGATTGTTCGCTTTCCGGTGGCTGTTAACGCTGGATACAAAAATAGTAAAGGTGATTGGCAGGAAAAAACGGTTTGGAAGCGGGTTGTAGTTTGGGGAAATTTAGCGGAAGCGGCAGCAGATATACTGAAAAAAGGCATGCCTGTCATAATATGCGGAGCTGAGGAAACACGCATCTATGAAAAAGAAGGCAGGAAGCAATATATGACCGAGCTTACAGCACGGCTGATAGGACAGACGATTTTACCGAAAAAATCAGATGATAGAAAACCGGCAGAGCCAGGACATCGCTTTGATGATATGGGCAGTGAAGCCGAAGAAGAAATACCCTTTTAAAGGAAAACGTTAGCATTGAAATGAAGGAGGTGCAGGCGTGATGGAGAGAAAGAAGCGGGAAGGAACGGCATACCTTGGAAACTGCCCGCGATGCGGCGCAAAAGCAAGGATGCGGCTGCGGAAAGTAGATGGAGAAATATATACGCAGGCATATTGTAAAAAGTGCGGCAAGGAAGGGCCAATGGCTGCCAGCTATACCCCTGCAGCAAAGATGTTTGGCAGCGTAATTTATAAAACGTAAGAAAGGAGCAGAAAAAGAGCATGGCAACGTTCGTCGGGAGTGAAAAAAGTAATGTCAAATCAGCTGTTTACGGTTACATCAGAGTATCGACCAAAGAACAGAATGAAGAGCGGCAGCTAGTCGCATTACAAGAAAGTGGCGTAGCCCCAAAAAATATCTATGCGGACAAACAGTCCGGCAAAGACTTTGACAGGCCGCAGTATCAAAAAATGATGAAGAAAATAAAAAGAGGCGATTTGCTTTACATCAAAAGCATTGACCGCCTGGGGCGCAACTACGAAGAAATATTGATACAATGGCGCACTTTGACGAAAGACAAGGGAGCTGACATTGTCGTATTAAATATGCCACTGCTGGATACGCGGCGGGGCAAGGATTTAATTGGTACGTTTTTAAGTGACGTAGTGCTGCAGATATTGTCATTTGTAGCAGAAAACGAACGCAACATGATTCATCAGCGGCAGGCCGAAGGCATTGCGGCGGCAAAGGCAAGAGGCGTGCGGTTTGGACGGCCATCCAAACCATTGCCAAATAATTTTTATAGCATGTACCGGAGATGGAAATGCGGGGAAATATCCGGAATGGCAGCGGCTAGAGAATGTGGTATGCCGCTGTCTACGTTTCGTTATCGCGCGGAAATTTATGGAAAAGCCAAACTTAGCATGTAAAATCATTTTTTTATAATCCAAGGAGCCGAAAGAATGAAGAAATACGATGAAAAAGCGATACAGCTGGCTGTGTATGAAGAATGGAAAAAGAATGGCTGCGCAGAATATCAAAAGCCGTATGAAAAAATAACCAAAAAGGCGGCCAAACATTTACAAGAAACCGTTTCTGTCGTCATGCATGAAATGAGAAAGCAAGAAGTCAAAATGCACTATAAAGGGGAAATCAACAAAAATGAATAAAGTCACGATAGCCAAAATGCTGTTTTGTATAGCGGCAGTGATGATTTTTTTATGTATAGCAATCACTATATTGGAAACACCTATGCCGATAGCGTTTAAAATCGGATTTGGTGGGTGTTTGGCCATGGGAGTGGCAGTGATTATTTCAATGGATGCGGATTGAGAGGAGAAAAAACGATGGAAATTAATATACGGAAATACAATGAAAAAACAAACCAATGGGAAAACATTTATGAAAAAGAAATAGAAGATGATCGGCTGGCGATTGATGAATTTATTAAATATATGAAAGAAAGCGATGATACAGAAACGCCGCCGACGGAAAATGCAAGCACAAAATATAAAAAAGAAGAACAGATAAAAAATGTCGTAAATCATCCCAATCATTATAAGGGAGACGGCGAAATTGAATGCATTGATGCTATTCAATCGGCTGTATGCCAGCTGAAAGGGCTGGAAGCGTTTTGCACTGGAAACGCCATTAAATATTTATGGCGATGGAAACAGAAAAACGGGACGGAAGATTTAGAAAAAGCAGAATGGTACATCCATAAATTAAAAGAAATATTGCGTTGAAAATTTCGTGCGTCAGGCACGATGCGGGCTGGTAATGGGTATTAAGTTTTCAACCAAAGAAAATAGGTAGGAAACAGGCTATGGGATTTGTAAGAGAAAAGAGAACAATATGCGGGACGATGAAAGAACATGAATTCATTGAAATTGATTTGTTTCAATTAGCCGATATGAGAAAAAGAGGAAAAAAGGGAAAAATAGCAAGAAGAAAATCGAGCCCGAAGCAAATCAAAGAAAATAAAAAGAATCGTCTGCGGTATTTAATACAAAAAGCGAATACGAACTTTGGAGAAGGCGATTTCTTCATGCATCTTACATATGCCAGCTGGTGCCGACCCAAAACGAAGAAAGACGCCAAAAAAATATTCAGCAATTATATTCGAAGAATAAACCGTGAATGCGATAGACAAAAGATAGCGCACTGCAAATATATTAGTGTGCTGGAAAGTAAAAAAGAAAAGACAGACGGCACCGTAGAAGGTGTTCATCATCATGTATTGATTCGATGCGGCCTGCCAAGAGATACGATGGAAGATTTATGGCGCGCAAGAAAACGGAAAGGAGAAAAAAAGGACGTCATCTTGGATATGTCAATATAGACAGACTGCAGCCGGACGAACACGGTATTGAAGCGGCCGTGCGATACATGATGAAACAGAAAGGGGCTATCAATGAGAAGGCCTGGACATGCTCCCAGGGGCTGAAAGAACCGATTGTAAAGAAAAATGACTATAAGTATTCACACAGAAAGCTGGAAGCATTGAGCAGCCAAACGGATAATGCTATGGCGTGGGAAAAAGAATATCCGGGGTATATTTTCACAGATGCACAAAGCAGCTATTCTGACGAACTGGGATGGCATATTACAGTAAAGATGAGAAGAGAGAAACATGGGAAAAAATGCAGTAATTACACTACATAAAGAAAAGAGGAAAACGACATGCTGATAACAGATAAAGTTGAATTTTATTATAGTCCGGTTATACACGGCGACATTGAAATAAAAAAATGTATTGACAGCCAGATACCGCTTGAAAATATAAAGCTGCCGAAATACGAAGAAGGAAACCTAGGAATAGATTTTTATTGCCCGGCAAAATATGTAATACAGCCGCATGCTACGGGGATTAAAGTACATACAGGTATTGCGATTGGATTTCCCAAGGGACTAGGCATGCTGTTGGTTCCGCGAAGCAGCTATGGAACGAAAACTACGCTGCGGCTTTCCAATTCAGTTGGTATTATTGATACGACGTATACCGGAGAAATCTGCGCCGTATTTGATAATATTGGTGATGAGCCGCAAATTATCGAACGAGGAGAACGGTTTTGTCAGGGCGTGTTAATTCCAGCATATATAGCTCACCTCAAAGAAGTAACGAGCCTTAAAGAAACGAAAAGAGGAAGCAATGGCTTTGGCAGCACGGGAAAATTTTAGGAGATGAAAATATGGGGAAAGCATATAAAGATCCGACAGCGGATGCGGCCGTTGGCTGGCTTATGAAGAAAAATAAGAAAGAGCGAATCAAGAAAAAGATATTCAAGGAAGCGATATATAATGTAGCAAGGTTGTGTGGATTAAAAATACATATTACGTTTATTAACAGCGAAACGAGGAGAAAAGCATGAGAATATTGCAAATAAAGAGAGATGACAAAGGAATAGTTATAAAATATATCATCCATGAAAATTCAATTCCGGAAGAACATGTAATGAAATGCAAAGAAAAGCCGAGAATTGAATTTGACTGTAGCTGGAAGCGGCTGGAAGATGCCTGGAGCAGCATGTTAAACCAAGATTTTTTAGAAGATAATGAAGATGAAATAGACTATGAAGAGATGAACAAGGCAGTAATTGATAAAATAAAAATAGACTGGATAGACAATGAAACAGCAAAGGGATATATGTTATGCGGTGCCGCAGTCATTAATGAAAAAGAACTGGATTATACGACACCGCTCATGTACCCGGATGCTACACCGGGGAAAAATGAAAGAATGATGAAAGAACTGATAAAACTAATTAGAGAAGCAAAGATGTACGTCATGGGAAAACGTGCCCAGCAAGTACTGTTTGAAGAAGAAGCGGAAGGGAATTTTACAGATATAAACCCAGAAACAGGAGAAATAATACCCAAGCAGATTGAAGAAGCCAAAAGAAAGGTCACAGCATGAAAGAAGAATACAGAATTGCCAGAGAAAAGCTGGAAAGAATAAAAGAACTGGACGATGATATATGCATCTTGATGGAACGGTGCAGAGAAGCAAGACGAAAAATATTTTGGAATTCATTTAGCAATAGAATGACAGCGAATTATGGAATTGCCGGCGGCGGCCACCATTTGCCGGAAAGCGGCTGGACGGAAATTAATATCAAGCAATATTTGAATCTTTCTAAATGGCTGTCGGAAAAGGAAGCGGAACGGGACGCAATTATTGATATAATTCAGCTGGTAAAAGGATACAGAAAAAAACTGTTGTACTATAGATATGTCAAAGGAGAAACGTGGGAAAATGTGGCAGCAGGAATTAATGTTTCACTGCGGGGAGTACATAGAGAACACATAAAAGCATTAAAAGAATTTTGCTGTATTATAAAGAAAAGAGAACAATGCCACAAATGATTGATAAAAAAAAGACAGGCCGTGTACATTTTACGATGTACAGCCTGTCTTTTGCGTATAAAAAGTCTCCTTTCATAAAATTATGCCATTCTTGAAATAAATAATTGACAAATAAATCAAGATGTGGTATAATATAATCATAAAAGGAGGTGAAAATGATGGACGTAAAAATGCAAGATGTCCAAGCATTAGTCATTATCGGATATACTAGTTGGAAATGGTATACAGAATGGCGAAAAGAAAAAGAACGTTCTCAAGCAAAGCGAGGTAAGCGCAAAGCAAGAAAACGTTCTCACAAGTAGTTTTGCAAGGGGGTAAGGCTTTCGGGCCTTACTTCCTAACCTACGTCCATTATAAAAGAAATGCGCAATATAATCAAGAGAATTGGAAAAGGCTATATAGCTTTGATATTACTTTGGTTGGCTTCTCTAACCACATATGATTCTATTGGCTGGTTAAGTTATATTGCAGGAGCAGTAGTAATCAGCTATATGATTTACAGGGTGGTGGTGTATCGTGAGTAATACTACGGGCTGGGGAGGCAAACGGACCGGTGCAGGTCGTCCCAAAGGAACAACAAAAGATGTCAGTGTACAACGTAAGCAACATCAAGTACGGGCATTTGATGATGAATGGGAAATTATTAAAGCATTTGCGGCCATCGTAAAAAAAGATCCAGAACGAGCTAAACAAATGATGAAAAATGAATAAGAGAAAGGAGACGGATGTTATTTCACGTCCATCTATTTAAATGAAAAGTTTGGAAAGGTGGACTAATTATAAGCACAGGTAAATAACAGAAAACAGGCCCAGTACATGCTGCATGGCCTGTTTTTGGCGTATAAAAAAACTTTTTTTATAAAATTATGGCTTCTTCTTAAATAAAAGATTGACAAATAAACAAGAATGTGCTATAATTAAATCATAGAAAGGAGGAAAGAGATATGCTAATAAAGCTAGTAAGGTGGATAAAAGAAAATGAACCGCTTATCGTAGCAATCATAAACCTAGCAACGGCACTGATTTTACTATTCAAAGCAGTTCATTAATGTAAGGGGGCGGACCGCCGAAAGGCGATTCGCTTACCCAAAGTATAGCATATCTCAAAGTGCGATGCAAAATACGGCAAAATATTTGACACATGTAGCACTAGTTATTTCAGTGTGTGCATTGCTGGTGGTGATATTCAAATGACAGATATAAAACACAGCAATGGATGGGGCGGCGTCAGACCGGGGGCAGGACGGCCCAAGGGAACGACGAAACCGGAAGGCGTTCGCCAACAGCATCAAGTACGGGCATATGACGACGAATGGGCAATCATTAAAGAATTTGCATCCATTGTCAAGAAAGACCCGGAACGGGCTAAGCGAATGATGAAAACAGAATAATGAAAAAGGTCACGTACATGCTGCGTGGCCTTTTTAAGAAGCGGATTATAATTAAGTGATTTACATATGAAATGTATTTACAAATCAATAATAATGATTTAATTACAATAGTTGGTGTGATTCAAAGCATTGAATACCTCATTAAATTATTGAAAAAACTCAAAAAGAAAACCTCACATTATCACCGAATACGTCAGAATCAGGGAAAGAAGAAGACGCAAAGGTGAAGCCCTGTGAGGTAAGAAGGATAAGCAGTGCTAGCACAGGCTGCTTATTCTCACCTTCATTCTATCACGTTGAAAAAATGAAAACAATAGCATTTCTATTCATTTTAAATGCCGCTGTCGCTCTATATGGCTTTTTTAACGGGACGATTACTATTTTTCAATGGCTGAACGGTTTCGTATGCGGCGTATTACTAATAGCGTTGATTGAAAAAGTGAGTGGTACATATGATTTTGGAAGAAAAAATAAATGGGGAGGAAAACGAGAAGGGGCAGGATGGCGCCCATTAGTAAACGGAGAACATCGAAAGATGCGGTCGCTGCGTGCTACTGAGGAAGAATATAAGTACATCAAGCAAACGGCTTGTATTCTCAAAGATGGCGGTGAGAAAGCCCAAAAATTAGGATTGTTTATAACTTTGTTGGAATGATTTAAGTTTTAAATTATGGTTTGTTAGGAGTGCTTTTTCTTTAAAGGAAAAGCACTCTTTTTAAATCGTAAATCGAGAGTCGTTCCGCTATATCGAGCTATCGTTCCCAAAAAAGCGATAAATATATAAAAAACAAGGGAAAAGTTCTTTACATTTGAAATTCGTTCCTATATAATATAAAAGGAGGTGGAGGCATTGAAGTATTCAATAGAAATTGGCAAGATTGTTGAAGGTGCTTTAAGGCATGATCAAGTCAAAGTTCTTAACTATACTAAACAATTAATTGCAAAGTTGGAAGAAGATGGAGAAATTCGGGCAGCTGCAAAGTTCAAAAAAATACTGGAAACACAAAATGAAATGACCTTATCGGCAATGGGTAGTACGAGAGAACTTGCTGTTCCTGTAGATTCTGAATCACGAACGACATTGGCTGATGTCATTTATCCAGATGCTAATAAGACGTCGGTTATATTATCAAGAAGTAACGCTGAAAAATTGGATTCTTTTATACTGAGTTATCAAAATGCTGATAAATTAAACTCTTTGGGAATAGGCGTTTCTAATACGCTTCTTTTATATGGGCCACCCGGTTGCGGAAAAACTAAATGCGCTTATTTAATTGCTAAGAAATTGAATCTCCCTTTGGTAATTGCAAGGTTAGATAGTTTAATTTCCTCGTATTTAGGAACAACTGCCAAGAACATAAGAACACTTTTTGAATTTTCACAGAAAATGCCATGTGTTTTGTTCTTAGATGAATTTGACGCTATTGCAAAAGCCAGAGATGATAGCAACGAATTAGGAGAGTTAAAAAGAGTAGTCAATAGTTTGTTGCAAAATGTTGATGCAATGAGCAGTGATAGTCTATTGCTTGCAGCTACAAATCATGAACAATTATTGGATTCTGCTGTTTGGCGTCGATTTGATTATAAATTGGAAATTGAACTTCCAGATGCTAATGCCATTGTTGAAATGATTGATTTATTCACAAATGGCTCAATAGAATTTTCAGTAAAAGAAAAGCGTGAATTAGCTACAGCATTTAGTGGTCTGAGCGGAGCTAATATAGAAGAAATAATTAAAAAAGCTTTTCGTAATGCGATTGTTCATGAAAAAGTTTTTGATAAGTTGAGTATTTATGAAGAACTCTTTGTGTTCAAAAACATTCTGCCTCAAAACTATAATAATGCAAAAGATATACTACGTATCAAAGCCAAGTTTTTAAGAGAATGTGACGATAAGGTATTTAGCCTACAAGCAATTGCAGATATTTTGCAGAGTTCGAAAACAACAATACAAAAATTAGTTAAGGAGGTTGACAATATATGAAAGACAAGAATCTTCCGATTAAATTAGTTTTGCAGAAATCCTCCGATATTCAAAAAAACCAAGGAGGCGGAAGTACCAAATTTTTTGGGGATGTAACTCAAGAACTCCAAGATAACATTTCAGCTCAATTTGAAGAAATTCTTGATTTTTATGAGGATATTTTTCGAGAAAATGAATTGATCCCAGCAGTGGGAAAAATTACTGTAAAACCTGAAGCTATTGCGAAATCCCATAAACCGAATGATCTTTGTCGTTGTTGTCCTATCATTGGTGGAGAAGACTTAAATCAAATATATATTAAAGTAACCAAAAAGACTATAGAAGAAACCATTTCATTAGTAAAACAACCTCCATCAGAAAAGTTCCGTGCAAATATGACGGCAATCCAAGATATTCAACCAATTAGACCTTCGGAAAAAATCTCTGACAATCTGACTCAAATATCTCAAGAAGGAAATTTTGAATCAATATGTAAAAAGATCAAAATAAAACTATTTGATTTTGATAACGATTTTGATAATATCCAAATTATGGGATATGTACTAAGACAGTTAGATGAACTTGGTTTTTCCAATAATCATGAACTTATCACTTATGGGGAAAAAATTAAATATATCAAGGTGGCTGTGAAGTCTTTTCAAGACATAGTAAGAATAGCCAGCATCAATGGAGTAAAGTCGGTTGATTTTTTTCAAAAATATTCGTTACCATTGACAGACTGTATTAATACTGATTTGCAATTACTGCTAAACGATGATTCTGTGACAAGTGAAATTAGTATAGGGATTATTGACGGTGGAATAAGCGATAAAAATCAGTTTTTAAAACCATATATAATAGCAAGAGAAGAGTATGTTTCGAAAGACTATATTAATGAAAGTCATGGTACATTTATTGCTTCAACAATTCAATATGGAAACAAACTGAATGGAATTATAGCTGCTAATTCTAAGTATAAATTTGTTGATATTGTAGCAATTCCTAATGGTGATAAGAATTGGGGTCCTACGGACGTGATTGGTGAAGAAGAATTAATGGAAATAATCGAAGAGGTTATGGAAAAGTATTCTTCTTCAACAAAAATATGGAATATGTCCTTGGGTATCGAAAGCAAAGTATGCGATGGTTCCATGTCTGACTTGGGAATATTTTTGGACTATATTCAGGATAAATATTGTGTGCAATTTTTTGTTTCAAGCGGAAATTTGAATCAGCTACCTTTGCGTGAATGGCCTCCACAAGATGACATGGGAGAAAGAGATCGCATAATATCTCCTGCGGATTCAGTTAGAGCAATTACTGTAGGATCTGTTGCACTGTATGAGGCAAAGGATTCTATTGTAAGATCCAACGAGCCTTCTCCTTTCAGTAGACGTGGTCCGGGAGCAAATTATATTGTAAAACCGGATGTGGTTGATTACGGTGGAAATATTTCTCGATCGCTTTCTATTAACGGATTGGCGATGAAGGGACTGGATGTTAATGGAAAAATTGTTGAAGGCAATGGAACGAGCTATTCTACTCCACGCTTAGCACAGAAATTTGCTTCCGTTTATGATGAAATGGTTGACAAAGATTTACTTCTTGCAAAAGCGATGATTATACATTCAGCAAGAATGAATTCGAGAGAACTTTTGGAACAAGATCAGGATAATATTAAGTACTATGGTTTTGGTATGCCATCGATAAACGTATCCGACATTCTACATTGTAGTGAAGATGAAGTTACTCTTGTTTTTAAGCAGAAAGTAACTGCAGGTACACATTTGGAAATGCTCGATTTTCCGTATCCCACATCTTTGATTAGGAATAATAAGTGTTTTGGTGAAATTTGTATGACCCTTGCCTATAATCCTATTCTTGATGAAAGATTCGGAAAAGAATATTGTAGAATTAATGTTGATGCGAGCTTTGGCACTTATGAGATTCAAAAAAATGGAAAGCCAAAATATTCGGGACAAGTGCCGTTGGAATGTGCGTGGGATGAAAAATTTGAGCAATCACGAGTTGAAAATGGTTTTAAATGGAGCCCTATAAAATCCTATTATAGGAAAATTAGCAATAAAGGAATCATGGCAGGAGATGGTTGGAAAATCAGGATAGATATGAATCCAAGGAATGGCTTTATTGCCCCACCACAAGAGTTTGTACTCATCGTGACGATTAAAGATCCTTTAGGAAATGATATATATTCCGAAGTAATAAATGGGTTACGAGAACGCGGCTATATGACAAACAATCTCGAAACCAAACAGCAGCTCCGATATCGGCGTTAAATTAAAGGATTTCATTGCATCACTAAACGATACATAGAAGAGAAAGGCAACGAGTAAAATTATTCGTTGCTTTTTTTATATCAAACAGTGGAAAATGAGTATTCTTTTTGATTATCATGGCTGGCGTAGGTACTTCTGTGAAACGACGAAGCCGCAGGGGTCGGCGCCTCCGCGCCATTTTTTTAGTTGTGAAAAAAATTTTTTACTTGTTAGTGAAAAATGACGAAGAAAAAAATAAAGTTGGCACAGAATGTCACTGTTTTTTTACTTTTGACTATGAAATAATATAAGCTGTGATTGGTGGGAAAAAATCACAGATAAGACAACTCCTTAAATAGAACGAACGCAAAAAAGAAGGGCACTGACTGATGCAGCGACCCTTCTTTTTTGATAGCTAAAATAAAAGAATGGAGGTGATGACATGAATGTTTCAAAATGCTGGCGAAATTTGGAAATCTCTCAAGGAGAAATGGCGAAAATCATGCGAGTGACACAGCAGCGAATATCGCAATTAGTGAAAGAGAATGCGTTAGTATGCAGCAAAAACGGAAAAATCCTGCTTGTACAGTCAGTATTGCAGATTTATGAGAAAAATAAAGAAGAAAAAGATAAAAAAACAATCTCATATGATAAAGAAAAAGCGCTTCATGAACATGTAAAGCGGGAAATGGCAGAGCTGAAGTTGGGAGAGATGAAAAATGACCTTCACAAAACAGAAGATATTCTGTTTATCTGGGGTAATATGGTTACAGAATTTCGCCGAACATTACTGGCACTGCCGGCTAAAATGGCGACTGTGCTTGTAGGGAAGACATCAGAAGAAATAGACAGTATCATCACCGATTATATCTATCATGCGCTGAAACGGTTATCAGAACTTGACGCTGACGAGTTGGTGAATGTCTATGATGACAACCAAGACGAAGAAAAAGAATGATACCAAATCAGCGTTTCCCCAAAATACACTGCAGCTAATAGCTAAAGCAATAAAAAGTGTAGAACCACCGCCGATGATGTCCGTATCAGAATGGGCTGATACATACAGAGAAATACCATCTGAATACGGTGCCGATCCGGGAAAATGGGTGTCTAAAGACTACCAAAAGCCTATTATGGATGCATTTACCGCCAAAGGAGTAAGCAAAGTAGTAGCTATGCTGGGCGCACAGCTGGGAAAGTCGGAAATATTATTTAATCTTCTGGGAAGATTTATTCATTTAGACCCATGTCCCATGCTGATGGTACAGCCGACAGTAGATGACAGCAAAGATTTCTCCAAAGAACGATTGACACCCACTGTTGCGCATACGCCGGTATTAGCAAGCCGGATACACGAACAAAAATCAAGAAACGGCGACAATACCATTTTAAAGAAATTGTTTCCCGGCGGGTATTTAGCATTAGTCGGGTCCAATGCGCCGTCCGGATTGGCAAAACGGTCCATTCGGGTGTTGGTTTGCGATGAAGTGGACCGTTTCGCAACGTCAGCAGGTACAGAAGGGGACCCGGTAAACTTAGCGGAGAAGAGAACATCAAACTTTTGGAATAGAATCATTGGGTTATTTTCTACGCCGACGGATGCGGCAAGCCGGATTTATCGCGAATATATGCTGGGAAGCCAGGAAGAGTGGCGATATAAATGCCCGAATTGCGGAGAGTGGCACTGGCTGACTATTGATGATTTCAAATTTGAATATGATGAATTTGAAAAAGATGGGCAGAAGTCGTTTGAAGTACATAACGTTTGGTGGATATGCCCGGATTGCGGCTTTCAATACACAGAAGCAGAAATGCGTGCTGCAGAACAAAAATATATATGTTTAAATCCAGGCGTAAAAAGTGTTCGTTCGTTTCACGTCAATGCTTTTACATCTCCATGGGTTCGATGGAATACCATCATTCAAGAATACTTGGAAGCTAAACAAGATGAAGAATCCATGAAAACGTTTGTAAATACACGCTTATCTGAAATATATAATCCGGACAGCGATATTAAAGATATTGACCCGCTGCTTGCAAGAAGAGAAGACTATACGGCAGTGATTCCAGATGGGGTGCTGCTTTTAACGGCTGCTGTTGACGTACAGGACGATCGATTAGAATATGAAGTTGCTGGCTGGGGACGAGATGAAGAGCGATGGGGAATAAAAAAAGGAATTTTACTTGGGACTCCAGACAGTAAATCACAAGTTTGGCAGGATTTAGATAGCATACTGGATAGAGAATACGAATTTAAAGACGGCAGAACGTTAAAAATAGCGCGTACGTTTATTGATTCAGGCGGCCATTATACACATGACGTTTATGAATATTGTATGAAAAATCAATACAGGCAGCGTTGGGCCATTAAAGGGGCTCATGAATTTGGCATTCCTATTATATATAAGCCGGCAAAAGCTCCTAATTATCCCAATTTATTGCTAACGTTTCTGGGCGTCAACGATGGAAAAGAATATGTATTGCATCGGCTGAAAAACATCACAAAAGAAGGCCCGATGTATATGCACTTCCCAGTTGATGAAAACAGAGGGTACGACAGGCGATATTTTAAGGGGCTGCTAGCTGAAAAACTTGTATTAGAAAGAAAAAGAGGAAGAGTAGTGAAAAGATGGAAAAATGTAGCTCCAGACGGACGAAACGAACCTATTGACTTGGCTGTCTATAATCTTGCTTGCATGAAAAGCTTGGAACCTAATTGGAATGAATATGAAGAAATTATCATGGGAAGTGAAACTTCTAAGAAAAAAGAGGTAAAGGAACCAAAATACGGATGTATACGGGAAGGAATTGAAGTCTAATGAATGCAGATACTGTGCAGCAAGCACGACTTCGGGCTTTGCTTGCTTCTGAACAAAAAATTTTAAAATCACAGGAATGGCAGGACGGCACGATAAAGAACCGAAGAGCAGATTATAAACAAGTTGCAGAAGAGATTAAACAGTTAAGAGCTGCAGGCGTTATGCTGCCGGAAGAAATAGAAACGATACAAAACAATAGAGGCGGCGTAGCACGGGTTATTTTAGTAGATTGAGGACAATAAAAATGGGAAAAAAGAAGAAAAAAAGAGATAAAATGGCAAGAATGCCGACAAATAGGCCAACGCCGATAGCGATAGAAAGAGTAAAAGTAGCTAATACAGGGTATTCAGAAACAGGCGCTTCATACAAAAAAGGAAGTTTAGCCGCTTGGCATCCTATTAAGAGTTCGCCGCAGAGCGACATAGACGCAAATCTGGGGACGTTGCGAGGGCGTTCATCTGACTTATATATTGGTACGCCGACAGCATCTGCAGCCATTAACACGTCACGAACCAATATTATCGGGGCAGGGCTGAGAGTAGCACCGAGACCGGCGTATAAGCTGCTGGGGATTACGGCAGAAGAAGCGGAAGAATGGAGCCGGCAAGTCAAAGCAGAATTTGACCTGTGGGCGTCATCGAAAGAGTGTGATATTTACGGCAGAGATAATTTCTATGACATGCAGGACATTGCGTATGTCAGCTATGCCGTAGACGGAGATTCATTTGCAATATTCAAATACAGAAGCGCAACGCCCTTGATGCCGTATTCGCTGCGCATTCAGCTTTTGGAAGCCGGCAGAGTAAGCAATCCGCTTTCATATGGCGGCGACATTGGAAATATACCGGGATGCGTAGTTGTGAGAAATTTAAAAAATGGCAACCGTATTGTCAATGGCGTTGAAATTGATGACGACGGGAAAGTTGTTGCATACTGGATTTCCAATAAATACGCATATGACCCCAGCAATATGGAAACTATCCGAGAATGGAACCGGGTACAAGCAACGGGAGAAAAATCGGGGATGCCCAATATTTTGCAGATATGCCATGACGAACGGCCGGAGCAGTACCGAGGTATTCCAAAGCTGGCCCCTGTTATCGAAACGCTGAAACAAACAGGAAGATATACGAATGCAGAGCTGACAGCAGCCATTATCAAATCGTATTTTTCTATGTTTGTCATTGAAAATCAGGAACACGCAACCAAGGATGTACCCATTGCCAGCTTGATGAATGAAATGTACCAGGGAAAGACCAAAACAGAATTTGACGCCAGAAACATAGTTTTAGGGCCGGGAACTATCAATACGCTGCCGCCGGGCTATGATTTGAAAAGCATGGATCCGCAGCGGTCGCTGTCTACATTTGAACCGTTTATGAAAGAACTGACCAAACAAGTAGGCGCCGCGCTGGGCATTCCGTATGAAGTATTGATGAAATCTTTCAATTCATCATATACTGCCAGCCGGGCAGCTCTTTTACAAGCATGGAGCGAATTCAAGATGAGACGTACTTGGTTTAGCCGTGATTTTTGTCAGCCTGTGTTTGAAGCGTGGCTGACGGAAGCCGTTGTCCGCGGGCGAGTGCAGGCACCCCAATTTTTTACAGACCCAATTATCAGAAAAGCCTGGTGCAACGCAGAGTGGTACGGGCCGACGATGGGCGTATTAGATCCGGTTAAAGAAGCGCAAAGCGCACAGTTGCGGATTTTGTTTGGGTTAAGTACAAGAGAAAAAGAAGCGGCTGAAATGACTGGCACAAGCTGGGATGAAAATGTAGAACGCTTGGCTATTGAAAACAACAGACTGCGTGAACATGGGCTGCCGAAATATCCGGCAGTACAAGGTTCCGGCGCCGATACAACCGAGAATACAACGAATAAGGAGGGAAATACGACGTGAAATTTTGGAACTTTTCGCCAAATAAAGAAGAGACGGAAATAGAATTGCGAATTAACGGGGAACTCATTGATGATGAAGAAGCATGGGTATATGAATGGTTTGAAATTCCATGTACCGGACCTAATGCATTTCGTGAAGAATTAAAACAATTTACAGGGAAAACGATTAATGTATGGATTGACAGCTATGGTGGCAGTGTATTTGCTGGAATGGGTATATACAATGCGCTGATGGAACACCGAAGACAAGGCGGCCATGTTGTGACGATTGGCGATTCCAAAGTAATGAGTGCTGCCACGATTATTTTCATGGCCGGTGAAAAGAGAAAAATGACGCCCGGCTGTGTATTTATGGTTCACAACCCGCTGACAAGCGTTCAGGGATATGCCTGCGACTTTAGAAAAGCGGCAGACGTATTGGATACTATTAAAGATACCATCATGAATGTATACGAAGCGGGCACGGAAATGGATAGAAATGAAATATCCAAATTAATGAACGAAGAAACGTACATGAGTGCGGAAACAGCGGTAAAGTATCATTTTGCAACTGAAATAATGGAAATACCGCTGTCAGTAACGAATACAGCACATAAAAAAATTGATTTTAACCGGGAAAAATTTATGAATTTTCAACGGTCAGACATGAAGAAAATACAATCAATCATAAAAAGCGACGGAGGAGAAACGATGAAAGAAATCAAAACGGTACAGGATTTAACAGCGGCATATGGTGAATTAGTCAATCAGGTCCAGCTGGAAGCGGTACAAACGGAACGAGAACGAATGACGGCATTGGATGCGCTGGATGACGGAACAGCGCAGGTACATGCTATTATTATGCATGCAAAAGAAACCGGGCAAACGGCAGCAGATGTACAGTTTTTTGTAGATACAGCCAAAGCCAATACGCAGAAAAAAGAGCCGGAAAGCGACGGCAATCAATTCATGAATAATTTGGTGGATGACAACAAGCAGTCAGGCGTTGAAAACGTGAAAAGTTATGAAAAACAAGGAAAAAATAATGATGCGGAAGAAATGAAATCTTTCGTAAATGCATTAAATAAAGCGATGGGAGGAAAAACAAATGGCTAATTTAATCAATATGGAATTTAGCAAAAGTGAAATGGATGAATTGATTGGCGGAGCATACCCGCATGTATTGACGGGCGGCGTTATTATTGCAAGCGGTGCGGGCGTATTAAAACGCGGCACTGTACTGGGACAAGAAACAGCAAGCGGAAAATATAAAACAGCTGACAGTACAAAAGATGACGGCAGCCAAGTCGGCAGCGCTGTTTTAGTGCATGATGTGGATGCTACAAGCGCTGATGTTAAGACGGAAGCATATATTTCCGGCATGTTCAATAAAGAAAAACTGATTTTTGGCGGTTCAGATGATGCGTCTAAACAAGAAAACAATCTTCGCATTCATAATATTTACATGACAACTTTGTTGAAATAGGGGGAAATGACGAATGGATTACACGAGTACATACCAAATTTTACAGGCAATTGACAAAAGCTTTAAACCGACAACGTTTTTCAGAGATACATTTTTTCCTGATACGCAGACATTCTATACACCAACCGTGTTGATGGATTATAGAAAAGGAACAAGAAAGATGGCGCCTTTTGTATCTAAGAACGGCGGGTCCGTGAATGTAGCGCGTGAAGGCTTTAAAACTGCGGAATACGAACCGCCGATGATTTCACCGGCTCGCGCTATGTCTATTGCAGATATTAGCGGGCGCGGCTTCGGTGAAAACGTTATTTCCAGCATTACGCCGGAACAGCGTGCACAGCAGCTGATGGCAAGAGATATTTCAGAACTTATCGATATGATTGTACGCCGGGAAGAATGGATGTGTGCTCAAACCTTGCTGAATGCCGGGTTTACAGCTGCCGGCTATACAGACGACGGAAAAGAAAAAATTGAAGATGTCGTTAATTTTGGAGAATTCAAGCATAAGAAGACATTATCCAGCACAAACGAAAAATGGGACAGCCCATCTGCCGACATCTATGGGACTATCATGGATATGTATAAAGCGGTAGCTATCGATTCCGGTTCCAACCCGGATATTCTCGTAACAACGCAGAAAACGATGGGATATATCATCAAAAACGACGATGTATTGAAATGGCTGCTCCGGCCGGCTGACCAAATGAAGCTGATGACGATTAACCCGAATGGGGTACAAGATGACCTCTCTACCAGTTGGGGAGCGATTACCAGCTTGAATAATTTACAGCTTGTTACATATGACGGCGTGTATGTTGATGATGACGGACAAATGCAGCAGTATATCCCGGATGGCTATGTTATTCTTGCCAAACGCGGATTAGGAAGCCGCTTGTTTGGCGCGGTTACGCAGCTGGAACAAGATGGAAAATACTATACATACGAAGGCCAGTACGTTCCCAAAGTATGGTCGGATATTGCAGGAGATTCACAAAAAATTCGTATTGCATCCAAATGTGTCCCGAAACCGAATGACATTGATGACTGGTACGTATTAAAAGCATATTAGAAAGCAGAACTAAGGCGCAGGAATTTTCTTGCGCCTTAGTATTGAAAGGAGAATGAAAATAATGAATTTACTGGTAAAGCGCTTTACGCTGCAATATAAAGGTGTGGAATATAAAGAAGGTACATTGATGACGGATGTACCGGAAAAAGATGCGGAAGAAATCATAAGGGTATCTGATGGCGACGTTATCGAAGTAAAAAGCGTAAGTGTAAAAAATAATGAAGAAGACGCCCAAACAGAAACTGAGGAAGCACCTGCAGGGATGACGGCTATTGATCCAAGAAAGACAGTAGGAAAGAAACGGAAATGAGCATTGTAGATTGGATGAAAGACGATATTCATGATTTATTTGAAGACGCCGCCGAGGACATCCTTTACAGAACGCAGGGAAAAGAGATAAAAATACAAGCTATTGCAGAAATCGGAACGAATAATAAAACAAGAACGCCGCACCAGTTGGAGGGAAGTTACAGCAATGCTTCGTTTACTCTTTTGGATGATGCGGAATTGGGGATTACGGAACCATATGCGGGAGATGAAATTGTATACCATGGGAATACGTTTATTTATGTCAGCATGGAACAACATAACCCCAATGTTATCTGGCGACTGCGATTTTTAGCAAAAGAATCAGCCGTACCGTTTAACTCTATGAAATGGTAGGTGGAAAAATATGGATATACGTATTGATGTGGACGACATGGCCACTCCGTTTTTGAAAGAGTTGGCAAGTAAAAACCGAAAATGGATGGCCTCTGCTTTAAAATCAGCTGCGTATCATTCACAAAAAGCAATTAAGGAAGGAATCCGCTCACAGTCACCGGGCGGGCAGCCCTACGAAAAGCATGCGCTGGATGATTTTGACAGAGCAAGACTGGAATATGCGCTGTCAGGGCAAAGCAGAAAAAAATATCCCATCATGGGACAGCTCAGACGAGCCGTAGGCTATGACAGTAAGAACGCCAATAATGGTGTCGTTACGGTTGGCTGGTTAAGCCGTTCCAGCGCCCAGCTTGGCGGGAAACAGCAAAGCGGGTATACCATGCCGTTTACAGACAGGATGCGGAAAGCATTTATGGCAGCCGGTTTGCATCCGTCGAAAAGCAAAACGACCATTACGGTTACGGCACGACAAACCATGGCCCCTATGCTGCCGAAAGTGCAGCAAATAGCCATAAAAACAATGGAAGAAAAACTCATATCATATATTGAAGGAAACCAGGAA
This sequence comes from uncultured Megasphaera sp., assembly GCA_934193515.1. Taxonomy (GTDB): domain Bacteria; phylum Bacillota; class Negativicutes; order Veillonellales; family Megasphaeraceae; genus Megasphaera. Next base: position 148,966 of record CAKPVJ010000001.1, on the reverse strand, counting down.
CGTTCTTCTAAAACAAGCAAAAGAACGTACAAAGTATATAAATGAGGAACTAAATCATGGAATACACAATACCGCTGCAGAGCATAACAGATGCCTGGGCGGAAGCATTAGAAAAATCAGAAACCATTCAGAAATATTGCCAGGAGCATTACGAAAAAACACCGGTAATTGTTATCGGCGGGAATCCTAGAGAATCGCCTGATTTTACGTATTGCCCGTACATTGTTTTGATGAATGGCGCAAAAATCGAAGGCGATGACCAAAGTACATTATCGTATACTGTTGGCGTTGCCTGGGGAATTAAAAATGCAAATCTTATCGTAGATGGGAAAGAAATACCTAATGGGAATTTTGCAAATGCCAGCAAATGCGAACTAAAAGGCGCAAGAGAAGTGGATGAACTGGGTCAGATGATTTACGAAACACTGCAGACATGTGCAAAAGACAGAGGATGGCCCATTTCAAGAGTAGATTATGATATAACGCCGATTGCGACATTTCCGCAATTTGCGGGAACAATGATTTGTATTACGGATATTGAACCAGCTTTAGGAGAAACGCTGGAGTATTAAAAGGAGATAACTATGGCAAAACAAGCAAAGGGCATGAAGTCCATTACCAATTTAGCGTTTGAAACAACATATGGCACCGTTCCGAGCACAGACGCTGCTTGGTACAGACAGCCGATTAATAAAAATGCGCTAACGGGAAAAAAGAATTTAATTCAATCTAACACCATTACGGGACGCCGTGATGCGGTGGAACCGGCTATCGGACAAATGGATGCATCCGGGCAGCTGGAATTACCGATGGATGTAAGAAACATCGGCAATATCTTAAAAGGAATTTTCGGGGCACCGACAACGAGTGCGGCAGGAGAAGACGGACTGTATAAACACGTGTTTACCGTCGGGGATGAAATTCCATCTCTTACTGTTGAAAAGGGCTTTCCGGATATTTCGTTGTTCTATCAGTATCCGGGGACGAAGCTGAATAAATTTTCTTTAACGGCGCAGGTAGGGAACAACGAAACAACCTATACGGTGGACACCATGGCGGCCAATGAAGTAGAAACGAAAACAGCTGCCGGCACAACTCCTAAAAGTTTAAAACTAACACGTTTCAATAACTTCAACGCTGCTGTCAAAGAAGGCGGCACAGCGTTGGTTACATGCCGAAAAATGCAGTTAGATATTAACAACAATTTGGATGGAGATACCTTTTGTTTAAACGGCTCGTCTGTTAGACCGTCCATCAACGAAGGCAATGCGGAAGTAACCGGCAATATTGAAACACTGTTTACCGATGATACACAGTTGAAAAAAGCGATGGAGGCGACAGAAACATCATTGGAATTAAGCTTTACACGGGATAAATTTAGCTTGACGTTTACAATTCCGGAATTGATTTTAGAACAAGCAACACCGACAATCGACGGACCTAAAGGAGTTACGGCAACGTTGAACTATCGCGGCTATTTTGCCGATGATGAAGGAAACAGCATTATTACGGTCATACTAATTAATGATGTCGAAAGTTATTAAAGGCAAAGGAGAAAAAATAACATGACAGATGAAGAAAAGAAATTACAAAAACAGCAGGAACGGTATAAAAAACAACAGGAAGCCATTGAAAAACTCATTAAAGAAGGAAAGCTGCCGGAAATCAAAGCTTTGACACGGGGACAGCGCAAAGAACTGGATAAAGCAGGCTTAAACTACTTGAAAACGTTGTTTAAAGGACAAGAAACAGCCGTTGAACGGCAAGAAAAATGCTATGACTGGATTTTAGAACACGTATATCAGGATTTTAATTTTGACGATTTGCCGAATAACATCTGCTATTATTTTGCAGATCAAGTATACAATGCGACATATTCCGATAAATTTGCCGAAAAAAACTAAAAGACGTCTGGCAATGGGTGATTGAAAAGTCAGAATATTGTGAAATATGCCACGAATCGGGCACGGACGATGATTGCCAGACATGTGAATATCAAATGCCGGAACTGATGCCGGTAAATGTGAAAGCGTATACGATTTGGTCAAAGTGCTATACCCAGTTGAAGTACGCGGCCTTTGGAAGCGGCATGGGCGCGGTTGTATCTATACCGACGGGGCTTGATTACAATGCAGTTAAGCTGGTAGCGGATTTACTGGATATAGAGATGGCACCGGGAGATTTTTTAAAAATTCAAGTTTTGGAAAAAATGGAAATAAAACATAGAGGGGAGATTTTAAACAGTGGGAGCAACTGATGTACAAATAAGAATCGCTGCAAAAGATGATGCGTCTGCAGCGTTTCAACAGCTGGCTAGGAATGCTGAAAATACACAACAAAGCATTGAATCGTTCGGTAACAGTCTCACCTCTATGCATTCCGTTTTAAGTATGACGGCAGCTTATACGACAGCTATTGCCGGCTTGAATGGCGTTAGCGATGCGCTGCATTCTGCTATTGGCGAAGCATTGGAATATTATAAAACGATGGAAACCGGCTCCGTATCATTAGCAGGCTCGCTGATGTCTATGGCAAAAATTGGAGACCAGCAAATTGGATGGAACGATGCTTTAAAAATATCTAAACAGCTGATGTCTGATTTGTCAGACCAGGCGCTGGTCACTGGCTCAAGTACTAAAGAAATATCAGAAGTTTTTAGATCTATGCTTCCGAACGCGTTAAATGCGAAAATGACACTGGAACAGACGATGCAGCTGGCCGGCGCATTGACAACAACCGGTAAAGCGATGGGCTTGGACGGCAGCACGTTAGCCAGAGATGTTAAAGATTTAATCAGCGGGAACAATGTACAGCGTACGGCCCTTGGGATACAGCTGGGTTTAACCAATGCGGATATTGCAAACGCAAAGCAATCTGCAGACGGGCTTTTTAACTTTTTAAAAGAACGGCTGCGCGGTGAAATAGAAGCGAACGGGCATTACTTGGATACGTTTGAAGGTAGATTAAACCACTTAAAGGAATCCATTTCCAGAATCGGCGGGATGGCAGCCACGCCGCTCTTGAAAGAAGCTACCGGAGAAATGGGCAAGCTGGCAGATAAATTTGTTCAAGTTGATGTAGCAAGCGGCACTGTAACGGGCATCAATCAAGAATTTGTTGAAGGAATACGAGATGCTGCCATTGTTGCAGAACACCTGGGAACTGGGCTGCTTGAAGTTGGAACGGATGTATCTCGTGTAGTAGCACCGGCTTTGCAGGCAGTTGTACCGCTTATTGAACTGGCGGCGCAGCATTCTTCCACGCTCATAGAAGTGCTGATGGGATTTTGGGCAGGAAGAAAAATAACTGACTATGTGCAGGATTATCGAAATGCCGTAACCGGCGCGGCGGAAGCCCATACGTTTCTTGGCAAAGCGGCAGAACAAGCAAGACTGCGCATTGAAGCAGAAGCGGCGGCACAGCGGCAAATAGCTGCACAGTCTATGAGCGCGATTACAACCAACTCAGCAGCTACAGGCAGGGCAGCAATGAATACCGCAGCCGTTGCAAAACAAATATCATTGGAAACGGCATTGGGCAGCCAGCTGGCAAGAAACGCAGAATTAGAAGCCAATAGAATTGCAGTAGCCAATACGGCTAAAACAGCGTTCACCGGAGCGTTAGCGGCTATGAGAGCTGGAGAAACAGAATTAGCCGTTAGAATTTTGGAAACAAGCGCAACATTGGAAGCCCAAGGAACGGCAGCGGAAATGATGGCTGCCAGAGCGACGCAGGCTATTACGCTGGTAAAAGCAGGACAAGCGGAACTGGCAGAACAAATCGTAACAACGACGCTGCAAAATGAGCTTCAGGGTGTAACGGGATTACAGGCCGGCGAAAAAGCGGCAGCCGGAGCAGTGACGGCAAAAGCCGCGCAAATCGGCTTGGCAACACAAGCAGGCGTTACGACAACGGCCATAGCGGCAACCGGAACAGCAGCTACCGCGGCAGGAGTTAAAGCGGTAACGGCAGGAGCGGCAGCAGGAAATGCAATTAAAAACCTGATTACATTAGCTTTTAATTTAGCAGGCGGCTGGATCGGCGTTGCAGTGGCAATCGGCGCGGCACTCTATAAATTATGGGAATTCGTAGACGCTCAGGCAGAATACGAAAAAAATCATACATTTTATTATAACGGTGAAAACTGGGTTGTTAGCAAAGACGGCAAAATACGTCGTGAAAACACGAATACTCCCATTGTCCCGGATTATACAGGGGTCGGCGCAGATGGCCCGACAAATGACAGCGTATCTGATGAAGATAGAGACGCTATTCTGGATATGGTTGCCCAGCGGGATGAAGAACTAAAAGAAGAAGAACGACGAAAAGCAGCGGAAGCCCAAAAAGAAAACATGAAAGAAGGGCTGAAACTCTATCAAGAAATGTTCAACGACCCGGAAACCCGTGCGCTGATGGGACAAGTGCAGGGAATGTATACCGGAGAAGGGGCAGCGGACAGCAAAGAAGCGGCTAAAGCGCAGAAGGAAGCAGCCAAAGCCCAGCGTGAAGCAACAAAAGCGGCACGAGAACAAGCTCAGGCAAATAAAACATATGCTGATACGATTGCTGAAAATGCCAATAAAATAGCTAAGGCCAATAAAAATGTTCAGAACATCATTGAACAGCTGAATAATAAAATACTGGAAGAAACAGGGACACAGCTGCAGATAGACATGGCTAAAATATCTTCTGACTGGAAAAAGACAGAAGAAGATATACAAAAAGGAATTGTCACATTAAAAACGTACAGTCCTAAAATCACGGGTGCTGACAGCGGAAGTGCAGGATATTCTACGGAGCAGAACTGGAAAGAAGAGTTGCTGTCCGGTGATGATGCGGTAACAACCGCTACGGCACAGAAAATGCACCTTTTAGCCCAAAAATATCTTGAATTGACCGGGCAGGAAATGACGGTAACGAGCATGCATCGCTACGGTGATGGTTCATCACATCACGATGCCGGAGAAGCATTTGACATATCTGACGATGTATTGGCGCAAGATGCGGAGCTGCGGCATCAACTGGCGGCATACGGGACATCGATAGGATTAACCCCACTTGACGAATACGAAACGCAGTACGGACCGAACGGAGAATATTACGGTTCTGACAATATCCATTTTACGGAAAATCATACACCACTGCCGGAATTAACTGCCGGCACGACAACGATACAACCGACTGTTTCTCAGGATTCGGCAGCCATTCCGCAAACCGATATGGTACAAATTATTGAAAAAGCGGCGGCGGCATTGGGATTTTCAGATATCCCGCTGGCACTGTCCGTAGCCGCTATTGAGTCGGGCGGCGGTGATATAAAAAATATTGGCGCGCAAAAGTACAATGCGTCATCCGGCGCAACGGGAATTTTTCAAGTCTTGGATGGACAAGACATATTGGGAAGCGATGGCCAACGGCATAATATAGCCGATATGTTTCCCAATTATAAGACCGATGATTATGAAAACGCATTAGCCGGTATCATGATGCTCATGGACAAAATAAACAACGGCGCGAATGGCAATATTTGGGAAGGCGTATCACTGTACGGCGGCGGTGGAGAGTATGCCGATTTAGTAAGAGGTGTATATGACAGCATGGGTGGCGGCGGTGAAAATCTAGCACCGACAGCACGATACACACTGTACAAATCGCCGCTGATGGATGAAGCCAGAAGAAAGAATGATGAATACAGAAAATTAGCTACGGACAAAGCAAATAGAGAATATCAGCAAAGGGTACGAAAAGGCAATGAAGAAATAGGCCAAATCTATGATGAATACAGCACGGAAAACGGGACAGATAATCGGCTGAAAGCGCTGCAAGATAAAGCGGCAGCGGATATAGCGGCTATCAACGATAAAATGCGTGACTACATCAAAGAGTTCGGGAAAAACGAAACAGATACTGTCCAAGCTGCTAAATATGCCGCGGCTCAGATTTTCAAAATAAAATCGGAAGAAGCGGAAAAAGAACGAGAATTATATAAAACGCAGCATGAAGAATACCTCAATCACTTGGATGCCCAGGGAACGCTGCAGGAAGACGCCACGAGCAATATAAATGTACGGCGTCAAGCTGAAATGGAGCTGTTTATAGCGTATCAAAAAAAGATGCTTAACGAAGCTAAATTGACAGCACAGCAGCGGCTGACCTTGGAAAAAGAATTGGCAGAAAATATGAAAAAACTGCATGAATTGGAATCACAGACAGATTGGACAGCAGGTCTGATGCAGCTTGGCAGAAGCATGAAAGAATATCAACAAGATATTGGAAGCGCATTGACGAGCGGATTTAATTCATTAACAGGAACGATTGAAGGAACATTTGATAACATGCTAACGAGTAATGAATCATTTGCAACAAGAATGAAAAACTTATATGTGTCCATTGCCAACACGATTTTAAATACAATGATGAAAGTTATCATGCAAGGCTTAATCATGAACAGCATTTTACAAGCATTCGGTTTGGCAGGCGGTACAAAGTTCTCTACCGTTGATTTTGGATACAGTGATACAGCGGTAGGAAGCTATTTAAACAACGAAACATTTGCCGGCGGTGCTTCAAAATGGACATATAGCACGCCAAAAGCCTTTGCATCGGGCGGCTATATTACACCTGGGTACTATATGGCAGGGGAAGAAGGATGCGAACTCATTCAAATGAGCGGCAACGGGTATGTGCATAACGCTAGAGAAACATCCAATATATTAGCCAGCGCTGCTAAAAATCAAGGAAACGGAACCGGTATTGATAGCGTAGAAGTACGCATTATTAATGAAGGCGGTCAGCAAGTTAAAACAACAAAAACAGATACACAGATTGACGGTAAAAAACTGATTGTATCGACAGTATTGGAAGCGGTAGCGACGGATTACATGGGAGCACGCACGATGTTAAAAGGAGCTGTTAAGTAATGGCAGATACCATTCAATGGCCTGACATAGAAAAGCCGGACTATGGAACGACGGTGGATGTAGAAGATACATCCATCCGTTCTACGTTTGAAGACGGCACAGTGCAGGCAAGACGAAAATTCACGAAAAGCCGAAAAACATTTGTATTAAAATGGGAAAACATGAAAATGAGTGATTATAATAAACTCATTGATTTTTTGCAGAACAAAGTATATTTTTCTGCTATAGCTTTCAACTGGCAATCGCCGATTGATAATAAAATATACAATGTGCGGTATGCCGACAAAGAAGTATTTACGACAAAAGCGGTAAATAGAATGTCCGGCAGCATTACGCTGCAGGAAACATAAGGCGGTGAAACTATGTTATCTTTGTCTTCAATAGCTAAAGAAGAAAAAAATAAAATGAATACAGACGGGGTATTTATCCTGCTGCTGGAACTCATTGTTCCGATGCAGGATATAGAGCCCATCAGGGTATGCTATAACACGGAAGATATTACATGGAATAATCAAATCTGGCAGGCATTTCCTTTTGAGCTGGGGAAAATATCGGAAGACAAGAGCGGTAGTATTCCATCTTTTGAAATAAAAATAGATAATACAAGCAACGCATTGACATATTATGTAGAAGCCAGCAACGGGGCGAATAACGCTGAAATTATTATCAGAGTAATCAACAGCAAAGCGATAGAAAACACAATACCGGAGCTAGAAGAACATTATAGAGTAACAAAGCTGACGGCAACGGAACAATGGGTAACATTGACGGTAGGTACATCATATAGCCCGCATTCCCGCCGCCCAGAAGGCAAATATACTAAAAACATGTGCCGGTATAAAGAATTTGCTGGTGCGCAGTGCGGGTATAAAGGTACGGAATATAAAACGTGCAACCGGTCACTGACTGACTGCAGAAAACGGGGAATGAGTCAGCGTTTTGGAGGATTTCCCGGCATTGATCAAGGTGGCATATATGTTGATTAACTATGAAGATTTAATCGGCATTCCGTTTATAAATCATGGGCGTGATATGCGCACCGGTTTTGACTGCTACGGCCTAGTTATAGAAATATATAGAAGAATGGGGATTCATATTCCGGAATTTAACGCAGACTGGGACGACTGCCAAAAAATAAACGGCATTATACAGCAGCAGGCTGTATCGCCGAATTGGAAAAAATGTGTACCGCCGTATCCGGTACCGTGCCTGGTGGCAATACGCATGGGAACGGCACCGGGTATAGTCAATCATACAGGCGTATATATTGGGAAAAACAAATTTATACACATACGGGCGAAAATCGGCGTATGTGTAAATAGAATTGATTCACCGGCGTGGCGTGGTGTGATAGAAGGATTCTATGAATATGTAGGAGATAAAAAATGATTACGGTTGTGTTTGTAAAAAATCCATTTGAGCCGCAGTTTAATAGAGAAGTATACCGGCTTGAATACGAAAAAGGAAAAACAATACATGAATATGTAAAAGAATGCGCTGCGACGCTAAAACTGCCGGATATGACAATATCAAGAAACAGCTATACGATTAACGGCGATTTCTTGGTACGTGATGGCGATTTTATCGTATTTGCGCCGGTAGTTGGAAAAGGCCATGGAAAAAATCCTCTATTAATTATTGCGACCGTTGCCTTGTCGGTAGTGTCTATGGGTATTGGCGGTATGGTAGCCGGCGGCTGGGCAACGGCTAGCGGCTGGGCAGCCATTGGCGGCTATATGGCTGCAGCGGCGGTCATGTTTATCGGCGGCACATTGATTCAGCGGGCATTCGGAACAGCAACCCCAAGCTTTGACGGCACATCGGAAAATCCAACGTATTCATGGAACGGCATTAGTACGACAAGCGGGCAGAATAATCCCATTCCGATTACGTACGGCACAGTAAGAAGCGGCGGGCAGACGATTGGCAAATATATTACCAATGACGGTGATAAACAATATTTAAACTGGCTGGTAGCGGCAGGATACGGACCGCTTGAAATCTATGACATTCAGCTGAATGACAATCCGGTAGAAAACTATAAAGACGTATCCGTTGAAATACGAAACGGAGAATACAATCAAAGTGTGATTCCTAATTTTAACGACACGATTAGTACTAAAAATCTTGGCTATGAAATCTTGGAAAACGAATGGCGCACCGATATAGCGACCGGAACCGCAACACAAGGAATTATTATCTATGTTGAATGCTCAAACGGCTTGTATTATGCAAATGATTCGGGCGGCTTGGATGAAACGTGGGTAAAAATAGAAGCGCAATATGCAGCCAAAGGAACAGAAGCGTGGAAGCCGTTTTTTAAAAATGAATATGCAGTCACTATTAGCGGAAAGAAATCATCAGCTATTCGCAAGCAATATCGAGTAGATAACCTGCCGGAAGGCGAATATGACGTAAGAATACGCGTAGTGGGCCGCGGGCATCCTGTAACTAGCACACGAGCATCAACGCGCATATGGTGGACGGCTGTTTCAAGTGTTGTGTATGATGATTTTGCATATCCAGGTATTGCACTGATTGGCATTCGGGCACTGGCAACAGACCAGCTGTCCGGCTCACCGACGCTAAAATTCATGAAACGGAAAAAAGTAGTGCAGGTATACAATCCGGACAAAGGATACGAAGAAAAAGCGGCGGATAACCCGGCTTGGGCGGCGTATGATATGGTACACCGGGCAGAACATATTGTAGATGCAAGAACCGGGACATGGACATACATTTCAAACGGTGCTAATGCTGATTTGATGCTGTATCAGCAGTTTGCCGATTGGGCGGAATATTGTGATACATTCAATCTCAAACTAAACATTGAAATCAACTCATCGGGAGAATTGCTGGATGTAGTTAATAAATATGTATCAGCAGTAGGCCGCGGCATGGTAGAACTGTTCGGCACAAAATACGGCTGCTGCTGGGACGGACCTAAAGAAGCCGTTCAAATGTTTGGCATGGGAAATATTATTTCCGGCACATTTCAAGAAACGTTTTTGCAGACATCGGATAGAGCGAATGCTGTAGAAGTTACATTTACTAATGCCCAAAAAGACTATGAACGGGATACGGTAAAAATATATGGACCGACGTTTGATACTGACGAATATGACAACACGTCACAGCTATCATATGACGGCATTACAGACTATAAACAGGCGTACCGTGAAGGAATGTTTCAGCTGTACTGCAATATGTACATGGTGAGAGCCGTATCTTTTCAAGCTGATATAGATGCTATTGCATGCACTGCCGGCGATGTGATTTATGTTTCACATGACGTGCCAAAGTGGCAGGTAAGCGGACGGATTCACAGCGTAGACGGCAACGTTGTTACCGTAGAAGCCGTAATGGAAAATTATGACAATACCAAACAGTATCAATTTGCATACAGAGCATCTAAAACGGATACTAGGTACGAAGTATCATGCCAAGATATTAAAACAATAGGCAGCATGACACAGCTTATCATAGGAGCAGTTCCCGAAACGCCGCCGGCGGCAGGAGATATTTTTGATATATCGGAAGTAGCAAAAGGCACTAAAAAATTTGTAGTACGCTCTATTAGCCGGGCGCAGGATTTCACGCGTGAAATCGAAGCACTGGAATACAATGAAAATGTATTCAGCGAGAACTATGATATTCCGCAAATCAATTACTCAAACGCTGAAATACCGCAGAAACAAGCCGAACCGATAGATTTACAGCTTAGAGCGGAAGCATATAGAAGAAACAATAAAATCTATAAAATTATAGTAAGTTGGAATACAACAAATAAACGGTACGACGGGTTCAATGTATATCTATCAAAGGATGGAAGTGGTTGGGATGCGCCGGTTTATACAGAAGATGTTACATATACGTTTGATAATTTAGAAGCAGAGAAAAAGTACTATATACGCGTATGCAGCGTGTTGAATAAAAAAGAATCAAGAAGCTTGCAAGGCTCACTGTTTTTGTCTGGAACCACGTCAGCTATTACAAAAGCGGAAAATGTAAGAGCATATACGAGATACAGACAGTTAAAAGACGGTACGCCGAGATATGATGTAGTTGTAAAATGGGAGCCCGCAGGGCTGGAAGGCAGAGTATACTACAAGAGCAATTACGTACAAGCCGAAGAAATGGTTATTGAAGAAGGCGTACCAGCGGATCAGATTGGTTTTTTAGGAGGATGGACGTATGCAGGCATCGGAGCGAATCAAGTTGTCATTCCGCAGGCAGTTCCTGGCGACACATATAAAATAGCCGTATCAACAGCAGACGACGATGGAAACTATATTAGCTTAGAAGAGTCGCCGCAAACGGAAATTGTCGTAGCACTAAAAACGATGATTCCTAATACCCCCGACGGGTTTACGATTTCATTTAACGAAAAGCAAGTAACCGTATCGTGGAATGATGTCACTAACAGTGATATTGAATATTATGAAGTGCGCAGCGATAAAAACGCAGGGATAGAAAGCGGTGCATTGCTTGCAAGAACGAATAGTACCATGGCGATTATTGAATTAAAAGACAGATATGGCGTACTATACCTGTTTGCCAAAAATGCAGACAATAAATACGGCAATCCGGCTATTCTGGAATATAAAAAAGAAGAACCACCGACACCTGCTGCGCCGACATTATTTAAACGGCTAGGAGGCATCGGCATTCGTGTTGATGCCATACCTGTTGGATGCAGCGGTATGAATGTATATATCAATGATGATGACGCTATCTACTCGCCAAACAATAGTATAAGCTATACGTGCGAAGAAGGAATATACAATGTATGCGCAGCGTATACAGATTATTTCGGTGAAGGCAAAAAATCTCTTATCAGTACGATTACAATTAAGATGACGATTGACAAGGAGTGGATAGATAATGAAAGCATCGGCATTGAAAAAATAGATAAAACAATTCAAGACGCAATCGATAAGGGAATTGAAGCTAAGAATAGTGTAGTACAGTTAGTCGGGAATTTAAACAAAGCCGACGGAGCTAAAAACTACTCAGCTCTTGTACAGCTGCAAGATACCATCAATCTCCGCGTCAAAAAAGGCGATGTTATCAACCAGATCAACGTCAGTGACGAAAGCATTTTGATTGACGGCAAAAAGGTGCATATCACTGGGGACACTGTATTCGATAACAATATTATTGCCAAAGGTATGATTCAGGCAGGAGCTGTAACGGCGGATAAATTGGCAGCGGCAGACATTACACTGGGTAAAAACACGGCAACAGGTGTTGTCGCAGGGGCCGTAAAACTCGATTCTGACGGCATGACAGTTACAGGGGCAAACGGTTCGTCTATTCAATTCGGACAAAACGGCATGACTTTTAAAGATTCGCTGAATAACACGTTTGCGGCTTTAGGACGCTTTTGCACAGGTGTCGCTAACGATGGAGATACTGTTAAATTTGCTAGTGCGTGGGACGTTGTCCCGACAGTATTTTTATTTCCGAACCAGTTGCAGACATCAGCGGTAGGCTATACGAATGTCAATATTTGGCAACATATTGAACCTTTAAATATTACAAAAGAAGGGTTTAAAGTTTGCTGTCAATCTGTTTTAAAAGCAGGTTCCGGCGGCAGTTTTGTTGTAAATACTAAAATAGCTGATTGGAATTTAGCGAACAACAAGAGCGGACAAACCTACACCTATAAGTTAAATGTTCCAACTACAGCAACAAAAGCGCAGATTAATCTAACGTCGATACTAGCCGGGCATACCGACAGGTCGCGTTGGTCTGATGGGGATGACGAAGGGTGGGATTATTACGACTACGATACTGTCCTTTATGCCAAGTATGACTTAAATGGAAAGACATATTCTAATTACTCCGAAATAGCAAGAAGTAGTGGTTCTGGGGACCTACAAACAAACACCCCAAAACAAATAACTCTAAATAACAACTCTGAGATAACCATTACTCTAATGTTCAAGGCGTTTGATGATGAAGGAGAAGAAATAAACGGTGGTAACGGTTATTTAAAAGATATGAAAGGTACTTGTACTTTACAATCTTACTCGTTGGATGCTGCAGGTGATTCTGTTATAGCCCATGGTACAGCCGGATTTATCGCTATCGACCCTAATTCTTGTCCATACACTGTTACGAAAGGATAATCATTGACAAATCTTCCTATAAAAGTATATACTATGTATATACAAGGAGGAATAACACCATGGAAACAACGACTAAAATTCAAAAATGGGGAAATTCCCATGGCATACGACTTTCTAAGATTATTTTAGATACTGTGCGTTGGAAGGAAAATGATACGATAGAAATTATCGAACAAGATGGAGGGCTGCTTCTCAAACCGGTTGCGCCCAAACGAAAATCCATTGATGAACTGTTTGCAGGGTATCAAGGCGATTACAAAGCCAAAGAAATGGATTGGGGTGAAAAAGTAGGTAACGAAATATGGTAACACAAGGTTCTATTATTAAAATCAATTTCAATCCTCAATCAGGGCATGAACAAGCAGGGTATCGCCCTGCTGTAGTCATCAGCAACAATACGTTTAATCAAAAAGCGAGACTAGCAATTGTTTGTCCTATAACAAACACCAAAAACAATTTTCCCTTGCACATTCCTTTGGACGACAGAACAGTGACTACTGGATGTATATTGTGTGAACATATACGCGCATTAGACATAGAGTCCAGGGGATACCGCGTGGTAGAGCAACTGCCGGAAGACCTTTTACAACAAACATTAAATATAGTATTTGCGGAGATTGATACTCCGTAAAATGAGAAGAAGCATGATGAATGTCGTGCTTCTTCTTTTTATATAGCATTTTATAAGGAATGAGGTGAAATCATGGAATATAAAACATATATACAAAAATTACCGACGTTACAAGCGTACTACAACGAAAATGCCGGAACATACCACGTCAAATGTCAAAATGGCGAGAGCGACGTACCTAAAGATATTTTCGAGCTTGGCTGGCGAGAGCAAACAGACACCGAAGTTGCAGCACTAAACACCAAAGAATCTATCAGTCAGATTGCTACACAGGCTATGATTACGACAATGAACAGCGGCGACATAACGTCGCTAAAAAGTGTGTATGCAAAAACGGTGGCAAGTATATCCGATGATGTGGCATTGACCATTCCGGAAATATTCCCGATTTGGTCGGCAAATTCAGTAAAGTATAAAACCGGTGATAGGGTTTCATATGAAAATGTTTTGTATAAAGTATTGCAAGACCATATATCACAAGAAAGCTGGAAACCGGATGTATCGCCAAGCTTGTTTGCAAAAATACTGACATCGACAGACAATACACCGAAACCATGGGTGCAGCCGGACAGCACGAACGCGTATAAAAAGGGGGATCGAGTGACATATAACGGGAAAATATACGAATCGTTAATAGATAATAACGTGTGGAGTCCGGACGGTTATCCGGCAGGGTGGAAAGAAATAACGGAGGAATAACACATGAAACGACAAGCATTTCAACGCGGAGAAATCCGCGACGAGAACGATACGATTATAAGCGAAGGAGCGTACAGCAAGAAGACAGCTTTTGCAACTAAAACAAATGACGGCATTTTAGACTACATCATCAATAATTTTCAAGCACTGTTCGATATGATAAGCGGTGCCTGCGTGTATGTAGATGAACTGCCGACAAGTGGCGACCCCGCTAAACTATATGTCGTCAAATCAACGGGAAAAACATATCGGTGGGACGGTACACAGTTTATTCTTGTATCTGAAGCTGTTGATGGATTAAGTGCTTATGAAATCGCAAAACAAAACGGGTTTATCGGCACAGAAAAAGAGTGGCTTGAATCAATTCGCGGCGAAAAAGGGGAAAGCATTACGGACGCAACGGTAGACAGTGACGGGTATCTGATACTGACATTGAGTACCGGCACGACTATCAAAACAGCATTACAGCCGCTTGTAGAAGCAAAGCAGTATGCAGATAATGCGGAAGCTAGTGCAACTCAGGCAAGAGAAAGCGAAGCGAATGCAGCCACTAGTTTAAATCAAGCAAATACATCAGCTTTGCAGGCTTCTGCCAGTGCAAGTGATGCGGCATCAAGTGCGTCTAAAGCAAAACAGTCGGAGACAAATGCAGCTAATTCTGAAAGTAATGCGTTACAATATAAAAACGCCGCTAATGATAGTAAAAACGCGGCGGCGACATCGGCTACGAACGCATCTAAATCAGAAGTCAATTCGAAAGCTAGTGCCAATTACGCAACGTCTTCTGCTACTGCAGCTAGTACATCGGCTACCAATGCAAAAGCATCAGAAACACATGCGGCTACTTCTGAAACCAATGCTAAACAGGCGTTGGCAGAATCTCAAAAAATACAAAAAGAAGTAGAATCTGCTTTAAAAAAAGTAACTGGGTTTGCTAAATATGCCGGCTCCGTAGATAACTATTCTGACTTGCCTGTTTCCGGCAATAATGTAGGAGACGTATGGAATATCGTGAATGCCGATGCTACTCATCAGATTAAAGCCGGGGATAATGTTATTTGGAACGGAAAAGCCTGGGATAACCTGTCTGGTTTTGTTGATTTATCTAATTATCCTACGAACGAAGACGTAGCTAAAGCTGTAATTGATACAACCTATTCTGGGGGAACAATCACCTTTATTCACAAAGATGGTACAAAATCAACAGCAACGATTGGAGATACTTCCCATGCTACTAAAGCTGATCAAGACGGAGAAGGTAACGTTATTACCGATACCTACTATAAGAAATCTGATGCATCAGCGATTCATACATCTATCCAAAATCAGATAAATGCAAAGCAGGACAAACTTATTTTTGATACGGCCCCAATAGCTACTAGTACAAATCCGGTAACATCAACAGGTATTTATAGTGCTTTACAAAACTTAGCAAGTAAGGAATATGTTAATTCTGCCGTTTCTAACGTCAATGTTGACTTATCTGGATATGCAAAGAAAACCGACATACCTGCCGTTACGGTATCCGGGAATACGATTTCCTTTGGTGGCGTTACGATTGGGGTTGATTAAATGGCATATATTAGTGTAACGAGAGCAAACGGAGATTTAGAATATATCAAGCTTGTAAATACGAAAGAATCTGGTTATAGCTATTTCCCATTTTTATGCTCCGATGGAGTGACCAGATATGCAGTACTTGGGGAAAGTTCTGATGATAATGTATCACATTTATGGATAAAGCAAAACGGCGTAAAAAAATACGTAATAAGACAACCCAATATTACACCAGCTGTGTACTTAACGATGGGTAAGTATACAGATATGTACGGATTTTCCAATATCGGTTCTTTAAAATTCGGGGCAATCAGCGGTACGTTTACATACAACGGTAAAACAATTACCGTCGTAATGCTTGAATTTTATAATCCATATATGGATTTTGCTATTCAAATAGGTGGCGAAACGAGTGGGACTTATAACGCCAATGTCACGCTAATAGACCCTGATACAGGTAAACAAGGAAGTATATATTTTAGCAACATGTATTATCAGAGCCATAACAACGCATTTATTGGCGAACAGACACTCTACAGCGGCAATTTATATGATTTTTTCTCGGCTAGTAACGCCGGGAAGAAGTATGTGATAAAAGTCGATATTGCAAAAGTTTAAAAGATTTACAGGAGGCATACACATGGAATGGTTAGGCATTATTGGCCCCGTGACGGCCCTATTGGTGACACTGGGGGCATTATTTAATTTTTCGGTTATCAAGCCGCTGAACAATGCGATTAAGAATCTCAGCAACGCAATTGAGCACATGCAAATGCAGTTGCAGGACGTGGATAACAAACGACAAAAGCAGGCGGAGAGACTGGCAACGGTTGAGTCGTCCGTAAAATCCGCACACCATCGTATTGATACGCTGGAAGGCAGAATGAATCATGATGTTTGAAAAAATTAATATTGCCGATTGTATGGTCATCATCGGGCTTATTATTGCCTTGGTGCTGGCTATTTTTTATGGCCTGAATGAGTTGGCCATGTCCATTGCTAGCGGCCTTCTTGGCTATATTGGTGGCAGTGTGAAATCAACAGTAAATAGAAAGGGAGACGATACAAAATGAAAGTTTACATTAATCCAGGACACGATACAAAATACGACAGCGGTGCAGTAAATCCCAGCAGTGGACTGAGAGAATGCGACGTAGCTGCCAGCATTGGCGCAAAAGTTATGAAATATTTAACCGCTGCGGGATGCGATTGCCGCCTTTTGCAGTCGGACAATCTCTATTATGACAGTGACTATGATGACCGCACCGTTCCTGTTTGCGAAGACGCTAATAACTGGGGCGCAGACATTTTCGTCAGCATTCATTGCAATGCATGCAATGGCGATGCACGTGGTACAGAAGTCGAATGCTACGATAGCAATAGCAGCGGCGGAAAGCTTGCCCAGTGTATTCAAGACCAGATTGTCGGTGCATTGGGTACATTCGACCGTGGCGTAAAAGAAATGCCGGGGCTGATTGTATTAAAACATACAGATATGCCGGCCGTGCTCGTTGAAACGGCATTTATCGACAACGACGCAGATGCCGCACTTTTGAAGAATAAAGCCGACAAATTTGCCCGTGCTATTGCGCGCGGCATCACGGATTATGAATGCCAATATGCTGTATAATACAGTATCCTGCATAAAAATATTAAAAATCAACGTGGCCAAAAGCAAATAACAGATATTTATAAATTTATGTGCATATAAGAAATGAGGTAATCAATTATGAGTAAATGGACAGAAGTACGTGACGGCTTAGTAGCTGCATTGGATGTGAAAGAAGTAACGGAAGCAGCGAAAAAGCGGCTGACAGATAATTTAGTAAATGAAGGCATGCCTGCCTTGGAAGACGTAGCCAGCAAGTTCATTGCAGAAATTCAGGCGCAGGCAGCAGACGAAACGGGCTGGAATAAAATCCGTGACCAGTTCGTATTACCGCTCCTGATTAACGGCACCCTTTGGGCTGTGAAACTCGTGCTAAGTAAGAGTACGACAGAAACGACTGAAAACAACTAATGAAAAATCCCGCTGAGCCGGTTATTTACTGGCCTGGCGGGATTATTTTTTTATATAAATAAACAACGCATATGTATTGACAAATCAACGTATATGCGTTATAATATCTTTGTAAGAGAAAGGGGGTGAAAATGATAGATAAAGAAACAAAGGATTTACTGGAAATCCTGATTGGCGTTGCAGGGTTAGCTCTTCAAGGGGCAAGCTTGATACTGCAAAAACAGTCAGAAAAACAGGAATCCAAAAAGAAACGGCCTCGTAAACGCCATCGCCGACCAAAGCAGAAGCGTTAAACGAAGCCGGGAGTAGGAAAGGGGCATAAGCCCCAAACCTGCTCTTATTATAACAGTAAAAGGAGCGAAAAGAAATGAAAAAATATTTTATATACACAATTTTTATTGTTGGTATAATTTTGACGAATTATACGACAGAATGGAACTGGGAACACATTAAATTATTTATATCAGGAGGGTTGACGGGAGTATGGATTGTAATGATTTTAGCGAGAAAGCACTGCAAGAAGTAATGACCGCATCAGAAGCGGCGGTATTATGGGGGAAAGCACCCATAACAGTACAACAGGCATGTAAGGGGTATGCAGATATTCCACCAAGAATGAAACATACTGAAGCCCGAAAATCGGGGAAAACTTGGTTAGTAACAAAAACTGGTATGGAACGGGTATTCGGACCGCAACCACAACATAAAACAGAATAAAAAATCCCGTCAGGTCAGAATATTTTGACTTGGCGGGATTATTTTTTACTTGACTTTTGCTTACCATAAGTATATACTTTTGATTAGCAAAAGTGAGGTGATATTTTGAGTGCTAAAATGGGTCGTCCTACTGATAGCCCCAAAACTGTACAACTGGGCATTCGCTTTGATGCCCCGACATTAAAAATACTAGATACATTTTGCAAAAAAGAGAAGATATCTAGGGCAGAAGGGGTTCGAATTGCAGTTAGACGGTTAAAAAATGAAAAATAGACAGGTGCGCCCTTGGAAAAGCTACCTGCCTATTTGTTACTACCAACAAGAAGTTGGTAAATTTATTATACCATACTTCTTGTTGCAAAACAGGAGGTTAATATGAATAATTTGAAAGTACTATTTTTAGATAGCCGCGAAGTTGCAAAGATGATTAGAAAAGAACATGCAAAACTTTTAAGAGATATTGATACCTATAACAGTTATTTGAGTCAAAATCCAAAATTGGATTTTGATGTGTCTAGCACAAATTTGAACCTTAATGATTTTTGGAAATCATCTTCGTATATGTCGGGAACTGGAAAGCACTATAAATGCTACCTCATAACGAAAAAGGGGTGTGAGTTCATCGCTCATAAAATGACCGGCAAAAAAGGTGCCTTATTCACGGCAACATATATCAATCGTTTTCATGAAATGGAGCAGGCCCTCAAAGAACGTCATACTACTGCGCCCGTGCCGGTGTTTCAGAAATATACCTATGAAGGGAAAATTTTCATGCCGGCTATGTACCTTATGACGATGACGAAGGTTTCTAATTCGACATTTCTGCTCATTGCCAAACGGTTCCAGTTGCCATATATATCCTTGCAAGGCGAAAAGCTCGCCGCTTTCAAACAGGAGAACCACCTCGTCCATAGCAGTGCATCACGCATGATCTTGTATCCGCAAAAAACAATCATCGGTCTGCTGAATTACCAACAGATGTACGATAAATATAAAGAAGAAGTGCGGCAGTACTTCACACCGGAGCAGAAAGAAACGTGGGATACCGAAGACCAGGAAGCGGTATTTTGCACGACACAGCAGTTTGAACAAGCCGCTCAAGAAATCCATAAAACGCTGACGGCATTAGATACGTTGGTTGGCAATTTTGAAAAGTATCGGCGAACTCCAGAAGAGCATACAATGTATTGGAATATTTGCCGTGAGCTACGCATAAAATTGATGTCTCAGTTTGCCACATTGAAACAGTCAACGCCATTTATCAACGAATAGTTTGAATATATAGGAAGCAGGAAATTTTTTGTTCCTTGCTTCCTTTTTGCTGTAAAAAAATGGAATAAGTACACGTATAGCCATTGACATTATACCGTATATACGGTATAATAAATATATAGAGAGGAGGTGGAAATGATGGATAAAAATGATTTGGAATGGCTAATATCGTTAATCGTAACAATCTGGTTGGCGATTAGGAAGCCAAAAGAAAAGGCCCCCAAACGTAAACGCCGTAGGAAGCAAAAACGTTAGGAGGCAAGCGGGAAGGGAAGCCGCAAACTTCCCTTCTTGCTTCTATTATATCATAGGAGGCAAAAAATGAAAAAGATAATTTGGGACTTTATAGTATTTATTCTGCTTTTAGCTATAGCAGGTAGCTTAATAACATGGGATAAAGAAGCCATCAAAGCATTAATTACAGGAGGCGTATTTGGAGCATGGATGATAATTTTGGTAAAAAGGCATTGGAAGAAGTAATGGCTTTGGAAGAAGCGGCGGAGCGTTGGGGCAAATCGACGGATTCATTGCGCCAGGCTTGCATTGAACGGCAAGGCAGACCGCCACGATTTAAAATTGGGATAGAAGCAAGACGGTCCAAACGGATTTGGCTTGTAACGAAAACAGGGATGGAACGGGTATTCGGGCCAGAACTGCAGCATAAGGCCGAATAAAAAAATAATCCCGTCAGATTAATGATTTTTAACTTGGCGGGATTTTTATTTATAGATTAATATGTGGATCAATGCAGAAAAAAACAGTTTATTCAACGATCAAGTTGCGGCGATTAGTTATAGATTTTATAGTTTGACAAATAAACACAAGTGTTTTATAATTAACAACATAGAAAATTAATAAACTAATAAATTAATGCGTATGTAAGGAGGGCTTTAATATGGCTACCAACTACGGAAAAGTCCTACGTAAGATCAGAGTGGATAGGGATGAGCTACTAAAAGATATGGCAGGTAAACTTGGTATCACATCTGCCTATTTATCTTCAATTGAAAATGGTAAGCGACAAATTCCAACTGGTTTGACCAGAGCTATTACTGAAAAATATGAGTTAAATCATGCAATAATTAAAAAATTAGAAGAAGCTGAAGATAATACACGAACCAGCATTCAAATTGATTTTACTGATGCAAACGAAAATCAAAAGAACACTGTTTTAAAACTGGCAAGGCAGTTTTCAGACCTAAGTGATGAACAACTAGCTGAAATTAGAAGGATTTTGAGCAGAAAGGATGGTTGATATATGGGTGGAATTATTGTTGACTCGTTATCTTTAAAACAAATTAGAGATTTTGCAAAGAAAATCCGAATCATGTTTGGGCTAGAAGAAGATGGCTATGTAGATATCATCAGGGTTTATGAATACATTCTTCAGAGCATTGGAGTATCTTTCGAAATTGTTGATTGTGCCTCAATGGGAGATAAACATGGGGAGACATTAATTGGTAAGAACGTTATAAGAATTAGGGAAGATGTATATGACCGTGCCTGCAAAGGATACGGTAGAGATAGGCTAACAATGGCTCATGAATTGGGACATTTGTTGTTACATAATATGAAAAATTTATCATTAGCAAGAAATGCTAATCAAAAAGTAGCAGCCTACCGCGATCCAGAATGGCAAGCCAACGCTTTTGCTGGGGAATTACTTGCACCACACAAATTTTTACAAGGTAAAAGTGTGGACGAAATTGCTAATAGTTACGGAATATCAATTAGTGCGGCTCAAGTTCAAAAAAATAGAAGGAAGGGATAAGTATGTTTACATTAAAAAAACAGCCACCTAGTGGCTGAATAACCAGGTGACTGTTGCCGTATACCATTGAGTTGCAGCTAAATGGTATACGATATACCTCATGATGAGGCTAACCTAAAAATAGTTTCAAGCTTATTTTAGCATTATGAAGTGTATTTTGCAACGGTTTCCGAAAGGAGACTTATATGAAATCAACCAATTGGATTGAATCCGATGAGGTTGGCCAGTGGGTATGTTGTAAAGAATATACTAATCGATGGGGACAACGCATGATTGCCTCTGAGTACGGATACAAATACTGGCGCTTCTTTATCAAAAGCAAAAAACACTAGTACTAAATAAATTACAAATATCAAATTATGGGGACGAAGTTAGCTCGTTCCTACTTCTTTTTAGTGTATTAAATAACTATGAACACAACGACGATTATTAGTATTGTAGCATTGGTCATTTCAATAATTGCACTATTTATATCGATGGGGGTAGTATGATGAATCCGCTAGATGACATCATGACGGTTAAGGAAGCGGCAGAACGGTGGGGAGCACCGATTACTATTCTGGACTAGAACCACAGCATAAAACAGAATAGAGAAAAATCCCGTCGAGCCGGTTATTTACTGGCCTGACGGGATTATTTTTTTTGCAATTATACATTGTTTAGCATTGACAATACATACTTAAACGTGTATAATATAACTATAGAGAGGAGGCGATGATATGGACGAGGCTATAATGATAATAAGCCTTGTAACAGCAGTGATTAATCTAATAACAGCAATCCTGTTGTACAAGGCTTCTAGAAAGTAGAAGTTCAAGCCTGAGGGGTTGCGTCCCCTCAGGTGCTTCTAAAGTAATTATATCGTCCATATCGGAATTATGCAAGAATTGACATTGGGAATAGCTATCGTTGCATTGGTTATTTCGGTTTATGTTTTAGTTAAGGTGGTGAGAAAATGAATCCGCTGGATGAAGTCATGACTGCAGCAGAAGCGGCAGAAAAATGGGGCAAGGCTCCTATTACCATACAGCAGGCCTGCTCTGGATATAAGAAGTCCCCGCCTCGATTTACGTCAAACGAAGCCAGAAAGGCAGGGCGTATCTGGTTGGTAACCCGTGAGGGCATGGAACGCCTGTATGGACCGCAACCGCAACATAAAACCGAATAAAATAATCCCGTCAAGTCAGAATATTTTGGCTTGGCGGGATTTTCTTTGCTTGACTTTTGTAGCCACATAAATCATACTACATATTGTAGCAACAAAAGTGAGGTGATTAAATGAGTGCTGCGAAAATAGGTCGGCCAACTGACGCACCTAAAAATACTATGATTCGCGTTCGTGTCGATGATGCCACGTTGGAAAAACTGGATGAATGTGTATTAAAAATGAACAGTAATCGTTCTGAAGTAATACGCAAAGGTATCAGTATGGTTTTTGAAGACCTTATTAAATAAAATACACCCGCTCCTACAGACCAAAGCAAAAGCGAGTGTATCTTTCCAGAGGTTGCCCCCTATGAAATATTATAGCATGGGCGGAATCTCTTTTCAAAAGTGTTTGAAAGGGGTTTTATCATGGGAAATTTAGTAGAAGTAAAAAATAATCAAGTCGTTACTACAAGTCGTCAAGTAGCTGAAAATTTTGGAAAAGCACATAAATCTGTATTACGAAGTATTCATGCCTTAACATCGGCACAAAATTGTGCCAATGTTTTCCAAATCAGATACTTACGGTCGTCAGCAAAAAATTTATTACATGAATCGCGACGGTTTTTCTCTGCTCGTTATGGGTTTCACCGGACAGAAGGCTATTGAATGGAAAGTCAAGTATATCCAAGCTTTCAACCAAATGGAACAGGCCCTCAAAGAACGTCATACTACTGCGCCCGTATCGGTGTTTCAGAAATATACCTATGAAGGGAAAATTTTCATGCCGGCTATGTACCTTATGACGATGACGAAGGTTTCTAATTCGACATTTCTGCTCATTGCCAAACGGTTCCAGCTGCCATATATATTCTTGCAAGGCGAAAAGCTCGCCGCCTTCAAACAGGAGAACCACCTCGTCCATAGCAGTGCATCACGCATGATCTTATATCCGCAAAAAACAATCATCGGTCTGCTGAATTACCAACAGATGTACGATAAATATAAAGAAGAAGTACGGCAGTACTTCACGCCAGAGCAGGAAGAAACGTGGAATACTGAAGATCGGGAAGCGGTATTTTGCACGACACAGCAGTTTGAACAAGCCGCTCAAGAAATCCATAAAACGCTGACGGCATTGGATGCGTTGGTTGGCAATTTTGAAAAGTATCGGCGAACCCCAGAAGAGCATACAATGTATTGGAATATTTGCCGTGAGCTACGTATAAAATTGATGTCTCAGTTTGCCACATTGAAACAGTCAACGCCATTTATCAACGAATAGTTTGAATATATAGGAAGCAGGGAATTTTTTGTTCCTTGCTTTCTTTTTGCTGTAAAAAAATGGAATAAGCACACATTGGGATAGAAGCGAGACGGTCAAAAAGAATTTGGCTTGTCACTCGTGCGGGCATGGAAAGACTGTATGGACCAGAACCGCAGTAATGTTGCTTAGTTAAGTGATTGTACTGCATATTTATGATGTATCTTATATAAAAAAGATATCAGTAAATCTGTTGGAGGATGGCTGAATATTAAAATGGTGGCTACACAGTGGCTACATTTTAGAAAATAAAATTTGCGATAAAAGGCTATTTTAAGCCATCTTATTAGAACCTCTGCGTTGTGTTTACCATAACGCAGACTTGCCGGAAGACGAAGAATAAACCCAGTAAAATAGCACCGTTGTCACATTCTTTGTAATGTGGGCGGTGCTGTTTTGTTGTTTTATAAAAATGTTGGGTGCTTATGAATACGGATGTTCACAAGCATCCAACATTTATTATAGAACCTAAAGTATCTCCAGTATATCCCAATCGTCATCATCTTCACAGTAAAGGTCAACCTTATCAAACGGCGTAGGAGCGGGAATGGTATTACCTTCTCGCATTTCCGTATACAAGTAACCAGCTAAGCAATCTACTGTCATAGACATGGATTCTTCCAACGTATTGCTGCAGGCTGCCAAATGATTTAAATCGGGGAAAAGAACAGAATAACCGCCTTCTTTTTCTTTGTAAAAAATAGCGGGATACATACTAAGCATAGAGTACCCCTTCTTTTCCAAAAAAAATGTAGGAGGATAAGCCGAATTATTCCAATCCAGTTTGTTTTAGGATGGACTTTACAACTCCTGGCGATACGTCTTTCTTTCCGTGATTAGGAATGGTAACTTTGCCGGGTTTAGCGGGATGCATATATTGAAAATGGGATCCTTGGGATGCTTTGAGCGTCCATCCGTCTGTTTTGATGATTGTTCAATTTCTTCCTTAAAATTCATGCTATCCTTCCTCTAATATAAATACGTTTAAAATTAGCACGTATATAATATGTAATAGGAGAAAGAGTGTTTATTTGTTCCTCTATTTGTGGTATGCTATTTATAAAAGGGTAATTTAGGACACTATTGCACAGAGGTATAGTACGGTATTGGGTTTGCAAATATCGCACAGTACGTAAATAGACGAGCGTTTCACGTCATGCTATAATTAAAAAGAATGTGTAAAAATTCTCTATCATAATTAATTGGGATAATTTTAAGGAGGCATTGACAACAACAAAGTGGAGGGAATGTCAGTATGGACATGGTAAAAGACAATGATTTTATTACCGCGTTGAGAAAAGTACATATAGATATTGAAGAGGAAATTTGTGAAGCAACGAAAGGAATGTATTTGGCAATTACGCGCGTTGATTTAGACAGCGGCGAAGCTGTAGTGCTGCATGGAGACCGAAACGATATGGTTGGCAATACCTATCCTTGGGACGCGTATTTAGCATATTATACGGATGAATATATTCAGCTTCCGGACCGCAGGCGGGTGTTGAGCAGTTTTAGCTGGGCACATTTGCAGCAATGTTGGGACGAAAATAATCGGCTTTTTTCTTACAATTTTACATCCAAAGTCATTAAAAAGAATAAATTTCATGTGACGGTATTATCTTTTATGACAGCCAAAGACGGCCATCGCTACGCGTATGTATTGGTGCGGAATACAGGCGGTGACAATATATTGATATCCATCGTACGACAGTATGTGTATGACGCGTGTGATTATTTTGTGTATTTGGATGCCAAGAATAATAGTTATACGATGTTCAGCGGTATGGCCAATACGCCACTGCCGCCGACGCAAGGCACGGATTATGAAACAGCTGTGGTAGAATATGCCAGAGAATTTGTGGCTCCGGAAGACCAGGAAATGGTGATTGCTGCCATGCATCTGCCAAAGGTGAAAGCGGAACTGGAACAGCATGACGTCTATTCGTTTACCTGCGGGCTGGTGGATGAACACGGCACGTATACGAGAAAACGGCTGGCTTACCGCTATCATGATAAGAAAAATCAGATGATTTTTCTTTCGCGCATCGACATTACCAATGTATATATGGAAGAAAAACGAACCCAGCGGAATTTGGAAGTGGCTCTTTTACGAGCGCAATCAGACCCCCTCACCAAGCTGTGGAATTTTCAGGAGACGATGGATAAATAAATGACTGCCTGAAGGAAACACAGCAGGCGTATGCCCTGCTTTTTATTGATTTGGACAATTTTAAGCGAATTAATGATACTTTTGGACATCCTGTAGGAGATAAGGTGCTGCGTTCGATTGCCAGTGTGTTGGTTAAAGAAGCAGAGGTAGAAGATATCGTCGGCCGTGTTGGCGGTGATGAATTTGTCTTTTTTGCGGCACTTCAAAACGGCGATACCCAGGAGGTCAGAGAAAAAGCAATGATGATTGCAGACCGAATTAGACAGGTGCCGATTGATGAAAAAGGCCGCTGCACTGTCTCGGGAAGCATCGGCATTGCCATAGCACCTCGTGACGGCCAGGACTATTACACATTGATTACGAAGGCCGATACTGGGCTGTATAAGGTAAAAGCCAACGGGAAAAACGGCTATTCTTTCTAAAAATATTGCCAAATACCGTATCTTGTGGTATGATAATAATAGGTAATTAATAAAAATTATTTGTTGAAATTATTTTTAGGAGGTTATACACATGGATAAATACGAATGCACAATTTGCGGTTATATTTATGATGAAGCAGAAGGCGATGCTGATGCAGGCGTAGCAGCAGGCACGAAATTTGATGCACTGCCGGAAGATTGGGTATGTCCGACCTGTGGTGCCGGCAAGGATGCTTTCGTCAAAATGGACTAATCGTCATCAGTAGGCAAGCTTACCATTATGTGTTATCATCATAGTGGTAAGCTCTTTTTGGTATAAGGAGGGCTACATATGGATATGAAAGAAATCAGAGATGCTGCCAGAGCGAAGATGAAAGGCTGTCACGTCTGTCCGGTTTGCAATGGCAAGGCGTGTGTCGGCATGATTCCTGGTTTTGGCGGACTGCGGACCGGTCGTTCTTTTATGCGGAATTTGGAATCACTGCAAGAATACGGACTCATTATGCGGAGCATGTCCGGCATAGAAGAACCCAGCACGGCGATATCTCTGTTCGGCAGGACCTTGAGCATGCCGATACTGCTGGCTCCTGTCGGCGGTATTGTTTTAAATGCACAGGTAGACGGTGACCCGGCAGCAGTGGAACAGGCATACGATGAAGCTGTAACCCAGGGTGCCATGGAAGCCAGAACGATGGCTTTTACCGGCGACAGCGGCGCACCGTATATGTACGCTTCCGGGATTGCGTCCTGCAAAAAGCGGCCGGGATATGTCATTCCGACGATTAAGCCGCGGGAAGATGAAAAAATCATAGAAAAGGCTGTACTGGCAGAACAATCCGGCGCGCCGGCGGTGGCCAGTGATATTGATGCGGCCACGCTGATCAACATGCGGATTTTTGGACAGCCCGTAGGGCCCAAAAGCGCGGTAAGCATTACAAAGATAGCCGCAGCGGTGCATATTCCTTTTATTGTTAAAGGCATTATGTCGGCAGAAGAAGCCGTAGCATGTGCAGAAGCCGGCGCGCAGGGAATTGTCGTCAGCAATCACGGCGGCCGTGTATTAGACGGCATGGTCGGGACCGCCGATGTACTGCCGGATATAGCAGATGCTGTCAAAGGCCGCCTCACTATTTTTGCCGATGGCGGCGTGCGTCATGGTGAAGATGTGTTGAAACTGCTGGCTCTCGGCGCCGATGCTGTTTTGATTGGCCGTCCGGCAGCCGTAGCGGCTATTGGCGGCGGCACAGAAGGAGTTCGCCTGCTGCTGGATACGTTTAAGCGGGAATTGTGCGACGCTATGATGATTACGGGTGTGCGCGATGTCAACCAGGTACCGCGGCATATTTTGAAAAAGGTATAACCCCCGCCTTGGCAATAGGGGATGGCAAGAGGCTGCTGCACGTAGGCACAGCCTCTTTTTGATATGCCCTTTGCCGCGGCGTGTGCCGGCTGCTGCAGCAGAGAGCGGATGCCGAGCGATCCCCTAACGGGACGGGCAGGGTATCGCGGCAGCATGGACCGCATGTTGAAACCAGCTGCTTCCTCGTCTCCCTACTAGCCCGAACAGGGCAAACATGGTATCATTATATAATGTATGAAAAGGTTTTATAGGAGGTTGTATATGTACAACTATGTATTATTTGATTTGGACGGCACATTGACGGATTCCAAAGACGGCATTATTAAGTCCGTAGAATATGCGC
Organism: uncultured Megasphaera sp.; assembly: GCA_934193515.1. GTDB lineage: Bacteria > Bacillota > Negativicutes > Veillonellales > Megasphaeraceae > Megasphaera. The sequence goes on along the minus strand of CAKPVJ010000001.1, from coordinate 120,480 downwards.
TGATTCAAATGGGAGAATCGACAACAGGCCGGCTGGACCAGCACACGATTGTAGGGCCGCCGCTTCTTACGACATTTCAGGAGGTATTCGGCTTTTCCAAAGAAAAAGCGAAGAAGACCTATGCGTATTTTCAAGAACGATACAGTACGATTGGCAAATTTGAAAACAAAGCCTTTGACGGCATTGTCCCCATGCTGCAGCAAATGAAAGAAAAGGGGATTCGCTCCTTTGTAGCGACTTCCAAGCCGCAAGTGCATGCCCAGGCGATTTGTGAAAAATTCGGCATTGCGCCGTATGTAGAAAAAATTGCTGGGCCGGCTGTAGGCGGTACGGAAGCAAAGGCAGATATCATACAGCGGATTTTGACGTATATCGGGCCGGCATATCAAGAGCAGACCGTCATGGTCGGCGATAGAAAGTTTGATGTCATCGGCGCGCGGACGGCGGGACTTCCTGTCATTGCTGTTGGCTATGGGTATGGCAATGACGGCGAACGGAAAGCATATCCGCCAGATTTTTTTGCGCCTACCGTAGCTGATTTGCAGCAGATACTTTTAGATGCATAAAGAAAAGAGGTATTTTCATGGAATTAAAAACAGGCATGATGGTACACGGGTTTCAAGTAGACCGTGCCGTATATGTCAAAGAATTAGACAGTCAGGCTTATGAAATGCGCCATGTACAGTCCGGCGCACGGCTTTTGTATATCCAAAATGAAGATGACAACAAAGTATTTTCTATTTCGTTTCGCACGACGCCGACAGACAGCACCGGCGTACCGCATATTTGCGAACATTCTACGCTTTGCGGCTCCCGCAAATTTCCGCTGAAAGAACCCTTTGTCGAACTTGTTAAAGGTTCGCTGAATACGTTCCTCAACGCCATGACGTTTCCAGATAAAACGATGTATCCCGTAGCCAGCCGCAATGCAATCGATTTTAAAAATTTGATGGATGTATATTTGGATGCTGTATTTTTCCCCAACATGCTGAAAGATAAGGAAGTCTTGATGCAGGAAGGCTGGCATTATGAAATGGCATCAGCTGACAGTCCCCTGACCTACAGCGGCGTCGTATATAATGAAATGAAAGGCGTATTTTCTTCGCCGGATGCCCAGCTGGAACGGCATGTTATGGATAATTTGTTCCCGGATACGACATATGGCGTAGAATCGGGCGGCGATCCGGACTGCATTCCTCAGCTCACGCAGGAAGCCTTTGCTGCTTTTCACGCCAAATACTATCATCCGGCCAACAGCTATATTTTCTTGTACGGCGACATGGATATCGACAGCACGCTGGCATTTATCAATGATGAATATTTGAGTCATTTTCATGTTGAACCGATTGATTCGGCCATTGCGCGGCAGATTCCTACGGGCAGCGTGATTAAATCCTATCCGTACGGTATTGCCAACGATGAAAAAACAGCACACAAGACACTGCACAGCCTGACCTATGTAGTGGACGACGCAATAGATACGACGTTGGGCCTGGCTTTTAAAGTATTGACGTATGTACTGCTGCAGTCTCCGGCCGCTCCGTTGAAAAAAGCGCTCGTTGATGCCGGCGTAGGCAAGGATATTTCCGGCGATTTCCAAGATGGACTGCTGCAGCCGTTGTGGAGCATTGCTGTCAACGGTTCGGATCCGGAAGAACAGGAAAAAATTCTGCCGGTAGTGCGGCAGGTACTGGAAGATATGGTGGCGCACGGCATCGACAAGACGATGTTGGAAGGTGCCTTAAACCGTGTTGAATTTACACTGCGCGAAGCCGATTTTGCCGGCCGCCCCAAAGGATTGATTTATGGCATCCGCTGCATGGATACGTGGCTGTATGACAAAGACCCGCTGGAACCGCTTCGCTATGAAGACGCCCTCAAAACCTTGCGCACAGGCATGAAAAACGGCTATTATGAACATATTTTGCAGAAATATATTCTCGACAATCCCTATTTTGCCTTAGTATCGTTGGTGCCGCAGCCTGGGCTGACAGAAGAACATGACAAGGCAATGGCAGAAAAATTGGCAGCTTACAAAGCGACCTTGTCTGCTGCGGATATTGAACAGATTATGGCAGCTACCCAGGCATTGAAAAAGCGGCAGGCTACGCCGGATTCACCTGAAGCGCTGCTGACGATTCCGACGTTGTCCCGCAGTGATTTGGAACAGAAAGCAGAATCTATTGTCATGCATGAAGAAGATGCGGCTGGGATTCATATTTGCCATGTGCCCGATTTTACCAACGGCATTACCTATCTCAATGTCTATTTTGACTTGCACGGCATGACGGCGGAAGACATTCCGTATGTTTATTTGCTCAGTGACCTGCTCGGCGATTTGGATACGAAAGAACATTCCTATATGGAAATCGCTTCACTGATTGACTTGCATACCGGCGGCATTGACAGTACCGTGTCGGCATTTTCAGACCGCACAGACAATAAAAAATACATGCCGGTTTTCAAATTGAAAACAAAGGTATTGAGCCAAAATTTGGATAAAGCGATTTCACTGCTCAAAGAAATTTCACTGGATACGGTCTTTACGAATACAGACCGTTTGGTTGAATTGATTGAAGAAACCAAAGCCGGCTGGGATATGGATGCCTTCCGCCGCGGGCATACGATTGTCATGCATCGTGTATTGTCCTACGTATCGCCTGTCGAAGCGTTTTGTGATGCTGGTGAATTATCCTATTATGAATTTATCAGCCGGATAGCAGCTCAAATCCGTGAAAACAGTGCGGCTGTAGCAGCTCGTCTGGAACAGACGATGAAAAAGATATTTACACGCACTGCGATGACGCTGGAAATTACGAGTGATGAAGACGATAAGAATAACGCCGTGTCGCTGCTGCCGACATGGACGCAGGCACTGCCGACTGGTGAAAAACAGACATCGCTGTGCCAATTTGCGCTGACGCAGAAAAACGAAGGCATTATGACAAGCGGCAAAGTCCAGTACGTAGCCAAAGGCGGCAACTTCCGCGACCATGGCTATGCCTATACGGGTTCTTTGATGGTACTCGATACGATTCTGCAGTATGGGTATTTGTGGACCAAAATTCGCGTGCAGGGTGGTGCCTACGGCGCCTTTACGCGCTTTTATGACAACGGCGACATGGTATTATGCTCGTACCGCGACCCGAATTTGGGACACAGCATCGACGCATACAACGCTTTAGCTGATTATTTGGATGATTTTAACGTATCGGACAGAGAAATGACGAAATATGTCATCGGCACGCTGAGCCGGATTGATATTCCATTGACGCCGTCTCTGCGCGGGGATAAAGCCATGAACCGGTACTTTACGGGAACGACGCAGGAAGCAGCCCAGGCACGCCGTGACCAGCTCCTGCAGACGACGGCTGCTGATATTCGGGCATTGGCCCCGTTGATTCGCGCCGTCATGAAGGACAACAATGTCTGCGTTATGGGGAATGAAGCCAAGATTCGCCAGGAAGCAAACTGGTTTGGCCAGCTTATTTCACTGCCGGATTAGGTCGTGGGCGGCATGAGAGGACGGTTTGCACCGAGTCCGACAGGATATATGCATTTGGGCAATGCCTGGACGGCGTTTCTTTGCTGGCTGCAGGTCCGGCAGGCAGGCGGCACCTTGGTGCTTCGTATTGAAGATAATGATGAACAGCGGTCCAAGCCCGTGTTTCGCTCAGCACTGCTGGAAGATTTGCATTGGCTGGGGCTGACTTGGGATGAAGGCCCGGATACAGGCGGCGCGTACGGCCCGTACTGCCAGCAGGAACGGTATGCCCTATATGATGCGGCGTTGGAACAGCTGCGGCATCACGAACGATTGTATCCCTGCTACTGCAGCCGTGCCCGGCTGCAGGCGATTGGCGCGCCTCACGCAGGAGAGCATACCATATATGATGGTCATTGCTATACGCTGACGCCGGAAGAACGGCAGCACATGACCAAAAAGCCGTCCTGGCGCATTCATGTGCCGACAGAGACGATTGCCTTTACGGATGGTGTATATGGGGCGCAGCAGGCGTATCTGCCGAAAACATGCGGCGATTTTGTCGTACGCCGTGCCGATGATATGTATGCCTACCAGCTGGCCGTATCTGTCGATGACGGCATGATGGGCATTACGCACGTGCTGCGCGGACGGGATTTATTGTCTTCGACAGCACAGCAGATTTGGCTTATTTCCCTGCTGGGATATACGCCTCCCGTGTATACGCATGTTCCTATGCTGGTAGATGCTGACGGGTTCCGCCTGTCCAAACGGCAGCACGGCCTGACGATTCGTCAGCTGCGGGAGGAAGGCATTTCGCGTGAAGCTATTTTGTCGTATTTGGCTTTCCAGAGCGGTCTTATTGCTGAAAAAGGCGTATATAGTCTAGATGAATTAGTACATGGCTGTGACCTTGCCAAACTGGGCCGGGATGATATTGTAATTGATAAAAATAGTATAGACGCGCTGTCGTCCGTATGAACGGCGGCCGAAAAAATCACTGTGTCTTTGACATGGTGATTTTTTTTAGATACTTTTGTATAATCACAGGATATTTATTGTCAGATAGTGTGAAAATGTGGTAAAATGTGGTGAAAAGTGAATGATGCAGAGAGGAGATGACGCATCGATGTTCATGGGAGAATATTCGCATTCCATCGATGCGAAGGGACGCGTGATTTTACCGGCCAAATTCAGAGATGAATTAGGGCCTCATTGTGTTGTCACCCGTGGACTGGAAGGTTGTCTCTCTGTATACACGATGGATGCGTGGATGAATTTGGCAAACGGCATGAAAAAGCTGAAAGCCTCCAAAGAAAATGTCCGCGCGTTTAAACGTTTTCTGTTTGGCAGTGCAGCAGAAGTGGAGTTTGATAAACAAGGCCGGGTTTTGATTCCCGGTACGCTTCGTGAATATGCCAAATTAAAAAAAGAAGTAACCGTGATTGGAACGGGCGATAAAATCGAAATCTGGGATGCTGAATCGTATGCTGCATATGCGGCGAAGATTGTTCCTGATATGGAAGAAATCGCTGAAAGTTTGGACAAATCTCTAGAACTGGATTTTTAGGAGGAAAGATGGATTTTCATCATGTGAGTGTGCTGCGTCAAGAGACAATAGATAATTTAATAACGAATCCAGATGGTATATATGTCGATTGTACGCTGGGCGGCGGCGGGCATACGTACGCACTGGCGCAGCGCCTGCACCCGGACGCGGAAATTATCGGGCTGGATCAGGACAAGGATGCCATTGCGGCAGCGGGAGCGCGTTTGGCTGATATACCCTGCCGTCATGTTTTGGTGCAGCGCAATTTCAGTGATTTGAGTGATGTCTTGGATACCTTAGGCATTGAGGCCGTAGACGGCATTATGTTTGACTTAGGGGTATCTAGTTATCAACTGGATACGCCGGAACGAGGCTTTTCTTATATGCAGGACGGGCCGCTGGATATGCGTATGGACAACAGCCGCGGAAAAAGTGCGTATGATGTTGTCAATACGTATGGACAGGAAGACCTGTATCATGTCATCAAAGAATACGGCGAAGAACGCTGGGCCAAACGCATTGCTGCATTTATTGTGGAAGCACGTAAAGAAAAGCCGATTGAACGGACAAGCGAGCTCGTGTCGATTATCAAAAAAGCCATTCCGGCAGGTGCCCGCAAGGATGGCCCGCATCCGGCTAAACGGACTTTTCAGGCCATTCGCATCGAAGTAAACGATGAACTGGGTATCCTTCATGATGCATTGAAGCATGCCGTACAGCGTCTCAAGCCGGGCGGCCATATTTGTGTCATTACCTTTCATTCACTGGAAGACCGGATTACAAAAAAAGCATTTAAATTGATGGCGACGGACTGCATTTGCCCGCCGGATATGCCGGTGTGTGTATGCCATCACAAGGCGATTTTGAAAGCGAAGCGGCAGCCTATTATGCCGTCAGCAGAAGAACTGGAGAAAAACCCGCGTGCCCGCAGTGCCAAGCTGCGCGTAGGAATACGGAAATAAGCATATAGAGGATGCTTTGGCATATATTTAACTATTTGAGTGGATGTGATATAATATGCTGGCTAGAAAAGCAGAATACACACAAGGAAGCAAAGACAATCACGTCATTTCTGTAGAAACCTTTAAGGTCATGCATCACCGGTTTCGCCGGACGATTTGGCGTACCATCGTTTTCGGCGTTTTGGTAGGCGTATTGTTGGCGCTGTGTGTAAATATAAAAGCGGTTCAATCCGATCGCAGCTATAAATTGATGCAGGAAAAAGATCAGGTGCAGCGACTGCAGCAGGAAAACGATAATCTGCGCATCGATATAGCCAAATTGGAATCTCCCGAACGGATTTATACAATGGCTACCAAACAACTGGGGATGGTAGTGCCGACGCATGTTTTGTATGCCCAATCCCCAAATCAGCATGCTGCTACGAAAAGTCGATAACACATAACTTCAGCAGCCTTGTGCAAAGGCTGCTATTGTTGTTTCCATTACATATACAGCTATATGAATTTAGTATTAAGAGGAGGAACAGAGCATGAAAACAGTACAAGAACTTTGCAAGCAAATCAAAGGAATATATACAATTGACGGCAACAGTAACACAACCATTACAGGAATTTCTTCTGATTCCCGCGACATTCAGCCGGGATATTTGTTTGTCTGCATTGCAGGCGTGCATGTTGACGGTGCCAAGTTTGCAGCTCAGGCCGTAGAAAAAGGGGCGGCTGCTGTATTGACGACTAAACATTTGGATTTGCCCAGTGGTGCCGTGCAGATTTTGGTGCCTGAAATCCATCATGCCTTGGAAGACATGGTGCCGTATTTTTATGATTATCCAGGTAAAAAAATGCGCATGATCGGCGTTACGGGTACAAACGGCAAGACGACGACGACCCATATTATTGCCCATATACTGCGGGCTGCAGGCTATCATGTCGGGGTTATCGGCACCATCCATGCCTTGATTGATGATGAAGAACTGCCGATTCACAATACGACGCCGGATGTTGTCGAACTGCAGCGTTTTCTGGCATTGATGTATGAAAAAGGCATGACCCATGTTGTCATGGAAGTATCCAGTCATGCATTGGCGTTGAACCGGGTAGCCGGCATCGAATATGATACAGCTGTCTTTACTAATTTGACGCAGGACCATTTGGATTTCCACAAAACGATGGAAAATTACGTAGCTGCTAAAGCCAAGCTGTTCCAGAGCTTGACGCTGGCAGACCATGTCAAAGAAAATAAAACAGCTGTCGTCAATATTGACGATCCATGGTCCAAAGATATTCTTAAAGCCTGCCAATGTAAGGTGTTGACGTATGGCGTAGAAAAAGACGCAGACCTCAAAGGTTCCAATTTGAAAGTTGAATTGAAAAAATCTTCTTTCGATGTCGTTGGCCCCTTTGTCAATGTACAGCTGCATATGAATATTACAGGGCTGTTTAATGTGTACAACACGCTGGCAGCTATTGGTGCGGCCCATGCAGAAGGTGTCGATGAAGCGACGATTGATAAAGCGATTCAGACATTCCATTCTGTACCGGGACGGTTTGAATTGGTAGAAGCTGGTCAAGACTTTGCTATTGTTGTTGATTATTCCCATACGCCGGATAGCCTGCAGAAAGCGTTGGAAACGGCGCGGGCTATGAAACCAAACCGTATTTTGGCTGTTTTTGGCTGCGGCGGCGACCGCGATAAGACCAAACGGCCGATTATGGGGAAAATCGGTGCAGAATTGGCAGATATTCCGATTGTTACATCAGATAATCCCCGCTCGGAAGATCCGGATACGATTGTGGCCGAAGTAGAAGCCGGTGTCAAACAAGGCTTAACACCGGGACAGCACCATGAAGTCATCGTAGACCGCCGTACGGCTATCCGCCGGGCTGTTGAACTGGCGCAGCCGGGAGATATTGTGCTGATTGCCGGCAAAGGCCATGAAACATATCAGATTTTGAAAAACGGCACGATTCATTTTGATGACCGTGAAGAAGCGCGCAAAGCTGTACAAGCGCTGCACAAGGGAGATAAATAACTAATGGCTATGTTTACAATTCATGAAGTAGAAGAAGCAACGGAAGGAGTACTGCTGGCACCTTGTACGCAGGATACAGTGTTTTCTGAAGTAGATACAGATACCCGCGCTATTGCCGACGGCTCGCTGTTTGTTGCCTTTAAGGGAGAACGATTTGACGGACACAACTTTGTCTTGCAGGCTCTGCAGGACGGCGCGGCAGGCGCAGTCGTTTCCGAAATCCGTGATGAATATAAAACAGTTCATGCGCCGATTTTTGTCGTTAAGGATACCGTAGCGGCTTATCAAGGGCTGGCACGATTTCATCGCCGCCGCTTTGCTATCCCCGTGATTGCCGTAACCGGTTCTGTCGGCAAGACATCGACACGCAATCTGATTGCTACGGTGCTGGCGCAAAAATATAACGTACTGCAGACAGAAAAGAATTTTAATAATGAAATCGGCTTGCCGAAAACGCTGCTGCAGCTGACGAAAGACCATCAGGCCTGCGTCGTAGAAATGGGAATGCGCGGCCTAGGGCAGATACAAGCCCTGGCAGCCATTGCGGAACCGACGATAGGCGTAGTAACCAATGTCGGCAAAAGCCATATTGAATTGTTGGGTTCCCAGGAAAACATTGCCAAAGCAAAAAGCGAACTGGTACAGGCGTTGGATGCGCAGGGAACGGCCGTTTTAAATGAAGATGATGCTTTTGTGCGTCCGATGGCATCGCTCTGCAAGGGCAGCGTTATTACCTACGGGACAAAAGAAACTGCCGCTGTACGGGCTGACGACGTACGTATGGATAAATCAGGTCTCCATTTTACGTGCCACTGCGCTGACAAAACCGTTGCCGTTCAGGTGCCTGTCATTGGCCGCCATCACGTATATAATGCACTGGCTGCGATGGCAGTCGGTCAGCTTGTCGGACTGACTGCAGAACAAATGCAGCAGGGCTTGGCTTCCTATAAAGGCGTGCCGCTGCGGGAAGAATTAGTTCATATTGGACCGTATACATTTATTAATGACTCGTATAACGCCAATCCGGCTTCGATGAGCAGTGCGGTTCATACACTGGCATCCTTGACGCAGGGCCGTAAGATTGCTGTATTGGGCGGCATGGGCGAGTTGGGAGATTGGGCTCCGAAAGAACATGCCGCTATCGGTCGGCTTATCGTACAGGAACAAATTGATATATTGATTACGCTGGGCGATTTGGGTACCTATATTGCCGAAGCGGCCCGCCATGAAGGCATGAAAGCGGTGTATACCGTACAGACGCATGCCGAAGCGGCGGCCAAACTGCAGGCGCTGCTGCAGCCGTCAGATACGATTCTTCTCAAAGGGTCCCGGACGTTTGAAATGGAAAAAATACTGCCATATTTTGAAAGGAAGTAATGTGAATGTTGAATACGCTGATGCTGGGATTTGCAGTCAGCTTGATTATAGCGTTAGTACTGGGACGCCCAGTCATTTCTCAATTAAAGAAATTTCATGCTCGTCAATCGGAACGAGAAGAAGGACCGCAGAGCCATAAATACAAAGCCGGTACGCCGACGATGGGCGGTATTTTGATTTTAGTGGCATTAATCGTTTCCTGCTTCCTTTTTAATCCTTGGGATTTGCGAAAGGGCCTGGCGTTGTTTTTGACCTTTGGCCACGGCGTGATTGGCTTTTTAGATGACAGTATCAAAGCCGTCAAGCATCGTAATTTGGGATTAACAGCGAAACAAAAACTGCTGGGGCAGTTTATTATGGCAGCTATATTTTGTTATATATTAGATGCGTTTCTGCAGTTTCCAACGACGTTGTGGATTCCCTTTACGTCTTGGAATGTTGATTTAGGTTGGGCGTATTACGTCTTTGTGTTCGTCATGATTGTCGGCACGAGCAATGCCGTCAATTTGACAGACGGCTTGGACGGACTGGCAGCTGGCTCTTGTGCCATTACCTCAGTAGCATATGTCGTCATCGCGATTGCGCTGGGCTATGCTAATTTTGCCGTATTTGGCGCAGCACTTACAGGTGCCTGCCTGGGCTTCTTGTTCTTCAACCAGCATCCGGCCAAGATGTTTATGGGTGATACAGGTTCTTTGGCATTAGGCGGTGCGCTGGCAGCTATGGCCATTTTGACCAAGACAGAACTGCTGCTCATTATTGCCGGCGGCTTGTACGTTATCGAAGCGTTATCAGTCATTATTCAGGTCGTTTCTTTCAAGACACGCGGCGTCCGCGTATTCAAAATGAGCCCGATTCATCATCATTTTGAATTATCCGGATGGAGTGAAGTAAAGGTTGTTACGGTATTTTGGAGTTTTTCAGCAATCATGGCTATTTTAGCGATTATTGTTGTGTTATCTTGTAAATAAGCTATTTTATCATTCACATAAAGCAGGTGTAAATCATGAGCATAATGGATTTTTCCGAAAAAAAAATATTAGTCATTGGTGCAGGAATCAGCGGCCGTGCTGCATCTATGGCTCTTGTCCGTCATGGCGGCAGCGTTATTTTAAATGATATGAAGCAGCTGGATGTCAGCGAGGCTCCGTGGACAGATATAGCTGCGGCAGGCGTGCAGCTGGTGTTTGGCAGTCAGGATACATCGTTGTTGGACGGTATAGATATTGTCGTTCCTTCACCTGTTATTTCTCCGGAAATTCCTATTATGAAAGAAGCAGCTAAGCGTGGCCTTCCTATTTGGAGTGAAGTCGAAGTAGCGTGCCGTGTGACCAATGCGTCCTTGCTGGGCGTTACAGGCACCAATGGCAAAACGACGACGACGACGCTTCTCGGTGAAATGATGAAAGCTTCGGGACGGCAGACTGTCGTAGGAGGTAATATCGGTATCGGCCTCTCGGAACAAGCGGAAGATTTGCCGGCAGATGCCGTCGTAGTGGCAGAACTGTCCAGTTTTCAGTTGGAATTTACACAAACCATGAAAGCCAAAGCGGCGACGATTTTGAATATTACGCCGGACCATTTGGACCGTCATCATACGATGGAAGCGTATGCAGCAGCGAAAGAACGGATTTTCCGCAATCAAGATAAAGAGGACTATGCCGTTTTAAACTATGATGACGAACGCGTCAAGGCCATGGAAGCCGATATGACCGGCAATGTTGTCTGGTTTTCTACGCAGGGAGAAGTTCCCGTCGGTGCTTTTTATGACAACGGCACGTTGATGCTGCGCATGAACGGCACGGATACGGTCATTTGCCATGAAAATGATCTGCATCTTTTTGGCAAACACAATATTCAAAACTGCCTGGCCGCTGTTTTGCTGGCATATACGGCCGGCGTATCACTGGATACGATACGCACGGTGCTGCAGTCCTTTAAGGGTGTAGAACATCGACTGGAAAAAGTACGGACGATTCACGGCGTAACCTATTACAATGATTCTAAAGGTACAAATACAGATGCATCTATCAAGGCGTTGGAAGCATTCCCGCAGGGACATTTGATTCTGATTGCCGGCGGCTATGACAAAATGACGCCGCTGGATGAATTTATGGCGCTGGCTGCCAAACGGGTTGATACGCTGATTTTGATTGGCAAGGCAGCCGATCGTTTTGAAGAAGCGGCTAAAAAAGCCAGCGTGGCAGATGTTCGCCGTGCAGGCTACAGTATGGAACGCGCAATTATGCTGGCACGAGACATTGCCAAGGCACCACAGGCCGTACTGCTTTCACCAGCCTGCTCAAGTTTTGATATGTATGATAATTTTGAACAACGAGGACGAGTCTTTAAAGGCATCGTCAATGCGATATAATTCGGTGAAAAGTAGGGGGCACAACCATGCGGCGAGTCATTATTTCCGGCGGCGGAACCGGCGGCCATATTTATCCGGCAATTACTATTGCGCGGGCCATTGCTGATATTGAACCGACTGAATTTTTATATGTCGGCTCTAAAATTGGATTGGAAAACACATTGATTCCTAAAGAAGGACTGCCTTTTGTCACTTTGGATGTGCGCGGACTGGAACGAAAAATTTCCTTCCGCAACTTGGTGACGCTGGGAAAAACAGCAGGCAGTTTATTTAGGGCGGAATCTATTATTCGTCATTTTAAGCCAGATGTCGTTATTGGAACCGGCGGCTTTGTCTGCGGCCCGGTGCTGCTGGCTGCCAGCCTGAGCGGGATTCCGACATTGATTCAGGAACAAAATGTCATTCCCGGCGTAACCAATACGATTTTAAGCAAATTTGTCAATCGTGTTGCTTTGGGATATCAAGAAGCAGCCAACCGTTTCAAAAAGAAAAATATTTTGGTTTATACAGGCAATCCTGTCCGTAAAGATATTCTTACGGTCACGAAAGAAGCAGGCAGAGAGTATCTGGGCTTGGATGCTCACAAATTTACGCTTCTTGTCGCCGGCGGCAGCCGCGGCGCCCGTAGTATCAATACAGCCATGATTGAAGTACATAAACATTTTAAAGATGATGACAGCATACAAATTTTACATGTTACAGGCGATCATGAATATGACCGCGTCGTCAAACAATTGGACGGTATTGACGGCAAGGGCCGCTATGGCAAGGGCAGCCGCATCATTCCGTACCTGCACCATATGCCGTCGGCACTGGCAGCGGCTGATTTGGCTGTATACCGGGCTGGTGCCGTAGGATTGGCAGAACTGACTGTACGCGGTGTACCGTCTATTTTGATTCCCTATCCGTATGCAGCGGAAGATCATCAGCGGTATAACGCACAGGCTCTTGTCATGTGCGGCGCTGCCAAGATGATTTTGGATAAAATGCTGACAGGACGCGACTTATTGGAAGAAATTTTGCATTTAAAAGAAGATCCGGGCGCTCTGGCAGCCATGGCAAAAGCCAGCAAAGCGCTGGGCAAACCACAGGCCGCTCATGATATTGCCGAATTGGCATTATCCATTGCCCGTCATCGTCGCTGAGGGGATATGTAGGAGGGTACGTAAGCGCATGATTAATTTAGATACGATTCAGAATATTCATTTTGTAGGCATAGCCGGCGCAGGCATGCGGGCCATTGCCAATATTTTCATAGAAAAAGGATACCATGTTTCCGGTTCCGATATTAAGCAGTCCGTGATTACGGACCGGTTTGTAAAAAAAGGGGCGCGCATTTGTATTGGACAATGCGCAGAAAACCTGCAGGATGCTCAAGTAGTCGTCATTTCTTCGGCTATTCGGGATACCAATCCGGAAGTAGTAGAAGCACATCGCCGACATATTCCGGTCATTCATCGCTCCGACGCGTTGGTGCACATCATGAGCTGGGGCAAAGGTATTTCGGTAGCCGGCGCGCACGGCAAAACGACGACATCTTCCATGCTGGGGCAAGTGTTTGAAGAATGCGGCACAGACCCGACGCTGGTTATCGGCGGCGAAGTCGATTATCTGCACAGCAATTCCATTTTGGGCAAAGGCAAATATGTTATTGCAGAAGCCGATGAAAGCGACGGTACGTTTCTCAAACAAAACCCGTATATTGCTGTCGTAACCAACATCGATGCAGACCATATGGACCATTATGGCTCATTGGCTAATGTCATTGAAGCATTTAAAGAATTCATTCAGAAACTGGATGTCCGCGAAGGCACGGCTGTTCTTTGTTTTGAAAACGACAAAATTCGTGCCCTGGCACCGTCACTGCAGCGACGCTACGTCTCGTACGGCATTGAACAAAAAGCGGATTATCAGGCAGCGAATTTGCACTATGTACAGGGCAAACTTCATTTTGATGTATCCTATCAGGGACAGCTGCTTGGCGAAATTGTCTTGAGCGTTCCCGGCCGTCATAATGCGCTGAATGCTTTGGCAACGATTGCGGCAGCGCGCCTTTGCGGTTTGGAATTTGCAGATATTGCTCAGGCTTTATCTCATTTCCATGGAGCCAAACGGCGTTTTCAGACGAAAGGATTTGTCGGTGATGTATGGGTAGTCGATGATTACGCACATCATCCGACGGAAATCAATGCAACGCTGACAGCAGCGCGCGATATGGGAACCCATCGCGTGGTATGTTTATTTCAGCCGCATCGGTACACGCGGACCAAACTGCTGCTTAACCAATACGGTACGGCATTTGCCAAAGCAGACAAACTGATTGTCACCGATGTGTACAGTGCCGGAGAAGATCCTATCCCCGGCGTATCGGGCAAACTCATTGCAGATAAAGTGGCAGAACAAACAGGGCAGGACGTTACCTATATTCCCCATAAGGAAGATTTAGTAGCATATCTCAAAGAAAATGCACGGCCGTTTGATTTGGTAATTACGATGGGCGCCGGCGATATTTATAAAGTCGGTGAACAGTACTTGGCCGAAGCAAAGGAAGGAAATTAGCATGAACGAATCGATGAAAGAAAAGAAAATTGCTGTTGTAGTAGGAGGGCCTTCTACGGAAGCGGCTGTGTCCAGACGGACCGGCGCTGCGATTGCAGAGGCATTGAACCACAAAGGATATCAGACGGAGACGATTGAACTGGTACCGAACATGCTGGCAGACCAGCTGAAAGAAAAGAAGATAGATGTCGTGTTTAACGCACTTCACGGCCGCTACGGCGAAGATGGTGTATTGCAGGGCTTGTGCGAAATGATGGGGATTCCGTATACCGGGCCGGGCGTAATGGCCAGTGCTGTCGGTATGAATAAAGTCATGAGCAAATGCGCTTTCAAAGGCGCCGGTATTGCGACGGCACCCTTTGCCTACTATTTTTCCAATGAACCTTTTGCAGATATTGAAAACGATATTTGCCAGCGTTTTTCTTTTCCTGTTGTCATCAAATCAGCCGGCCAGGGGTCCAGTATCGGCACTGTCATTGTGCATGCCGCAGCGGAAATTCAGCCGGCTTTAGAAGAAGCGTTTAAATACAGCCGCTCCATTATCGTGGAAGCATTTTTGGATGGGGAAGAATTTACCGTCGCCGTTATGGATGATTTGGCATTTCCTGTTATCAAGATTGTGCCAAGTACCGGCAAATATGACTATTATTCCAAATATACGCCAGGTGTGACGCAGCATCTCTGTCCCGCACCGATTTCGGCAGAGCTGACTAGAAAAATGCAGGATTTAGCATTGCAGGTATTTCATTTGTGCCACTGCAGCGGCGTAGCTCGTGTTGATGTCATGACGGACAAAGCAGGCAATCCTTTTGTGCTGGAAATCAATACGGTTCCCGGCATGACTGCAACGAGCCTGGTGCCGGATGCGGCCAGAGCGATGAATCTTTCCTTTGAAGATTTGTGTGAAAAGATTTTATTGGAAGCTTCTGTTGGAAAATTTTAAACAGATTGCGGCATAACGCAGCGTGTCTTGATGAGCCATCTTGGTATTGTTGCGTTGGAAGCTTGCTGGTTCGTGCAGCAGGCATACGGTTACGTGTGAGCTGTACGAACTTTCCCGTTTAAAATTTGAAGGAAGGCCGCTTTCAGCGGTATTCCTGGTTAGGAATCTATGATGAAGAACGAATATACAGACTATGATGCAGCTAATGGGACAATTTCACATCATAAACGCACTGTTGCGCCTGTACTTCCTCATACACGCGATGTATTTGTGCCGCCGCAGCTGGAAAATGATCCGCTGCAGTCTCCTCGTGAACGAGAAGAAAAACAAAAGCAAAGACGGCGGCGTATCATGCGGCACAAAATACAGCGAAGTAAAAAAGAAAAAGCAATGCACCGGCGTCGTCAAAAAAGACAGCGGCGTCTGCTGGCTGTTTTGGCAGTCGGTATTGTCTTTTTGCTGTGGCTGCTGCTGCGGCTGCTGCCGATACCTTTTGGCGCATTGATTGTAGACGGCAATGAAACGTTATCCTTTGATGATGTTTACCGTGCCAGCGGCGTACCGGGATATGTCAATGTCATTCAACTGTCGCCGGATACGATTCAAGACCGCTTGTCTAAAGATTTACGGATTGAACATGTTTCGGTGACGAGGGAATTTCCTGCTGCGATTCACGTGGACTTGAAAGAACGAAAAGCTGCCGCTGTCATTACGACGATGTATGGCTTTGCTTATGTCGATGCCGGTGGTACCGTCATTGATGTACAGCCTCAGATTAAAGGCGTGTCTGTGCCGATTATGACGGGCAAGAAAATGGATACGCTTTTGCTGGGAGATACGATTACGGACGGCTCTCTGTACGCGGCCTTGGTCTATATGCGCAACGTATCGCCGGAACTGCGGGATTCCATAGCGGAAATCAATGTCGGCAATCCGGAAAATATCATTGTGTATACGACGGATTCCGTGCCGATTCATCTGGGTGAAGGCGACCATCCGGCTGAACGTGCCGAAATCACGGGTGAAATGCTGCAGGAAGTACGGGACAATCATTTGGCTGTTCAGTATATTGATACAGACGTGAAAGCACCTTTAGTAAAAAGCAAATAGAAGCACAAAGCAGACTGGCAAAAGCGAGTCTGTTTTGTAGTATAGGAAAGATTTTTAAAAATATGTAGATAATTTTCCTGAGATAGTGTAAAATAATAGAGAATCCTATCTGCATAGCAGTGTTAACGATTTTGAAGGAGGAAATATGAAAATGGCAGAGTTTGCAAATATAAAAGTAATTGGTGTCGGCGGCGGCGGTAACAATGCTGTCAACCGTATGATAGAAAGCGGTTTGCAGGGCGTGCAGTTCATTTCTGTAAACACGGAAGATCAGGTATTGGAAGTTTCCAAAGCAGATGTAAAAATCCAAATTGGTGAAAAATTGACACGCGGTCTTGGGGCCGGCGCTAATCCATCTATTGGCGAACAAGCTGCTTTAGAAAGTAAAGAAGAAATCATCAAAGCCCTACAGGGTGCGGACATGGTATTTGTTACAGCCGGCATGGGCGGCGGCACGGGCACAGGCGCAGCTCCTATTGTAGCAGAATGTGCTAAAGAAATGGGTGCGCTTACCGTAGCGGTAGTTACTAAACCATTCTCCTTTGAAGGCAAACGCCGTAAAGAACAAGCAGAAAAAGGTGCCGCTTACTTAAAAGAAAAAGTAGATACAATTATTACAATTCCAAATGATAAACTGCTCCAGATTATTGATAAGAAAACACCGTTGAAAGACGCATTCCTCGTTGCCGACGATGTACTCCGCCAGGGCGTACAGGGTATTTCTGATTTGATTACGACAACAGGTCTTATCAACTTGGACTTTGCTGATGTGAAGACGATTATGTCCGACCAGGGCGAAGCTATTATGGGTATCGGTGTTGGTTCTGGTGAAAACCGTGCTGTAGAAGCCGTTGACGGCGCTATTCACAGCTCCCTGCTCGAAACAGGCATCGACGGCGCGCAGAGCATCTTGCTCAACGTTACAGGCGGACCGGATATCAGCTTGTACGAAATCAACGAAGCAGCTGAAAAAGTGGCAGAAGCAGTCGATCCGGATGCCAATATCATCTTCGGTTCCGTTATCGATCCGGATATGGAAGATTCTATTCGCATTACCGTGGTTGCTACGGGCTTTGGCAAAGAACCGTCTTCCATTCCTGCATTTGGTCAGAATGCAGGACCTGCTAAAGTTGCAAGCGGCGTAGAAATTCCTACGTGGATGAGATAAGATAGTACATATAAAAGCGGATCCTGGCGGACCCGCTTTTTTTCAAAAATTCCTATACTACCTTTTAGGAGGAAATACCCATGAGATGTCCTTTTTGTAAAAGTGAAGATACAAAAGTAACAGATTCACGGGCGACAGATGACGGCAACGCTATTCGTCGCCGCCGTGAATGTCAGCAGTGCGGCCGACGTTTTACGACATATGAAATGGTGGAAGAAGTGCCGCTGGTCGTGATTAAGCGGGACGGCAGCCGTGAATTATTTGACCACAATAAAATACTCAATGGCCTGCTGCGGGCCTGCAACAAACGGATGGTGACGAGACAGCAGCTGGATGATATTGTGGCAAAAGTGGAACGTACGATTCGTAATTCTCTGGTACAGGAAGTTACGAGTGAAAAGATAGGGGAACTCGTCTTGAATGAATTGAAATCGGTAGATGAAGTTGCGTATATTCGCTTTGCTTCTGTATATCGTCAATTTGCTGATTTGGACAGCTTCATGGCAGAATTGGAACATTTAATGGGTCATAAAAAAGGAAATCGTCATGAAGAGGATGACTAACTGTATATAGGAGAATGACGAATGACAGAAAATTATATAGATGTGTTTTTGAATACCGTGCTGCCGGGGCTGCGCATTGCTGTCATCGGCGATATGATGGTAGATCGGTATGTATTTGGCCGCGTGGAACGCATATCACCGGAAGCTCCGGTCCCAGTAAACAAAGTGGAACGAGTATCGTCTGTATTAGGGGGCGCAGCCAATGTGGCAGCTAATTTGGCGAATTTGGACTGCCATGTCATGGCGGCCGGCTTGGTTGGCGACGATGACAATGCCGGGCTGCTGCGCCAATTGCTGCACACATCTGCCATTGATGACAGCGGTTTAATTGTGCGGCCTGGTCATGCTACGACGACTAAAATGCGCGTGTTAGGCTCACGGCAGCAAATGGTTCGTCTTGACTTTGAAGAAGTTACGCCGCTGACAACAGCAGAAGAAGACGCGCTGGCAGCTTGGCTGCATACACAAATTCAGCACGGCTTGGACGGTATTATTTTATCTGATTACAAAAAGGGCGTTTTGACAGACCGAGCTGCCGCTTTGGTCATTGCAGCAGCGCATACCGCAGGGATTCCCGTATTGGTAGACCCCAAGGGCAGCGACTGGACGAAGTATAATGGGGCTGATTTTGTTACGCCGAATATGAAAGAACTGGCAGACTGCCTGGGACAGCCGGTGCCGAATGAAGGAGCTGCTGTCGTAGAAGCGGCTAAGACACTTCATCAGCAGTACGATTTTGCCCATTTGATGGTTACGCGTTCTGAAAAGGGCATTACCGTTATTGGCAAAGATGGTAAAGTTTGGAACAATCCGGCGACGGCGCAGGAAGTATTTGACGTTTCCGGCGCAGGAGATACGGTAGCGGCTGCGTTTTTGGCAGCCATTGCCGGCCATTTATCTATTCGCACGAGTCTACAGATTGCTAACGCGGCAGCAGGCATTGTCGTGGCCAAGGTCGGGACCTATCCGATTCACCGCAGCGAGCTTTTGAAATTGTGGCAGGAATGGCATCCCAGCCGCTGGGCTCCGTATAAAGCACTGACTTGGGAAGAAACAGCGCAGAAAATCCGCCAATGGCAGCAAAAAGGCGAAACCGTCGTCTTTACCAATGGGTGCTTCGATATACTGCATCGGGGCCATGTACTATACTTGCAGCAGGCAGCCATGTTGGGACAGCATCTTGTCATCGGGTTAAATTCAGATGATTCGGTGCGGCGCTTGAAAGGTGAAACACGGCCTTTGGTTCATGAAGAAGACCGAGCCGTACTGTTGAGTGCCTTGGGCTGTGTCGATGAAGTGGTCATTTTTACAGAAGATACGCCGGCAGAATTGTTGCGGGTGCTGCGTCCGGATATCCTTGTCAAAGGCGGCGACTACAAGCCGGAAGAAGTCATTGGCCGGGAATATGTGAAACGAGTTGAAATCATTTCGTTTGAAGAAGGCTATTCCACGACAGGATTGGTACAAAAAATAGCCGATTTAGCAAAGAAGGGGAAAATATGAAAATAGTAACAGGTGGTGCCGGTTTTATCGGCAGCAACATTGTGAAACAATTAAATAACCGTGGCATCAATGATGTTCTCATCGTTGATGATTTGACGGACGGCCGCAAATGCCGAAATCTGCAGGGTCTTGATTTTTATGACTATATGGACTATGCAGATTTTGATGAACAAATGGCGGACGATACATTTGACTGCGGCTATATTGATGTCGTCTTTCATGAAGGAGCCTGCTCCGATACGATGAATTATGACGGCCGCTATATGATGAAAAACAACTATGAAGGCAGTAAAAATATCTTGCGGTACTGCATGCAGCGCAAAATTCCGTTCTTATATGCCTCTTCTGCTTCCACGTATGGCAGCGGCAAAAACGGATTCCGTGAAGAACCAGCCTGCGAACAAGCATTAAATCCCTATGCCTATTCCAAACTGCAGTTTGACCGCTATGTGCGCCGTATGATGCCCAAAGCCAAAAGTCAGATTGTCGGGTTCCGGTATTTCAATGTCTTCGGACCGCAGGAAAACCACAAAGACCGCATGGCATCTTTAATTTATCAGAAATTTCATGAATTGCAGGAAACGGGAAAAATTACCCTGTTCAAAGGAACGGCAGGCTATGCAGACGGCGGCCAGATTCGGGATTTTGTCTATGTCAAGGACGTTGTCAATGTTATTTTCTATTTTTGGGAACATCCGGAATTGTCTGGCATTTACAACTGCGGTACCGGTGTAGGCCATTCATTCAATGAATTTGTCCAAGGCGTCATCGACTACTGTGGCAAAGGCCATATCGAATATGTGCCGTTCCCGGATATTCTGAAAGGGAAATACCAAAGCTATACGCAGGCTGATACGACGAAATTGATGGAAGCCGGCTACGACCGCGGCTTTACGCTGCTGCATGAAGCCGTCAAAGAATACTGCGGCGTTCTTGATAAGAGCAATGGGTATTACGAATGAGAAAAGCCGTTTTTTTTGACCGGGACGGCGTTTTGAATGTCGATAAAGGGTATTTGAGCCGTATAGAAGACTTTCAATGGATAGAAGGCGCCAAAGAAGCCTTGGCTCTGCTTACCCGCCTGGGCTATGCGATTGTTGTTGTGACCAATCAAAGCGGCGTAGCCCGCGGCTATTATACAGAAGCAGATGTGCAGAAGCTGCATGCTTGGATGTGCCAAGAAGCAAAAAGGGCCGGCGGCGTGATTACGGCTGTATATTACTGCCCGTATTTAGAAGGAGCGCCTCTTAAAGCCTACGATAAACAGAGCGATTGGCGCAAACCGGCACCGGGAATGGTGCTGCAGGCAGTAAAAGACTATGATATTGACATGGCGCAGTCGTTTATGATTGGCGATATGCCCCGTGATGTCGAATGCGGCGAGCGTGCCGGCATGCAGGGATATCTCTTTCAAGGCGGCCGGTTAGATGCATTTGTCCGGCATATTATAGAAGAAAGGAAGCAGTCGTGAAAGAGTACAAAAACATATTAATCATCAAGATGAGTTCTCTTGGCGATGTTCTTCATGCTTTGCCGACACTATACGCGCTGCGGGAAAATTGTCCCAAAGCGCGTATTGTTTGGGCGGTACATGAAAACTTTTCGGCTGTGCTACCGGGAAAACCGTATATTGATGATGTGGTATATATCGATAAAAAAAGACTGAAATCCCTGTCATACTGGCGGCAGCTGCGCCGTACGCTGCATGCGTATCATTTTGACGTATCCTTTGATTTGCAGGGTCTGGCTAAAAGTGCTATCGTCGCTTGGAACAGCGGCGCCAAAGAAAAATACGGCTATTGGGAAATGCGCGAAGGCAGCTTTTTGGTCAGCAAGGGATTAAAGGGAAGCCATCAATATGACCATGTAATTGAACGGTATTTGGATACAGTCCGCGTCCTGGGCGGCAGGGTAGATGCCATCGAATTTCCTTTGCCGGATATTTCAGCTGTACAGTCGGCGATGAAGCGGCGCCTGCATGCCGACGGGATGCAGGGGGACTATATTGCCATTGTGCCGGGAGCACGCTGGGCTGTGAAGGAATGGCCGCTGGCGTACTGGCAGGAGTTTATCCGGCGTGTAACGGATACGGGTATAAATGTATTGCTGTTGGGAAGCCGGGACGATGCGGCTAAAGGGCAGGCGATTACGGCAGGCGTGCCGTCTCCGCATGTCTTTGATTATACAGGCAAGACCAATCTTAAAGAACTGATGGCAGCCATTGCCGACGCTCGGCTGTATATCAGTGCCGATACAGGTCCTCTGCATATTGCCAATGCCTTAAAAAAAGAATTAATTGCCTTGTTTGGGCCGACCTGCCCGGATAGAACCGGCCCATATGGCGGTGCAGACAGTACGTATATTCATATGATTATTTCGCCGACCTCCAAGGCGACGCCGGCACAGCCTTTGATTGACGATCCACAGTGTATGGCTCAAATTACAGTGGACAAGCTTTGGCAGGTGTATACGGCCGTATGGAAGAAGGGGGAGAGAGATGATTAATTTACGACATAAGAAAATTATAGTGACGTTTCTCATGCATTTGGGGGATTTGGTCTTGATAACGCCTTTTTTGCAGGTGCTGCGGCGTCATGCGCAGGGATCGGAAATTACGTTGGTTGTCGATGAGAAAGTAGCCGATGTGGTCCGCTATAATCCGCATATTGACCATCTCGTCACCGTAGACAAAAAAGGAAAAGATAATTCTATCGGCGCGCTATGGCGTATTGGCCGAACATTACATCAGAATCATTACGATGTATTGATTAATCTTCATCCCAACGAACGGACCTCTTTTTTGGCGACGGTTATTCATGCCAAAGAATTTATGGGCATGAGTCATTTTTTGGCGCGTCCCTTTATGGATAGATATACCCGTTTGGATCGGCTGCATCTGCATGCTGCCGATATGTACATCAACGTATTGGAACAGCTGGGCATTGACGATTACCGCACGGACGGGCTGGAGTTGTTTATCTGCCCGGCATGGGACGCCAAAACAGATGCATTTTATACGCAGGCAGGAGTCGGGCCCAAGGACACGGTTATCGGGTTTAACATAGGCAGTGCTGTACCGCAAAAGCGATGGCCGCCCAAGCGGTTTGCCGCAGTCGCTGATTATTTTGCTGAAAAAGGCTGCCGCTGTGTTTTCTTTGGCGGTACCATGGATATGTCTATGGTAAAGGAAGCAGTATCCTTTATGAAACACAAGCCGTTAATTGGAACCGGTAAATTTTCGATTGGCGAATTGGCATCTGCCATTCGGCGGTGCGCTCTTTTTATTACCAATGACAGTGGCCCGATGCACATTGCCGTGAGCCAGCATGTACCGCTTGTCGCTTTATATGGCCCCAGCAATCCCAAATTTTATGGCCCCTATACGGATAAAGCGATTGTTTTGGAATCTACGAATCAGTATGAAATTGGCAAGAGCATGAAAAAAATCATCAAAGAAGGAAAATACAAAGGCATTTCGATAATTCCTATGCGCCAGGTCATTGAAGCGGGTGAAGAATTGCTGGCGAAATATGCCAATAAGCCGTGATTTTATTTTTTTGAGAAATTATGATATAATATGATAATATAGTATTATTGTGTGAATGATGGAGGTGTTCTCTATGAAGAAAATAGTATTAGCCAGCGTATTGGCTGCGTTAGTTTCTGTTAGTGCTGTTTCCTTGGCAGCCCCCTTGAAGAATCCACAGCAAGGTGATTTAAAAGTCAATGTCAACTACGGCTTCTCGCAAAAAGAAGGCAGCCGTGATGCATCCAGCCGCTTTACCGGCGGTGACGTTACGTACTCCCTGACTGATAAATGGGACATCCAGTATGTTAATAATTACACGAAAAGTGATGCAGCCAAAGTAAATGAACACTATGTACTCGGCAATTATCACTTTACACCGTACCTGTCGGCCTATGGCGGTGGTTCATATGTGAAAACAGATACATACAATACAAAGAAAAGCTATGGGTATCAAGTCGGTCTGAAGGGACAGCTTCCGTTGACGGATAAGCTGCAGGGCTTTGCTTCCGTCGGTGTCGGCGATGATGTCAACACGTATGAAATCGGTTTAGGATATGATATTACAAGCAACTGGGATGCGCATATCAAATACCGTGACAGCAAAGTAGATGTCGATAACTACGACAATAATGTCAAAGGCTGGCAAGTTGGCATGGGCTATAAATTTTAACAGCAGACAAGCGCATACCATACAGGAAAAGGGGCTGCCGCACGAAGCGGTAAGCCTCTTTTTCTTGCGGTGTATCGCAGTATTGTCATAAAACGAGCGTATTTTTTTAACTTTCAACATCTACAGCAAAACGCTGGAAGAAAAGGAATGGTGCATGATGGCGACATATTTCATGCGCCATCCTTTTTTGTCATGCTGTACCGTACAAATCATAAAAATTTCGTACAACCCTTTTTGCTGTTCGTCCCTGGTTTTGTGCCTTTGGGAAAACTTTTCTTGTGAAAAAGTACACGATATCATACAATGCAGTCATAAGGCATGAGACAGATACATGCAATGACAATTTATTATATGTAAGGAAAGAAAGGATGTTGTAATTATGGCAATTAATATGGATGAGTACATGGCAAGAGCTCGCGCAGCGCAGAAAGAATTTGAAACGTATACGCAGGAACAAGTAGATGCTGTCGTAAAAGTAATTGGTCGTGTTGTTTACGAAAACGCAGAATTACTTGGGCCAATGGCTGCTGAAGAAACAGGCATGGGCGTAGCTGCTGATAAAATTGCTAAATGTAAAGGCAAATCCGGTATGATTTGGAACTACCTCAAAGACAAAAAGAGCGTAGACATTATCAAAAAGAATCCGGAACGCGGCTTAGTATACATGGCCAAACCAGTCGGCGTTGTCGGCGCGATTCAGCCTTGCACCAACCCGGTTGTTACTCCGATGATGAACAGCATGTCCGCTTTGAAAGGCCGTAACGCTATCATTATTTCCCCGCATCCGGCATCCGTTAAATGCAGTGTTAAAACGGTTGAAATGATTAACGAAGCATTAGACAAAATCGGTGCTCCGAAAAACCTCGTTCAGATTATTCCGGAAGCAAGCGTACAGGCTTCTGCCGATTTGATGAAAGCCTGCGATGTTGTCGTAGCTACAGGCGGCCCGGGCATGGTTAAAGCAGCTTACAGCAGCGGCAAACCGTCTCTCGGCGTTGGCGCTGGCAATACACAGGTTATTATCGACCGTGACGTAGATATTACGGAAGCTGTTCCGATGATTATCAACGGCCGTAAATTTGATAACGGCATCATCTGCTCCGGTGAACAGTGCGTATTCATCCCGAACGATAAATACGACGCTATCATCAACGAATTCAAACTGGACGGCGCATATGTCGTAAGTGATGCTAAAACTCGTGATTTGATGCGCGATACCATCTTCCCGGGCGGCAAAATGAACAAAGATCTCGTTGGCAAGAGCCCTCTTGAAATTGCTAAAGCTGCCGGCATTACAATTCCGGAAGACACCAAAGTATTCCTCATCGAATTGGAAAAACACGGTGCAGAAGAACAACTCTGCGACGAAAAACTTTGCCCGGTTCTCGTATGCGTTAAATATCATACATTTGAAGATGCTATCCAGATGGCAAAAGACAACTACCTCTTCAAAGGTGCCGGCCACACCGCATCCATTCATTCCCACAATGATAAACACATCGAAGCAGCTGGCTGCGAACTGCCGGTTAGCCGTGTTACTGTTAACCAGCCTTGCTCCTCTACAGCAGGCGGCAGCTACACCAATGGCTTGAACCCGACAACGACACTGGGCTGCGGCACTTGGGGCGGCAACAGTATGTCCGAAAACATTACATACAAACATTTCCTCAACATTTCTCGTATCGCTTACATCATTAAAGATGCAAAAGTTCCTACAACGAAAGAACTTTGGGACTAATTTGGTAAATCCCACTAGATAATGCCAATACATGTCGCTGCTTTATGCCGCGTATCGCCCACAATGCGCTGCGTAAAGCGGTGATAGAAAGGGAAGTGCTACCATGATAGAATTACAATTAAAACCTACATTGTATACCTATGATACGTGTAAAGATTTTGTTGAAGATTTAAAAATTGGCAAAGGTGATTTGATTATTACCAACCAATATATTTATGAACCCAACTTTGGGGATTTGGATTTGCAGTGTGCTGTTATTTTCCAGGAAAAATACGGCATGGGCGAACCTTCTGACGAAATGGCCGAAGCCATTTACAAAGACATGCCGAAAGATGTCAAACGTATCATCGGTATTGGCGGCGGCACAGTCATGGATTTGTGCAAACTCTTTATTTTGAAACACGTCAGCCCGATTTTGGATTTGTTTGACGGCAAAGTACCTGTCGAAAAAGATAAAGAACTCATCTTGATTCCGACGACATGCGGTACCGGCAGCGAAGTTACCAATGTTTCCGTTATGGCTCTTATTAGCCGTGACACGAAAAAAGGTATTGCCAACGATGCAATGTATGCTGACAAAGCCGTTTTAATTACACAGCTTCTCCGCACGCTGCCGTTTAAAGTATTTGCTACCAGCTCGATTGACGCATTGGTTCATGCCGTAGAATCGGCATTATCTCCCGATTCCAGTGCAAGCTTCCGCGTCTTCAGCTATAATGCTATTGAATTGATTCTTCGCGGTTATTTGAAAATTCGTGACGAAGGTCCGGATGCCCGTATCCCTCTCATGAAAGACTTCCTGCTTGCCAGCAACTGGGCAGGCATCGCTTTCAGCGTTCCTGGATGCGCAGCTGTTCATGCGATGAGCTATCCGTTGGGTGCCAAATACCACGTTCCTCATGGTGAATCCAACTACGCGATGTTTACCGGTGTTATGAACTGCTACATGTCCATTAAATCGGATGGTGAAATCGCTAAGATGAACCGCTTCATTGCTGACATCTTAGGCTGCGAACCGGAAAATGTATATGCTGAACTGGAAAAATTGTTGAACGTTATTTTGCCGAAGAAAGCATTGCATGAATATGGCGTAAAAGAAGAAGAACTTGCTGAATTTGCTGAATCTGTTATGCAGAATCAAGGCCGCTTAATGGCTCATAACTTTGTTAAACTGGATTATGACAAAGTATATGGCATCTATAAGAGCTTATATTAATTGCATAGTATAGTTCGATCTCAGTAGTAATTGGTATGTTTCCCAGGAAAAGGTGCTTTGCTTCCGGAATGAACCGTTGGCAGGCACCTTTTTTGTACCAATGGAGGAAAAAAGACAATGGATATACGAGATTCGTTGCACGGGGTGGCATTAGAAAAGGAAATCAAACAGTTTTTTGAGGCATGCCGAAGAAAAAACACTAAAAAAGATAAAGATGCGCAGGCTGCATTTTTTTTTAATCAGTGTATTTCTTGTGTGGAAAAAAGCACAGCATTGCTGTTCATAGAACATAACTATATTAGTAAAAACAGCCGGTACAATATTTTTGCTGCCGGAAAAAGTAGGTTATATGTCCATTTAATTATAAAATTATATTTATCCTGTATATTATTAGGTGTATTAAAACAGGGAGCTTCTTGCTGGCAAAAGATGCATTTGACAGAAGACCAATTTATTTACCAATGGTGTTATATTTTTTTATATTCAGAAGAAGATTGGGAATGCGTACTGAAGACAGCCGTAGAATACGCTGATTATAAAGAACGCATCGGTCATTTATTTCAAATGATAGAATTAATTGGGGAAAAACACTTTTTCTCTCAAGGAAAAAATGAGTATAGTACTAGTGAGTATAGAAGTATATTCTTAAAACGAATTGACAAAAATGTGCAAGAGATTGTGCATGAATTCACATAATAAAACTGGGCAGAAATAGGTGAGAGAAGTGGGAGTATTGTTAGTTGAAATCATTAAAAATATATCTGTAATTGCCGTTGCTGTATACATTATTACGCAGTGCAAACCATTTCGCCGTGCTATTAATCAGTCCGATTATTCGAATAAAGATAAATGCATTTTGGTTTTTGTTTTTGGTATATTGTCTGCTGTCGGCAATTATTTAAATGTTCCCTTTTCCCAGGATGCCATGGCGCACACGCGGCTTATCGGCACGATTATCGGCGGGCTGTTTGGCGGGCCGATTGTCGGTCTGGGTGCCGGATTCATTGGTATGGTGCCGCGCCTTTTTATTCCTGTCAGCAGTTTGGATGTTATTTTGGCCGCCATGGCGGCTAATGTAGTCATTGGCGGCTTGGCAGGCTATATCAGCCGTATGGTAGAAGCTCGGCGTATTACGCTGCCTATCGCGTTTATAGTGGCTATTGTCTCTGAATTTATTTTAAAAACCGCTGTCTTTTGGCGGGCTGCGCCGGACGGCATATTTCAACTGGAACGCATGCTGGCGCTGCCATCGGCATCGTCTACCTGCCTGGGCGTTTTATTGTCTGTCTGTATCATTCACGGCGTGTATAAAGACGAAGATAATATCAAAGCGCAGGCGGCTCGCAAAGTCGTAGAAATCATTTTAAAAACCCGCGGCGTATTCCGCTACAAAGGATTTACCAAAGAATCGGCTCAGCAAATTGCAAAAACGATGTTTTCTGCGCTGACTGTTGACTACGTTGCCATTACGACGCCGGACGGCGTATGGGCAGAGTATGCGCAGTACAATAAAAAGGATAGAAAAAATATGATTTCCCTTCCTTTGATTGTAGGCGGTAATACTGTAGCCACTATTTTATTATCCCGGCCAGGATTACGGCATTTTCTGCCGTATGAAATCAAATGGCTGCGGGGACTGGCTGATTTTTTGAGCTTGGAATTGTATCAAGTCGAATTGGATAAAAAAACGATACTGCTTTCCCAGGCAGAATTGAACGTCTTAAAATCTCAAATTCGTCCGCATTTCTTGTTTAATATGCTGAGCAATATTAAAGCGATTGTAGGAATCAATCCGGAAGGTGCGAAAGATTTAATTTGTGATTTGTCCAGCTTTCTGCGCGGCCGGCTGCGTACGAGTGAAGAAGTCGTACTGTTGGCTGATGAATTGGAAGCGGTAGATACGTATATTCGCTTGGAAAAAGCCCGGTATGGCGAGCGGCTCAATGTAGTCGAACGCATCGAGCCGGCAGCCCTGCATCAGAAAGTACCCTATTTTATTATTCAAATTTTGGTTGAAAATGCGATTAAGCATGGCATTTTCAAACGAAAACGCGGCGGTGTCATTGAGATTATTGCCGAGAAGAAAGAAAATATGCTGCATTTGACTGTGCAGGATGATGGCGTCGGCATGAATGAACAAATGATACAGCGGCTTAATCAATTGGATTCTAATCCGGATTTGTACGGTTTGACGGAAAGTACAGGTATTGGATTAAAAAATATTCACGACCGTCTTTATAATTTATACGGTAAAAAAGGCACATTTTGCGTAAAAAGTCAGGAAGGAAAGGGGACAACGATTGAGATTTGTATTCCTTGGCAATCGTGCCGCAAACAGTAAGGGCGTCGTGACTTAGGATATGTGAAATGAGTAACAAACGTTGTCTCAAAGGGAGTCCTAAGTAAGGTTCAGCATGGTGTGGAAATGAAGGTGAGTGTCCTATGATTCGAATTGTGATTGTAGAAGATGAAATGGCAACGGCCGAAGATATAAAGCAGATGACGTGCGATCTGTGTCCTGATATTGAGGTTTGCGGTGTATATCATGACGGGGAAACAGCGGTTAAGATGATTCAGTCTATTCAGCCGGATGCTGTATTGCTGGATATTGATTTACCAGGAATGGGCGGTTTGGAAATTGCGCAGACGTTGATGCAGATGGGGAAAATGCCCTTGATTGTTTTTGTTACGGCGTATATGGATTTTGCAGTACAGGCTTTTTCTGTCAATGCGCTGGACTATATTTTGAAGCCTGTAGACAAACGCAGCCTTGCCCGGGTATTTGGCAAAATTAAGGCCCGGATGGCTCAGGAAAATCAAGGAGAAATCAAATCAGATGCCGAAACCTGCATGCGTAAAATTACGGTAGACCGCGGCGACCGTATGGATATCGTGGACTGCAGTGATATTCGCTTGATTTACGGCAAAAACAGACAGGTATATATTATGACTAAAGATGAACAAGTAAGCAAAGTACGGATGACGCTGCATGAATTTGAAGACCGTCTTTCCAAGCAGAAGTTCTTCCGATGTCATAGAAACTATATTGTCAACGTAGATGAAATCAAACAGATTACGACCTGGTTTAAACAGCGGTATTTATTGATTTTAAAAGGTTCCAAGCCGATGGAAATTCCCGTAGGCAGAGCGTATGTGGCGAACTTGCGGGCGCATGTAGAATTTTAATAGTAGAACAATCCTTTTTAAATCCCTTTTTGTATGGAATGGAATTCCTGCAAAAAGGGATTTTTTGCTGTAACTATGTGAATATTAAAACAAATATAAAACACTGATTAAACCGCTGTATATATCGTTTTGTAAAATACGGCTAATTTTTTTTGCATTAAATATGATGGTTGTATGTGAAAATTTGTCGTTAGTCCGATTTTCGTTGAGCTGTCATAATCCGGCCTGTTATAGTGAGGTCATGGTACACACGGCGTAATAGAAAAAAGGAGGTACAAGATGATGAGTGTGAAGAAGATTGCAATTATTGTCATTGCAATTGTATTGATGGCAGCGATTTTTTTTATGCCTGATTTGCCGGGCCTGTCGTCTGCAGGTAAGGCGACTCTCGGCGTATTAGTATTTGCTGTCATGATGTGGGTAACGCAGGCTGTATCGTATCCTGTCAGCGCAGTCGGTATTATTGCGTTCCTCACGCTGTTTTTGGGCTTTTCACCGGCACAGGGAGTTGAAGGGCCTTTACTGGGAACGAGCAAAGCGATTCCGCTGGCACTGAGCGGTTTTATAAACGGCGGCTGGGTGCTGGTAGCAGCCGGACTGTTTATGGCAGCCGGTATTATTCATACGGGATTGGAACGGCGCATTGCTTATCAGGTTTTAAAAGTATTTGGCACGAAAGTAAAAAATATTTTTGCCGGTATTATCGTACTTATGGCGATGCTCTGTTTTGTTATTCCCTCGATGACCGCCCGGTCCGCTACGATTACACCGATTGCCGTCGGTTTGGTAGAAGCACTGGGGTTGGATTTGAAAAGTAAGTTCGGCCGTATGCTGCTGGTAACGGTTGCGATTACGTCTTCGGTATCGGGCATGCTGCTTCTTACATCCGGGGCGCCGAATCCGGTAGCTGTTTCGTTTATTGCCAGCCGTTTAGGCCATGATATTTCCTGGATGGAATGGTTTACGTATGCGGCACCGTACAGTGTTATTTTATTGATTATTTTCTATTTCCTTGTTACCAAACTGAACACCTTTGAATTTAAAGAAGCGCCGGGAGGCAGCGAATTTATTCAGGCCAAGTTGGCAGAACTGGGGCCGATGAGCAAGAAAGAAAAGAAAATAGCTGTTATCTTTGGCGTTACGATCTTGTTTTGGATGACACAGGGGATTCATCATATCGATGCCAACACGGTTTCTATTTTATCGGTATTGGCTATGTTGTCGCCAATTATTGGCATTGCCAATTGGAAAGACTTAGCGGCTCTTGTCGATTGGAGTACGATTCTGCTTTTTGGCGCAGGCATATCGCTGGGCAACGTACTGCTGCAAACCGGTGCGGCCTTATGGCTGGCCGATGTATCCTTGGGCAGTCTGCATTTGGAAGTACTGCCGCCGTCCATGATGATGCTGGCGATTATGGTAGCCTTGCTGATTATTCGCTTTGCCTTTGCCAGCACGACCTCTTCGGCAGCCGCGCTGGTACCGACTGTTATTGGCTTTTTGCTCAGTCTGAACGAACCGGAACTGCCGATGTGGGGCATGTCGTTCATTGCTACGATGACGGTATACTTCTCGTTCATTTTACCGGTTCATTCGCCGCAGGCTATGATTCCGTATGCGACACAGTCTTTTGAAGTAGGCGACATGGCGAAGATAGGGATTCCCTTTACCATTATTTCTTTAGGCGTTTTATTAGTGTTTATTTTCACATATTGGAGCTGGCTGGGCCTCATCTAGCAGCTAAAAGGAGGACGTGTATATGATAACCAATTCACCCAAAACTTACTGGTCCGATCAGGAAGTGCAGCCGATTATCTCCGATAAGGCATATGTGTTTGAATCGGCGGCTGTTATAGGAGCTGTCGTCATTTCTGACGGCGTGTTGGTCAGTCCCGGTGCATCTATCCGTGGGGATGAAGGTATGCCGATTTTTGTCGGTGAAGACAGCAATGTGCAGGATGCGGCAGTACTTCACGGATTAATGGGGCAAACCAAACCGATGGAAGGAAAAGGATATGCCATTTATATCGGCCCCCGTGTATCCTGCGGTCATTGTGCCGTCATTCATGGCCCCTGTTGTATCAAAGGCGATACATTTGTCGGCTTTAACGCCGTTGTTATTGACAGCGTCGTAGAACCCAACGTATATATCGGCCACGGTGCCCAGGTAGTAGGCGTGCATATTCCGGAAGGCCGCTATGTCGAACATGGCGCTGCGGTAACCACTCAGGCACAAGCTGATACACTGCCGTTAGTACCGGAAGAACTGCAGCATTTCAATGAACAGGTTGTAGCTAAAAATGCAGAACTTGCCCGCAAATATCCGTTTAATGGACCGGTTCCTGACGCATTGTATTCAAAATAAATTTAACCATACCCGTATTTACATTTCATATCATTGCAGGTGTGAAGAAAAGAAAGGATGAGAGTATCGTATGAATATTACAGAACGAATTGCCGATAAGGCACTGTGGGATTTGGTAACTACGCCGGAAAAAGCGGCAGCTATGATTAAACCAGGCATGACCATTGGTACCAGCGGGTTTACGTCAGCAGGGTATCCGAAAGCGGTTCCGATGGCTTTGGCTGAACGTATTCGCAAAGAACATTTCAAGATTAATTTGTGGACAGGCGCTTCGGTAGGTCCTGAATTGGACGGTGTCTTGGCAGAAGCCGAAGGCATAGACCAGCGCATGCCGTATCAGACCAACAGCACACTGCGCAAACAGATTAATGCCGGCGAAGTACGCTATGCAGATTTGCATTTAAGCCATATGGCTCAGATGGTCCGCTCTGATTTTCTCAATGAAAAAATCAATGTAGCGATTATTGAAGCCTGCGCTATTACAGAAGACGGCAATTTGATTCCGACCGCCTCGGTAGGCAACTCTACAGTATATACAGATTGTGCCGATGCGGTTATCGTAGAAATTAATACGACGCAGCCGACAGCATGGGAAGGGTTCCATGATATTTATGATGTCAAACCGGTTCCAAACCGCGATGTGATCAATATTGTCAAACCGGATGATCGTATTGGCGTACCGTATATCCCTTGTGACCCCAAGAAAATTATCGCTATCGTTCCCTGCAATATTCCGGATAAACCGGCGAAATTGGCTGCTGTCGATGACGAATTTAAAGCCATGAGTGCGCATATGATTGATTTTCTGCATGCCGAAGTAAAAGCTGGCCGCATGCCGAAAAATCTGCTGCCGCTCCAGTCCGGCGTCGGTTCAGTAGCCAATGCGGTTATTCAAGGCTTGTGCCATTCTGATTTTAAAGATATGACAGTATATACTGAAGTTATTCAAGAAGGTATTTTTGACTTGTTCGATGCCGGCAAATTGAACTTTGCTTCCGGCACTTCGATGACCTTGTCTAAAGAAGGACTGCAGCGTTTTTATGATAACATTGAAGAATATCGTAAAAAAATCATACTGCGTCCGCTGGAAATTTCCAATAACCCGGAAGTTATCCGCCGTTTGGGGGTTATTGCGATGAATACAGCGATTGAATTTGATATTTACGGCAATGTCAATTCCACGCACGTATTGGGAACTAAAATTATGAACGGTATCGGCGGTTCCGGTGATTTTGCCCGCAACGCGTACTTGACGTTCTTCTTCACAAAATCCACGGCTAAAGACGGTGCTATTTCTTCAATTGTGCCGATGTGCTCGCATATTGACCATACAGAACATGACGTAGATGTTTTTGTTACAGAACAAGGCCTGGCAGATGTTCGCGGTTTGAGCCCGAAAGAAAGAGCGTTGAAGATTATTGAAAATTGTGCGCATCCGGATTATAAACCGATGCTGCTTGACTACTATAAACGGGCTGTAGAAGCGACGAAGCATGCAAACACACCGCATATCTTAGCAGAAGCATTGTCCTGGCATCAGCGTTTTGCTGAAACAAAGACAATGAAGCTGTAATAGATATATACACTCTCCTTTATCAAGCTTACATACGTAAGAACCTTACCGAAAAAACTGCTTTGCCTATCGTAGGCAGGCAGTTTTTTCGTATACACATGAAGCGGCGCAGTCAGTGAACAGACATACAACTTTACATAAAAATATAGTACAATACGATAAGAGGATACTCCGTGAAAGAAAGGATGAAAGAGATGAAGGCAAGTTTATTGATTGTAGAAGATGAAAGGGCCGTAGCCCAAGAACTGAAGATGATGATAGAGCAGCTCGATTCGGAACTGCACGTGCTGGATATCTGCGAAGATGGAGAATCGGCATTAGCCTCAATTATTTCGTATAAGCCGGATATTGTGTTTTTGGATATCGAATTACCGGGAATTAACGGTATGGATGTAGCCAACACGCTGGCAAAAGTGAAAGAGGCGCCGGCCATCGTATTTCTCACGGCATATCAACAATTTGCCCTGCAGGCGTTTCAGGTCAATGCAGTCGATTATGTATTAAAACCTATCAGTACGCGTAAATTAAAACAAGTATTGGAACGATTGAGCCATGTCGTTTCTGCGGCAAGCCATGCAGCCCCGCAGGACGAAAGCCATGAAATACCTGCAAAACTGGCAGTGGACAAAGGCGATGCGATGGCAGTCATTGATTGGAAAGATATTCGCTATGTATGCGGACAAAATCGCCAGGTCCTGATTCATATGAAGAACGGCGAATGCCACGCTACGCGCATGACCCTGCGGGACTTGGAAGCGCATTTGCCGTCCCAGCTGTTTTTTCGGTGCCACCGCGGCTATATTGTCAATGTAGATGAAATCAAAGAGATTAAGACGTGGTTTAAGCGAGGCATCGTATTGAAACTACGGGGAGACGATGATGTAGAACTGCCGGTAGGCCGCGTATATATGAATAAATTACGAGAATACATAGAACTGTGAAAGCAGTTCTTTTTTTTGCATAGTATGTGAAAAAAGTTACAAAACAGCAGGAGAGATATTGGAAAATTGAGAAATTGGTACTAGTATATACATAGAACAAGCTTTTCTAAAGAAAATATCAGGGAAATACTAAGAAAAGCCCCTATCGGATACATTGTACTACCCCGTTTAAAACAAATGCCGTTAGTTCGTATGCTGCGTATCAGAGACTAGATTCATCAGGCTATACAGCCTGTTTGAGCCATGTATCCTGCAGACACAAGCAGCTGCTGGATACTGGTGAAATGCCGTATCAAGGCTTTGGCAGCGATACTTTATATAAAATGAAAATTGCCTGTTTGCAGTACGAAAGCAATAAAAATCACAATGTAATTTGTACAAAAATTTGACATAGGACCGGCTTTTAGGATGCGTTTTTGCTGTTGGGAATGGAAATAGACCTGTTGGCACGGTTTTGATTGTGAAATAGCGGTACATACGATATTCTATATTCAGGACCAAACCATAAGGACCAAACAGATAAAAATGCCGGTGATATGAGCATATCCCGGCGTTTTTATCTATTCGGACGATGGATGGCTGTTCGGTTGGCATAGTGCGCATTGTTTTATAAAAAGAGAAGGAAGGGAAATGTATGTCACGATTTATGAACAATCTAAAACGGCGTGTTGCCAAAAACATGAAAAAAATTGTTTTGCCGGAATCAGACAGTCGGCGGATTCTGCAGGCCGTGGAACAGATTGAAACAGAAGGATTTTGTAAGACTGTACTGGTAGGAAGACCGCAAAAATTGATGGAAGTAGCGGCTAAGTATCAAATTGATTTGGACGGTGTAGAAATCATTGATCCGGAAACCTATCCGATGTTGGATGAATTTGCCCAGTATTATGCGAAAAGACGGCAAAAAGTGCATATGACCGTATCGCATGCCAAAGAAATCATTCGTCATGATAAGATTTCTTTTGGTGCCTGTCTGGTGGCTTTTGATATTGTAGACGGCATGGTGGCCGGGGCGACGGTACCGTCCGCCGATTTGATTCGGGCAGCGCTGCAGATTGTCGGTATGCATCCTGGCGTTTCTACTGTCAGCAGTTCTTTTATTATGATTACGGATAAGCCTCAATTTGGTGATGACGGCATTCTAGTTTTGGGGGATGCCAGCGTTGTTATTGAACCAGATGCGCACCAACTGGCCGATATTGCAGTAAACTGTGTGCAGCGGGCCCGCCGTACCGTGCAGATTTTGGACCCCAAAGCGGCCCTTCTTTCGTATTCCACGTTAGGCAGCGGTGCCGGTGAAGAAGTAGACCGGGTGCGGGAAGCAGCCAAATTGCTGCGGGACCGCAACGTGGATTTTGAATTTGACGGCGAACTGCAGGCTGATGCAGCGCTGATTCCGCGCGTAGGACGGTATAAGGCGCCGAGCTCTTCCGTAGCCGGACAAGCCAATGTGTTGGTTTTTCCAAATTTGGAATCCGGCAACATCTGCTATAAAATTATGCAGCATGTATACGGTGCCGTCGCGCTGGGGCCGCTGCTGGAAGGAACGGCCAAGCCGATTATGGATTTATCCCGCGGCTGCACGGCTGAAAATGTCGTAGATATTGTAGCGATTTGCTGCAGCGACGCCGTATATCAGGATGAAGAATTGAAGCGGGATATTGATTTTACAAGCCGGTTTAAAACGGTAGAACGGGTTGCTGTTGACAACCAAGAAAATATATCGATTCATTTTGATGCGGAAAAATGCAAAAATTGTACGTTATGCCGCCGCCGCTGTGCCGATGTGATGTCCATGACGGGCTATTATTCGCTAAAAAGTACGGGGGATGTACCGATTTGCGTACATTGCGGCCAATGTTCACTGGTATGCAAGTTTGGCGCGATTGTCGGCATTTCTCAGCGCAATGAAGTCGAAAAAGCACTTCACGATCCCGATAAAATTGTTGTTTTCCAAACGTCTCCGGCTGTACAAACGGCGTTGGGTGACGAATTCGGCATGCCGTATGGCACAGACGTGCAGGGAAAACTGATAGCGGCTCTGCGGACATTGGGCGGTGACTACGTATTTGATGCCGGATTTGGTGCGGATTTGATGGTTATGGAAACAGCGGCAGAACTGCAGCAGTGCATGAAAGACCATAAGGAACTGCTGCCCCAGTTTACAAGTTCCTGTCCGTCTTGGGTCGAATTTACGGAAATTTTCTTCCCGGAATTAATTTCGCATTTGGTTACAGCCAAAAGTCCGGGCAGTATGTTAAATGCGGTCATTAAAACCTATTTTGCCAAGAAAATAAATATTGATGCGAAAAAAATTGTGACAGTCAGTGTCGTGCCCTGTACGTCCCAAAAAGCAGAAGTTTACCGTCCTGGATACAATGCGGCAGGGAAATATTGGGATGCACCGGAAATGCGGGATACGGATTATTGCATTACTACGCGCGAATTGGCCAATTGGATTCGCGAAAAGAAACTAGATTTTCATGCCCTGCAGGATGCGTCCTATGATTCTATTTTTGGTGAATCTTCCGGTGCCGGTGCGATTTTTGATATCAGCGGCGGCGTAATGGAAGCTTCGCTGCGCACGTTATATTACATGGAAACAGGAAAGGCTGCTGATGATGAGTTCTTGAATTTTGTGCCCGTTCGCGGTCTGAAAGGCGTGAAAGAAGCCTCTGTTTCTATCAATGATGATATTATTCATGTCGCTGCTATCAGCGGCTTGGCCAATGCGCGGAAATTTATCAACCAGATGAAGGAAAAACATTCCTGGAAAAAATATGCCTTTATCGAAGTTATGGCGTGTCCGGGCGGCTGTATTGGCGGCGGCGGGCAGCCGCATACGCCGCTGCTGCAGGAAATTCCTGCCAAACGGGCTCGGATGGAAACGCTGTATGCCATGGATGCGGCGCGAGACATACATTCCAGCTGGGAAAATGAAGGATTACAAGCGTTGTATTCTCAGTTTTTGGGACAGCCCTTGAGCGGCATGGCTGAAAAACTGCTGCATACGCAGTACATTAACAAACATTATATATTAGGCCGGGACGATACCGTTAAACCATAACAAATTGACAATACACGCCATAGTTTCGTATAATAAATAAGATATGTGCTGTGGTTGCAAGTCGATGCCAGGCGCAGGCCAAGCGATCCACGTAAGGAGCCCAAAGCGGCTCTGATCATAGTGCGCCCTAGAAGTAAGACCTGCCGCAAAAAGCGAGAGGGCTAATAGTGGGGGATGCGGACCATCTATGAGCGAACGTCCCAGCAGGCGAGTGTGGGGGTAAAAACCAGGTCAGGCATATCAAAGAGACTGCTGCAGCGATGCAGCGGTCTTTTTTATGCGGTATTTGGCGATTTTATTTGACGTTTTCAAAACGATATAGTAAAATATAAAAGTATTTATATTCAGACGCTTGGAGGAGTGAGCACTGTCGATGAAAGTGGATGTACAGTCTGTAGACAGAGAAATACAGAAAAATCCCTTTGATAGTTTTATGGATTTTCATGTATGTAAAGCTGATGAAGAAAGTACAATCCTCGTTTTTGAAAATAAAGGAACCTCATGGGACAATCCGAACGGCACGATGTATGGCGGCGTCCTGTATTCCATGTCAGATTCTGCCATGGAAGCGGCATGTGCCGTCTGCGGCAAGGCGGTGCTGACTTTGGATTTAGCTATGAATTTTCTTCGTCCGGCTTTTTCGAATACGACGATTCGGGCTGAAGCCAAAGTGATTCATAATGGCCATACGACCATAGTAGCGCTGTGTGACTTTTATGATAATAACAATCGCTATTTGGCACATGGGAAAGGTACTTTTTTTGTGACCGGGCCATATACTATAGGTGGCAAGAATGGCCGGGAAGAAGGGAGTTTCCTGACTCATGAATGAAATAATGAAGCAGCGGCTCCTGCATATTCAGCAGGGGATTATGAGCAAGACACCGTATTTTAAAAATCTTCCCTGTAAGATAGAAGATGCGGATGAAGGCTGGATTCGGCTGTCTTTTGATATTAAGCCTAATTTGTGCAATTATCGGGGCATCGCTTCCGGCGGCGTATTGGCTGCGTTTTGCGATACGCTGATGGGGATTGCCAGCCGAACGCTGGGCTTTCAAGTGACGACGTTGGAAATTAATATGAATTATATCCGCCGCGTAGAAGTTGGGCATCATGTGATTGGCATCGGCCAGGTAGTCCATCACGGCGGCAAGACGATTGTCGTAGAATGTGAATGTTTTGATGAAGAAGGGAATGTCGTTGTCAAAGGGCGTTCTTCTTTTTATGTCTTAAGACGACTTGATTAGTTGGAATTATGGTTAAAAAACGGAAGGTTGGTTAGCAGATATGGATTTTGCCTATAATGACGAACAGAAAGAAATTATTAAAGTTGTTCGCGATTTGGTAGAAAAGGAAATTGTCCCGTATGCAGGAGAAATGGATGAAACGGGAAAGCTTCATGAAGGATTGTTGGAAAAATTAGCAGCTCAGGGTCTGTTGGGCGTAGCGATTCCGGAAGAATTCGGCGGCGCCGGCTTAGATGCCATTACGATTGCAGCCATTTATGAAGAATTAGGGAAGGGCTGTGCCGGTGTAGCTACGACAGTCGCTGCCAATGCCTTGGCTTCGTATCCGGTCATTATTGCCGGCAACGACGACCAGAAAAAACGGTACTTTGATATTATCAACCAGGATAATCTGGCAGCCTTTGCCTTGACAGAACCGGGCACAGGCTCAGATGCCGGCTCTGTTTCTACGCGTGCTGTCAAAACCGAAGACGGCAAGGGCTATATATTAAACGGTACAAAATGCTTCATTACTAACGGCGCGTTGGCAGAAGTCTTTGTTGTATTTGCCAATACCCGCAAAACAGGCGGTATTCGCGGCTTGACAGCATTTATCATCCGCAAGGGTACACCGGGCTTTACTGTAGGCAAAGCTGAAAATAAAATGGGCATTCGTGCTTCCAATACGACGGAACTTATTTTCCAGGACTGCTATGTACCGGTAGAAAACCGCTTGGGCCGCGAAGGCCAGGGCTTCCGCATTGCTATGAATACGTTGGATGCGGCTCGTCCGTTTGTCGGTGCCGTATCGGTAGGGATTGCTGAAGCAGCGTTCCGCGCTTGCTGCGAATACGCAAAAGTCCGCGTACAGTTTGATAAACCGATTGCCTCCTTCCAGATGGTACAGAGCATGATTGCCGATATGGCCATGCAGGTAGAAGGTGCTCGTCTGTTGGTACATCGTGCCTGCTGGATGAAAGATCAGGGCATGGAATTCAGCCGCGAAGCAGCAATTGCCAAATGCAATGCGTCTGACGTAGCCATGCAGGTAACGACCAATGCAGTACAGGTCATGGGCGGCTATGGATACATTAAAGAATATCCTGTTGAAAAATATATGCGCGATGCTAAAATCATGCAGATTTATGAAGGCACAAACCAAATTCAGCGTTTAGTTATTGCAAATAAGACATTATACTGATACAATATAAACAGTCACGCATTGTGACTCTATATTTGGCGATGAAAAAGAGAGTATATGCTGGACATCTGAAGACAGGGAACCGCAGCCGTGGATTGAGAGCTGCGCATCAGATAAGGTATACGGTTCACTTTGGAGCTTTTCGGCTGAACGGAGTAGGCTGGACGGGAGTTCCCGTTACAGAATGAATGAGACACAATTAGGGTGGTACCGCGAAACCAGACTTTCGCCCCTTGCAGGGGCGGAAGTCTTTTTTAGTATGAAGAGGAGGATTCTATAAGATGATCAATGATAAGATTGAGGCTATCAAAACGGCCGTCAGTGAACAACTCGCTGCCAGCCAGGCCTTACAGGATGTACAAGATATTCGTGTCAAATACTTAGGCAAAAAAGGCGAATTAACGTCGATTATGAAAGAATTGAAGACGCTTTCTAAAGAAGAACGGCCGAAAGTAGGACAGCTGGTCAATTCGGCGCGCGGCGTCATTGAAGAAGAATTAAAAGCCAAAATGGAAGAATTGAAAGAACGGGAATTGGAACAAAAAATCCAGTCCGAAAAAATAGACATTACGCTTCCGGGCAGAAAACCTGTATTGGGGCATGAACATCCCCTGCATTTGACGCGCCGCCTGATGGAAGAATCGTTCCTGCGCATGGGATTTTCCATTGTAGAAGGGCCGGACATTGAATCCGACTATTATAACTTCCAATGCTTGAATCTGCCGGAAGATCATCCTGCCCGCGATATGCAGGACTCCATGTATGTCACCGATAATATTTTGCTGCGCACGCATACCTCCGGTATGGAAGCACGTACGCTGCAGGCTCACAAACCGAATGAACCGTTTAAAATCATTGCGCCGGGCAAAGTATACCGCTGCGACTATGACGCCACGCATTCACCGGTATTCCATCAGATGGAAGGCATGATTGTCGATAAAAACATTCGTTTTTCTGACTTGAAAGGCATGCTGGAAGACTTCCTCCGCGATATTTTCGGACCGCAGACAAAAGTCCGGTTCCGCGCCAGCTATTTCCCGTTTACGGAACCGAGTGCTGAAGTCGATATTTCCTGTGTCATGTGCGGCGGCAAAGGATGCCGTGTCTGCTCTCACACCGGCTGGCTGGAAATCCTGGGCTGTGGCATGACCAATCCCAACGTATTGCGCATGAACGGCTATGACCCCAACGAAGTCAGTGCCTTTGCCTTTGGCATGGGCGTAGAACGTATTGCC
Organism: uncultured Megasphaera sp.; assembly: GCA_934193515.1. Classification (GTDB taxonomy): domain Bacteria; phylum Bacillota; class Negativicutes; order Veillonellales; family Megasphaeraceae; genus Megasphaera. Next base: position 78,908 of record CAKPVJ010000001.1, on the reverse strand, counting down.
ATGCTCAAATACGGCATTGATGACTTGCGGTTGTTCTATGAAAATGATATGCGGTTCTTGAACCAGTTCTAGGAGGTATAAACGATGAAAAGTTCTTTAAAATGGATGCAGGATTATGTAGATGTCGATATGACACAAGATCTGCAGAAATTTGCTGATACACTGACAGTTGCCGGTATTCCTGTAGAACACGTAGAATATTGGGGCAACGAAATCAAAAAAGTAGTAACCGGTAAAATCTTAAAAATTGATAAACATCCCGATGCGGATAAATTAGTTGTCTGCCAGATTGATGTCGGCAGTGAACAGCTGCAAATCGTTACAGGCGCTAAAAACGTCCGTGAAGGTCAAATTGTGCCGGTCGCAGTGCACGGTGCTCATCTGCCGGGCGGCGTCAAAATTAAACGCTCCAAGCTCCGCGGCGTTCCGTCCAACGGCATGCTCTGCTCTGCTCATGAACTTGGGTTTGATGACAGTGTGCTTTTGCCGGAAGAACGCAACGGTATCTGGATTCTTCCAGAAGATACGCCGATTGGCGTCGATGCAGCAGAGTATTTGGATGCCAGAGATGTCGTTTATGAATATGAATTGACGCCAAACCGGGCAGACTGCTTCTCCATGGTAGGCCTGAGCCGTGAATTTGCTGTTTTGAGCAACAAACAGGCTTCCTATCCGGATATCAAGGTCACAGAATGTGATGAATCCATTGATGGTAAAGTAACTGTCGCTATTGAAGATGAAGACTTATGCAGCCGGTACGCCGCTCGCTTGCTGCTCAACGTCAAAATCGGCAAATCGCCGCTCTGGATGCAGCAGCGTCTGCGCAAATCCGGCGTTCGCCCGATTAACAACGTCGTTGACGTTACCAACTATGTCATGATTGAACTGGGCATTCCTCTTCATGCGTATGATTATGACAAAGTAGCAGACCATCATCTCGTTGCCCGCCGCGCGCATGCCGATGAAGCGATTAAGACATTGGACGGCGTAGACCGCAAACTCAACGACAATATGCTCGTTATTGCCGATTCCCAAAAACCATGCTGCATTGCCGGCATTATGGGCGGCTATGACTCAGAAGTCACGGCAGATACCCAAACGGTTATTTTGGAATGCGCTTCCTTTAAAGGCTCCAGCATTCGTCATACAGGCCGTTCGTTAGGCCTTCGCTCTGAAGCGTCCGGCCGGTTTGAACGCGGCTTGGATGCGCACAGCTGCCTGCATTCGTTGGACCGCTGCGCCCAGCTCCTGCAGCAAATGAATGCCTGCGATGTTGCCAAAGGGATTGTCGATGTGTACCCGCATCCGCAGGAAACGACAAAGATTTCCTTTACGGCAAAACAAGTCAACAACTTCTTGGGTACGGATATTCCGGAAGAACAGATGATTCATATGCTTGAAACGCTGCAGTTCGGTATTGAAAAAGACGGTGAAACCGTTACGGCTGTCGTTCCGTCCTATCGCGGCGACTGCACGGAAATGCCGGATATTGCAGAAGAAGTAGCACGTATTTATGGCTATGAAAATATTCCGTCTACGCGTCCATGGTCCAATATCTCCAAAGGGGAAGAAGGATTCCATCATCAAGTCGGTGAAAAAATTTCAGCTATTCTCAGCGGCAGCGGCTTGAATGAAACCGTAACGTTCAGCTTCGTTCATCCTGATTCACTGAAAAAACTGCTCTTTAAAGACGGTGACCCCGTATATCATGCTGTGCCGATTCTCAACCCGATTACAGAAGAATTTCCGCTGATGCGCACCACATTGATTCCGTCGCTGATGGATGTATTGGTCCGCAATCAGGCTGTTAAAAACCCGTCCGTCGGTATTTACGAAATTGCACCGGTCTATGCGCCTAAAGAACTGCCGGTTACGGAACTTCCTAATCAGGAATATCATGTAGCCGGGCTGCTCTATGGTCAGCGGACAACGGCACAATGGCCGGCACAGGCTGCCAACTATGATTTCTATGATGTCAAGGGCATCGTAGAAGCTGTATTGGAAGGCTTGGGCATTCATGCTGATTTGGAAGTTTCGGATTATGCACCGCTTCATCCGGGCAAAGCTGCCCAGTATGTCAAAGATGGAAAAGTCCTCTGCCGTTTTGGCGAACTCCATCCGAAAGCTATTGACAACTATGATGTGGCAGGTCCGGTATATGTATTTGAAATGTACATGAATGAAATCCTGCCGCTTATCAATTTGATTCCGGATTACCATAAAGTAGCCAAATTCCCGGCTTCCAGCCGTGACCTTGCATTTTTGGCACCGCTTGCGACAACCAACGAATCCATTATTGATGTCATCAAAGCAGACGGCGGGCAGTATCTGGAAGCCGTACACCTCTTTGATATGTATACGGGCAAACAGGTTCCGCAGGGCTTCAAGAGCCTGGCGTACTCCTTGGTATTCCGTTCGGAAGAAGGAACGCTTACCGATGCAGACATTCAGGCTCCTGTCGATGCGATTGTCAAGGATTTGAAAGAAAAACTGGACTGCGAACTGCGGTAAGCAGTGAATGGATAGCATATAAAAAAACGGCTTCTTCGGGAGTCGTTTTTTTGCCGTGCTGTAATCTTAAATATTTATTGTAAAATATGTAAACTTGTGGTATGATGTAGAGCGTAATATGGTATTTTAGAGATAATTTAGGGCTACGGCCCATAAGGAGGACATACTTAGAATGAACGTAACAGTTAATGAAGTAGACCAACACAAAGTAACCCTGCACATTGAAGTGCCTGCAAAAGACGCTTCGAAAGCAGCAGCAGCAGCTTGCAAAAACTTAGCAGGCAGAGTAAACATCCCGGGCTTCCGTAAAGGCAAAGCACCGCGCATGGTGTTGGAAAGCTTCTTGGGCAAAGACGCTGTCAAACAGGAAGTTTTTGAAGCGATTGCCAATAAAGCATACAGTGATGCACTGCAGGAAAAGAAAATTGTTCCGGTTACTGACCCGGAAATCAAAGTAATCAGCGACGAAAAAGGCAAAGATGTTGTATTCGAAGCAACGATTACGAAAAAACCGGAAGTAAAACTCGGTGAATACAAAGGCATCAAAGCAGCTAAAGACGAAGTAGCTGTCAGCGATGAAGATGTATCCAAAGAATTAGCCAACCTGCAGAAACAGCACGCTAAAATGGTCGTTGCACCGGAAGGCACTGAAATTGCAAAAGATGACTTCGCAGTTATCGATTTCAAAGGCACCGTTGACGGCGTAGCTTTTGAAGGCGGCGAAGGCAAATCTTATCCGCTCCAGATTGGTTCCGGCAGTTTCATTCCTGGCTTTGAAGATCAGCTGATTGGCTGCAAAGCAGGCGATGAAAAAGACGTCAAAGTTACTTTCCCGGAAGATTACTTTGAAAAATCCCTCGCTGGCAAAGAAGCTGTATTTGCCGTTAAAGTCAACGACGTAAAACGCAGCGAATTACCGGCTATCAACGATGAATTTGCTAAAGAAGCAGGCAAATTTGACAGCGTTGACGAACTGAAAGCAGATATCCGCAAACGGTTGGAATCCAAAGCATCGTTCCAGGCTTTAGAAAAATACAATGCTGAAATCCTTAAAACAGCTGTCAATAATGCAGAAGTAGATATTCCGCAGGTCATGATTGATGACAAAATCGACCAGATGATCGAAGAACTTTCCATGAAATTGGAAACACAGCGCATGAATCTCGACGATTATCTCAAATACATGGGTCAGGATATGGACAAATTGAAAGAACAGTATGCTGAACCGGCAAAAGAAAACGTCAAGATGGATCTCGTATTGGAAGCCATTGCTAAAGCTGAAAACATCGAAGTAAAAGACATCGACCTGCAGGCAGAAATCATTACGATGGCACAGAACTTCGGTGCAGATCCTAAAGAAGTATACAAAATTATTATGAAAGAACATCGCGTTCCGATGCTTGTTCAGTCTGTTGGCCGCAAAAAAGCAGCAAGCTTCATCTTGAAAAATGCTGTTGACACAAATGAAAAAGCTGACGAACCTAAAGTAGAACAGGTAAAGGCTGAAGAAAAACCGGAAGCGTAATCTCCGGAGGTGTTTTCTATGAGTATGTATGTCCCCATTGTCGTCGAACAGACGGCGCAGGGTGAACGAAGCTATGATATTTATTCCCGTTTGCTCAAAGACCGCATCGTCTTTTTGGGCGGCGCGATTGATGATACCGTAGCGAATATCGTTACAGCACAACTCTTATTTTTAGAAGCAGATGATCCTGACAAGGATATTCATCTATATATTAACAGCCCCGGCGGCGTCGTTACTGCCGGCATGGCTATTTACGATACGATGCAGTACATCAAACCGGACGTATCGACAATTTGTATTGGCTCTGCTGCCAGCATGGCTTCGGTCCTGCTGACAGCCGGTGCCAAAGGCAAGCGGTTTGCTCTTCCTCATTCACAAGTCATGATTCATCAGCCCTTAGGCGGCGTACAAGGCCAGGCTACGGAAATTGAAATCCATGCCCGTGAAATTTTACGTATGCGTAAAGAATTAAACGGCATCTTGTCCGCACATACGGGACAGCCCTTGGAAGTCATCCAAAAGGATACGGAACGGGACAATTTCATGACGGCAGAAGAAGCAAAAGCCTACGGTCTTATTGATGAAATTCTCGTCCGTCCTCACGGCGAAGCAAAATGATAGGAAGGACAGGAGGAAGACGTAGTGAAAGATAGAAATGATGAACCGAGATGCAGTTTCTGCGGCCGCCCGCAAAGCGAAGTACAGAAACTGATTGCCGGCCCGGGCGTATACATTTGCGACGAATGCGTAGCGGTAGCGCAGCATATCATGGAAGAAGAAAAGCAGGAAGCTTCTTCTGACTTCCAACTGAAAGATCTGCCTACGCCGCGCCAGATAAAAGAAACGCTGGATGAATACGTCATTGGTCAGGAAGCAGCCAAAAAGACGTTGTCTGTTGCAGTGTACAATCATTACAAACGGCTGCAGACCAACAGTGTCGTAGAAGATGTAGAATTACAGAAATCAAATATCATCATGGTAGGCCCTACAGGCAGCGGCAAAACATTGCTGGCTCAGACCTTGGCCCGTCTGCTCGATGTTCCGTTTGCTATTGCTGATGCAACGAGTCTTACCGAAGCCGGCTATGTCGGTGAAGATGTTGAAAACTGTCTGCTCAAGCTGATTCAGGCAGCGGATTATGACATTGCCAAAGCAGAACGCGGTATTATCTATATTGATGAAATCGATAAGATTGCCCGTAAGTCGGAAAACCCGTCTATTACGCGGGATGTATCCGGTGAAGGCGTCCAGCAGGCTTTGCTGAAGATTTTGGAAGGAACGGTTGCCGGTGTACCGCCCCAGGGCGGACGCAAGCATCCTCATCAGGAAATGCTGCAGATTGATACGACGAATATCTTATTTATTTGCGGCGGTGCGTTTGACGGCATCGACAAAACCATTTTAAATCGTACAACCGATAAGAATATGGGGTTTGGCGCAGATATTCATTCCAAAACCGAACAGTCGATGGAAACGCTGCTCAAGGAAATTATTCCGACAGACTTGCAGAAGTTTGGCTTGATTCCAGAATTGATTGGCCGTCTTCCTGTACTGGTTACGTTGAATCCGTTGGATGAAGACGCCATGATACACATTCTGACAGAACCGAAAAATGCGCTTGTCAAACAGTACCAAAAAATGCTGGATATGGATGACGTAGAACTGAAGTTTACGCCGGAAGCACTGCAGGCGATTGCTAAAGAAGCACTGCGCCGCAATACCGGTGCCCGCGGTCTTCGCTCTATCATTGAACGCATTATGCTGGATGTCATGTTTGATGTTCCTAGCCGTACAGACGTAAAACAGTGCATTGTCACTGAAGACTGTGTGACTAAAGGAACAGAACCTGAACTGGTATTGAAATAAGAAGAATGATATAGAACGACGATAAAACTCATTTCTCATAGCCAGAAATGAGTTTTATTTTTAGATTAAAGAAGGTGAATACTATGGATGAAAACGCAATTTTGGCAGTTCCCTTTATTCCATTGCGGGGGATTGTCGTATACCCGAAACTGGTAAGTCATATTGACATCGGTCGGGATAAATCATTAGCAGCTGTCGATTATGCCATGGAACATGACCGCATGCTGGTCGTTTCGACTCAAGTTGATGAAGAAGTGGATAATCCGGGCTTTGATGATGTATATCAGATTGGTACACTCGTCAAGATACAGCAGCTGCTCCGTTTACCCGGCGGATTAGTCCGTATTCTCGTAGATGGGATATCCCGTGTGCAGCTGCAGGGATTTTCTGAAAAAAAAGATTATTTGGAAGTGGCGTGTGTTAAAGTCAGTGAAGTAAGCACCGATGCTGTGCAGGAAGAAGCACTGCGCCGCGTTATATTCAAACGGTTCAGCAGCTGGCTGGATAATCTTCGCAACAGTGATGAAATTATGGATAGAGCCCGCGCGATTGAAGAACCGGGCGTGCTGGCTGATTTTGCTGCACTGCAGCTGCCAATTCGCATCGTTGCACGGCAGCAGATTTTGGAAACGATAGACATCAAAGCCCGGTTGGAACGAATGGCGTCCCTGCTGGACACAGAATTGGAAATTACAGAACTCGAATCCAAACTGAATACCGAAGTCCGGGGAAAATTGGACCAGCAGCAAAAAGAATATTATCTGCGTGAAAAGATTAAAGCGATTCATGAAGAATTAGGCGATAAAGTCGATAAAGATACAGAAATGCAGGAACTGCGGGATAAAATCCGCAAGATGAAGCTGGCTAAAAAAATAGAAGAAGCCCTGCTCAAAGAAGTAGACCGCCTCGATTCCATGCCGCCGATGATGGCAGAATCCGCTATTATACGCACCTATTTGGATTGGGCGTTGGCGCTGCCGTGGAAAAAAGAAACTAGAGACCGTCTCGATTTGAATGAAGCCCAGCGCGTTCTGGATGAAGATCATTACGGCTTGAAAAAAGTCAAAGAACGAATTATCGAATATTTGGCAGTAAAACAGCTGACGCACAGTTTAAAAGGCCCTATCCTTTGCTTTGTCGGGCCTCCGGGAACCGGCAAGACGAGTATTGCCCGCTCTATCGCCAGAGCGATGAACCGTAAGTATGTCCGCATTTCTTTGGGCGGCGTACGCGATGAAGCTGAAATTCGGGGCCATCGCCGTACGTATATCGGGGCGCTGCCAGGCCGCATTATTTCCGGCATGAAGCAGGCAGGCGTCAAGAACCCAGTATTTCTTCTCGATGAAGTCGATAAGATGACATCTGATATGCGCGGTGATCCGTCAGCGGCACTGCTGGAAGTATTAGATCCGGAACAAAATAATACATTTAGTGACCATTTCTTGGAAATCCCCTTTGATTTATCCAAAGTATTTTGGATTACGACAGCCAATGTGATCAGTGATATTCCGCGCCCCTTGCTGGACCGCATGGAAATCATCGATTTTACCAGCTACACAGAAGAAGAAAAAGTACAAATTGCCAAACAGTATTTGGTTCCCAAACAGCTCAAAGAAAATGGCTTGAAAGCAAGTCAGGCCCGTTTTTCTGACGCGGTGTTGAAAGCCATCGTGCAGGGGTATACGCGGGAATCCGGCGTACGTACGCTGGAAAAAACGATTGGTACGGTATGCCGTAAAATCGGCAAGTCTATTTTGTTGGATGAAGAAAAGCCGATGACCGTTACTGTCAAAAATTTGGAAACACTGCTGGGACCAGTCAAATTCCTACCGACAAAACTCAACAAAAAAGATGAAGTCGGACTCGTTACTGGTTTGGCGTGGACGCAGGTCGGCGGTGAAGTACTGGAAACAGAAGCGGTAGCTGTCAAAGGGAAGGGCAACTTGTTATTGACCGGACAGCTCGGTGATGTCATGAAAGAATCGGCAGAAGCCGGTGTGACCTATATTCGCAGCCGAGCTCAATCGTTAGGCCTGCCGGATGATTTCTATACCCATTATGATTTCCACATTCATTTGCCGGAAGGCGCTATTCCTAAAGATGGTCCGTCTGCAGGAATTACGATGGCGACGGCCTTGGCGTCTGCGCTGACGGGCAAACCGGTTCATCATGATGTGGCAATGACCGGTGAAATTACATTGCGCGGTACAGTTCTTCCCATCGGCGGCGTCAAGGAAAAAGTAATTGCCGCTCATCGTGTCGGCATCAAAAAAATCCTGCTGCCGGAAGAAAATAAACGGGATATGCCTGATGTGCCGCAGTCCGTTAAAGACGATGTCGAATTTGTCTTTGTACATCATATGGATGAAGTGCTGGCTCAGGCACTGGTGAAAGCATAATGCCGCAAAATTTGCAGATTATTAATCCGAAATACGTGGCGTCTGCTGTACGCCCGGACCAATATCCGGACAACGGGCTGCCGGAAATTGCATTTTTGGGCCGGTCCAATGTAGGAAAATCCAGTTTGATTAATTCCCTTTGCAATCAGCGGAATTTGGCCCGCGTCAGCGGAGAACCCGGAAAGACGCAGACGATCAACTATTTTCAGTCTGTACTGCGCAGCCGCATGGAAGACGGAGAAGAGCGCAAGCCCTTCTTTCTTGTCGATTTGCCGGGCTATGGCTTTGCCAGGACAGGCGGCAAAAAAAGACAGATGTGGAGTGACTTTATTGGCGAATACGTTACACAGTCCCCGCATTTGATATTGCTTTGCCTTTTGATTGATTTGCGTCATCCAGGACTTGCTATTGACTGCCAAGCCTATGAATGGCTTGCCCGCCAAGGCGTCCACATTCAAATTGTTGGTACGAAAGCGGATAAGCTGTCTGCCAATGAAAAAAGAAAAAATATAGCACAGCTGAATAAAATTTTTCCTTCCGTGTATGGAGCCGTAGCATATTCCTCGCTGAAAAAAGACGGCCGGGATGCGCTGCTTTCCCACATGTGGAATGCATTGGAAGAATAAACAAGCTGCAGTACTATTCACTCGGTATGCCGAATCGTATGCCGGGTGATTTTTTTGAAATTAAAAAGGGCAAAAAGGGAAGATTCGCCGCAACTACTAGAAAAAAACTCTTACTTTTGCTATAATAGATTCGGTATATTTAGCCGACCATAGGAGGTAGGACATAAATATGGCAGTTGTTTCCATAGAAAGTGATGCTGATTTTTCGCTGCAGGTTCTGCATAAGACAGGTATCGTCATGGTATATTTTTGGGCATCATGGTGCGGTCCGTGCAAAATGATACGGTCGGAAATTGAAAATGTTGCTGAAAAAATGGCGTCGACTGTACACGCAGTATGCGTCAACGTTGACATGCGGCAGGATATTGCTGAGAAATATGATATTATGGCTGTACCGACGTTGTTGTTTTTTAAGGATGGCAAACCGCTGCGGCGTATTATTGGCTATACATCACAAGAAGAAATTGAAAAGTTTTTAGAAAGCGTATCCTATACGACAGAAGAAAAAACAACAAAAAAGGATAGTCAATATTCGTAATTTTGACAGTAAAAACGTTAGGATGGTATAATTGTAATGGATATACGAAATTTGAAAGAAAAAAAGATGCTGTCTATTGTTGTTCCTGTATATAATGAACAACCGAATATTGAAAAGTTTTATGAAGAAACGACCAAGGTAATGAAACACTTGGACATGGAATATGAAGTTATTTTTGTAGATGATGGTTCCAAAGACCAGACACCGCTCCTGCTGAGTCGGCTGACACAGCAGGATTCGCATATTCGGGCGTTGATTTTGGCTCGTAATTTTGGACATCAGCTGGCTATTACCTGCGGTATGGACCATGCCTGCGGTGACGCTGTCATTACAATGGACGGCGATTTGCAGCATCCGCCGGCTATGATTCCTGATTTGGTCCAAAAATGGCAGGAAGGAGCCGATGTGGTGCAGACCGTGCGCAAAGCGACAGATGATGCTGGATTTATCAAACGGCAGACATCCAAATGGTATTATATTATTTTAAATGCCGTGTCGCCTGTTCACATCGTACCGGGCGGTTCTGATTTTCGCCTGATCGACAAAAAAGTGTTGGAAACATTTAAACTGTTTCGCGAACACGACCGGTTTATTCGCGGCATGATGGGAGATATTGGCTACAAACAGGCGACCATTTCCTTTGTGGCGCCGAAACGGTTTGCCGGCAAGTCCAAGTTTTCTATGAAAAAAATGATTCGCTTTGCCTTAGATGGGATTATGGCGTATTCGCAGCTTCCCCTTCGCATATCTTTTTATACGGGAATCATAAGCGGATTGTTTAGCCTTCTCATGATTATCCATGCACTGTACTGTAAGTTCATGGGAGAAGCCGCTCCGGGATGGACGACAACCATGGTGATTGTATGCCTTCTCGGTGGACTGCAGCTCATCTTTATTGGCATTATGGGTGAGTATATAGGACGTATTTTTGAAGAAGTAAAAAATAGGCCTTTGTATTGGCTAAAAGCTGAATTAGGAACAAAACAAAAATAGGCAGTTTTTAACTGGTACAAAGACGGAGAGGAGCTTTTATGTGGAATAAACTAAGTAAAGTCATGTGTATAGCTGTGTTATTGACAATAGCAGCTATTCCGGCAGGTGCAGCCAATTATTATACCGTAGGGAATAAAGGCAGCGATGTCCTGCTGATTCAAAAACAACTTCGTAAATTAGGATACAAAGTCAAAATGGACGGCGTATATTCTAAAGATATGGCAAAAGCTGTGGCAAAATTTCAGGCAGATAAAAAAATCCAGGTCAGCGGCAACGTTGGCGGCTGGACATATTATTTACTGACCGGACAACGGACAATGCTTACAAAAAACACAACAAAAGCAATCAATAAATCGATTGGCAGTAAAAATGCCAAGAACAATCTGGCCAATCCGCTTACAACGTCTCAAGTCAAATATACTAAATTAAAAAACTTGACAGGCACAGACCGCGTAGGCAGTCAATTGGTTTCATCCGCTTATAAGTATTTGGGTGTACCGTATGTATTCGGCGGCAATACACCGGATGGTTTTGATTGTTCTGGATTTACTAAATACGTATTTTCTCATAATGGCATTAATTTGCCCCGCATGGCAGATGAACAATACATGCTGGGAGACAAAGTGTCCAGAAGTGAATTAATCCCCGGCGATTTAGTCTTTTTTACGACGTATGAACCGGGCGTATCTCATACGGGCATTTACGTAGGAGACGATAACTTTATCAGCGCGACGAGCAGCGGCGGTATCCGAGTGGACAGCTTGAACAGCGGCTACTGGGGTTCGCGGTATATTGGCGCTAAGCGAGTCAGATAACAACGTGGCAGCGTGTGGCTAGTGAGAAGGGGGATGTATACAGACCGTTCTTTACTAGCCATTTCATATGGTGTACAAGATACGCCGAAACATGTGAGAAAAGTATGAACAAAAAGGTTGCCCCAGTATGGTAAATGAGTGTATAATTTTCCCATATGAAAGAAGAACTACAGAGGGAGTGTTAGTTGATGAAGTATATGACGGGTAATGAAATCCGCAAAGCGTATTTGCAATTCTTTAAGAATAAGGAACATTTGATTTTACACAGTTTTCCTTTGATTCCCAAGAATGATCCGAGCTTGCTGTTGATTGGCGCCGGTATGGCACCGCTCAAACCGTATTTTACGGGCAAATTAGTACCACCATCGTACCGTGTTACGACAAGCCAAAAATGTATTCGAACCGGCGATATTGACAATGTCGGCCGTACTGCTCGTCATCATACGTTTTTTGAAATGCTTGGCAATTTTTCCTTTGGCAACTATTTCAAAAAAGAAGCGATTTCCTGGGCGTGGGAATTTTTGACGAAAGTATTGGAATTAGATACAGATAAATTATATGTTACGATTTATCCAGACGATAAAGAAGCCTATGACTATTGGCACAACATGATTGGCCTGGCTGACGAACGCATCTTTAAATTTGAAGATAATTTCTGGGAAATCGGTGAAGGCCCATGCGGTCCGGATAGTGAAATTTTCTATGATTTGGGGCCGGAACGAGGCTGCGGCAAACCGACATGCAACGTTGGCTGTGACTGCGACCGGTATTTGGAAATCTGGAACTTGGTATTTACACAGTATAACCGCACGAAAGACGGTAAATACGTACCCCTTGAAAAGAAAAATATTGATACGGGCTGCGGTCTTGAACGCTTGGCTTCTGTTATTCAGCAGAAGGAATCCAACTTTGAAACCGATTTGATTTTCCCGATTATTGAAAAAGTCATTTCTATCTGCCATGGCGATTACAGCGATCCGCAGCAAAAAATTGCCATGAAGGTAATTGCAGACCATATTCGTGCGATTACGGTGATGATTTCCGATGGTATTTTGCCGTCGAATGAAGGCCGCGGCTATGTACTGCGCCGTATTCTTCGCCGTGCTGTTCGTTTTGGCCGCTTGTTGGGCATCAAAGAATTATTCTTGAGCAGCTTAGTAGATACGGTAATGGATATTTTAAGTGAAGAATATCCAGAACTTCGCGAACATGAAGAACTGATTAAAAAAGTTATTGATACAGAAGAAAAACAATTCAGTGCCACATTGGTACAAGGCATGGAACTGCTCAATCAGCTCATGGCAGATGCCGGCGCGTCCAAAGAGTTGGCAGGCAAAGATGTATTTAAACTGTATGATACATATGGCTTCCCTGTAGAATTGACAGAAGAAATTGCACAGGAAAACGGTATTGCCATTGACCAAAAAGGGTTTGACGCAGCGATGAAAGAACAGCAGGAACGAGCTCGTGCTGCCCGCGCAGATGTATCTGCCAAAGTCGCTACACCGGATACGACCAAACTGGATCAGAGCAAACTGGTCAATGATGCCAATGCTGTCAAAGCGACTGTCGCTATGCTGGGCAAAGGCGGCGTAGAAATTCAGGAAGCGCACGACGGTGAAGAAATTACCGTTATCTTGGATTCCAACCCATTCCATGCAGAAGGGGGCGGCCAGCTGGGTGATACCGGTACATTGACAGGCCGTGAAGGAAAAGCAAACGTAACAGATGCGAAAGCCCTTCCAAATGGCTTGGTATACTTGATTGCTACTATTACAGAAGGTGTTATCCATACAGGCGATGTTTTGGATATTGCTGTAGATAAAGAACGTAATTTGGCATTGGCCCGCAATCATACGGCAACGCATCTCCTGCAGGCAGCGCTTCGCAAGGTCTTGGGAAATCATGTCAACCAGGCCGGTTCTCTCGTTACCCCCGATCATCTGCGTTTTGATTTTACACATTTCTCTCCCGTAACGACAGCAGAATTGGCAGAAGTAGAAGCCATGGTCAATGCTGAAATTTTGAAGAATATCCCTGTAGAAATTGAAGAAATGCCGTTGGATGCTGCTAAAGAAAAAGGCGCGATGGCACTCTTTGGTGAAAAATACGGTGATGTCGTTCGCGTCGTATCCGTTGATGATTTCAGCTGTGAACTGTGCGGCGGCTCACATGTACCTTCTACGGCGGTTATTGGTACATTCCGCATTCTTTCTGAATCCGGTACAGGTACAGGGGTACGGCGTATTGAAGCTGTTACCGGAGCTGCAGCATTGAAAAAAGCAGAAGAAGATACAGCCGAATTGAATCAGCTGGCTCTCTTATTAAAAACGAAGACAGCTAATCTGCCGGAAAAAGTACAGCAGGTATTGGCACAGTTAAAAGATACAGAAAAAGAATTGCAGCAGCTGAAAAAAGAAGCCGCTCTTTCGGACGTAGACAGCATTTTGGCGTCTGCAGAAGATATGGCCGGTATACCTGTTGTAGCTGCAGCAGCACAGACCGATTCGATGGACAGCCTGCGTGATTTAGCAGATACTATTATGGATAAAATTGGCCACGGCGTAGTCTTGCTGGGCACGGCAAATGGAGCTAAAGTAAACTTTGTCTGCAAAGTAGCAAAAGCAGATACGAAAAAAGGCCTTCATGCCGGCAAGATTATCAAAGCGGCCGCACAAGCTGCTGGCGGCAATGGCGGCGGCCGTCCTGATATGGCACAAGCTGGCGGCAAAGAACCTGAAAAAATTGCTGATGCACTTACTGCCGGAAAAGAAGCCGTTCGTGAATTACTCGGCTGATTTATTTTGACCGCAAGGTTGTAAAGGATGTGATTATATGGCAATTAGCGATGAAACGATGATCGTAAAAAACAGAAATGAAGAGCAGACAGTTGCCTCAATGATTTTAGAAGACGTATATCATGCATTGGAAGAAAAAGGGTATAATCCGGTAAATCAGATTGTAGGCTATTTGCTCTCCGGCGATCCTACCTATATTACAAGTCATAATAATGCACGCAGCAACATTCGTCGTATTGAACGGGATGAACTGATTGAAGAATTAGTTCGTTCTTATGTCAAACAGCGCGGGTTATAAGAGGATATATGCGGATTTTAGGATTAGATGTTGGTTCCAAAACCATTGGCGTAGCCTGCAGTGATGCCTTGCTGATTACGGCACAGGGGGTAGAAACGATACAGCGTACTTCCAAAAAGAAAGATTTTGCCCGTCTGCGTGCCTTGGCAGCGGAAAAAGAAGTGCACTGCATTGTCGTAGGCAAACCGCGTCATATGAATGGAGATTACAGCGAAAATATCGCAAAAATTGAACAGTTTGTCAATGATTTAAGCAAGACCATGCCCAAGATGAAGTTTGTCTATTGGGATGAACGCCTGACAACCGTCATGGCCCAGCAAGTATTAATAGAAGGCAATGTACGGCGGGAAAAGAGAAAACAGTATGTCGATAAAATGGCTGCTGTACTCATATTACAAAATTATTTAGACGCTCAAGGAGGTTCCGCATGGCAGACGAAATGAATGAATTAGAAGAAGTATATGTTGTCACGGCTACGGATGATAATGGGAACGAAGTAGAATACCAAGAAGTACAGCGTATTGACATGGACGGCAAAACATTTTCTCTTCTTGTTGAATTATGTGAAGAAGAAGGTTGTGATTGTGAAGGAGACGCTATTATTGCCCGCATCGATACAGAAAACGGGGAGGATATTTATGTAGCGCCTACGGATGAAGAATTCGAAGCAGCAAATCAGAAGTTTGATGAATTATTGGCTGCTTGTGCAGCAGAAGAATAACTGCAGTGAAACGAAAAGAAGACTGTCGCATTCAGAATTTCATGTGTACAGTCTTTTTTTCATATTGGTTGCCGTGGGATTGTGTATCGTTTTCTTCGATACCGTAAGAGAAGGCAGGACGGTTGTTTTTTGGAGAGCTGTGCCTGCTATTTGGCAAATAAGGAAGACGAATGAATCACCAAAGGACTGTCGCTTCGTGCGGCAGTTTTTTTATCAGAGGAGAGAGGACTGTATGGAATTACCAACAATACAAGAATTAAAAAATTTTATTATTTATAGCAAATACCGCAACTTTACCGCAGCTGCCAAAGCAGCCAATATTACGCAGTCTGCCTTTAGTGCCCAAATGAAAAAACTAGAAGAGATAGTCGGCGTATGTCTGATTGAACGCTCCAACAGGGGCAGCCATTTGACACCGGATGGGGAACTGTTTTATGAAAAAGTATCCCATCTCCTCAGTGATTTGGAAGAAACGATTTTGGACCTGCAGGATCGTCATGGCCAAGTACAGTCCCTGGCCGTTGGGATTATGCTGTCACTGGGTGATGTCCATATGAACCGCCATATAGCATATTTTCAAAAGCATCATAATGAAGCTTCATTTCGTGTATATAACTTGGAATTTCGTGAACTGCTGCAATGGCTGAAGGAAGACAAACTGGATATTGTGTCGCTGTTTTATCTGCCGACTGTCGATTTGAGTGACTATGAAAAAGTTTTTTTTGGTGAAGAAACATTTATTTATTATGGACCCAACATGGAATTGCCGGGCCATACCGTAACGGCTCAATTTGCAGCAGCCCATCCCTTGGCGCAGTATTCACCGCAGTATGTCATGAATGCGTATATCAACGAGTATTTTATGAAAAATAATTGCCCGCCTGCTAAAACCCAGGCTTGGTTTTCTACGCCGTATGCAATGATGAATTACTGCCAGCAAAACCGCATTGGAGCCTTGCTGCCTCAGCGTTTTTTGGCGGCCATGGGTGTGGCCGACGGCTATGCCGAATTAAAACCGTTGATGCGTATTCCCTGCTGTCTGGTGTATAAAAAAGAAAATCCCAAGTATAAAACGATTCAAATTTTTATTGATTATATGCGCCAAGTTTATCATTTAAAAAAAGTAATGACATCTTCAGCCTGTTATCATTTTAAACGATAGCAGGCATCGTTTTTTTCCATTATACAAACTCCTTTCAGTGGTGTAGAATCTGTTTTGCTAATGAAAGGAGCATGATGAAAGATGTCGGAACAATCTTCGTTGTGGAATAAAGATTTTCTACTCGACACAGGTATTAATTTTGTTGTATATCTTATTTATTATTTATTGATGGTTATTATTGCTGTTGTAGCTAAAGATGAGCTGCATGCCTCGCTGGGCGAAGCCGGACTGGCTTCGGGAATTTTTATCGTTGGTACGCTGCTGGCACGACTGCAGCTTGGCAAAGCGATTGAATTATACGGACGCAAACGTTCCTTATACTGCGGCATTGTGATGTATTTAGTTACAACGTTATTATATTTTTATATTCCAAGTTTATCCATTCTGTATGGCATTCGCCTTTTTAACGGCATGGCATATGGGATTGTATCGACGGCTACCAATACGATTGTTGCTTCCTGTATTCCGCAGGACAAACGAGGCGAAGGAATCAACTATTACGGACTCAGCACCAGCTTGGCTGCTGCTGTAGGTCCGTTTTTGGGAATGTTCCTTATCATGGTAACCAACTTCCGCTTTATCGTTACTTTCTGTTCCATTCTCGTCGTTTTATGCATGATTGGCTGTGTACTTCTTCATATTGACGAAATGGACTTGACTATAGAACAAGTCACCAAGATGAAAGCCATGACGCTCAACAACTACGTCGAATATCGCGGCTTTGCTATTTCAGCGATTGGCTTCTTGATGGGCTTTGCCTATTCCAGTGTCTTGTCTTTTCTGGCTGCCTATGCACGAGAAATTCATCTCGTCCAGGCTGGTACTTTTTTCTTCGTCGTCTATGCCGTTGTCATTACGTTGACACGGCCATTGACCGGCGTTATCTTTGATAAAAAAGGAGAAAACTACGTATTGTATCCGTGTTATCTCTGCTTGGCTATCGGCCTGTATCTCCTTCATATTACAGGTTCTTCATGGCAGCTGCTGCTGGCTGGTGTGTTTGTCGGGCTTGGTTATGGTACGTTTATGTCCAATGGACAAGCTGTCTGCATCAAATTGACACCGCCATATCGTGTCAGCGTAGCGCTTTCGACATATTTTGTTGCGTTGGATTTGGGTATTGGCGTAGGCCCATATGTCTTAGGCAGCCTGCACGGCTTATTGACATTCCCGCAGCTGTATGCTGTAGCAGCTGTCATTGCGGTTGGTTGCTTCTTCCTATACCATTTCTTCTACGGAAGAAAAATCAAGTATATCAACCGCGCTGTCCATATGCAGCAATTTAACCCGGACAATAATATGTAGCTCCTGCTGTATCTCTGCGATCGTACTGCATTCTGAAAAAGAGTGCAGTACTTTTTTCGTATACCATTGGATATAGATTATCCATTAGTATTGACTAAATACTATAAAACCCGTATAGTAAATGTATAGAAACGCGGTTAGTACTGGTATAACGGATAGGAGGTATACAATATGAAACCGATACACGTATATGGATGCCCAGAAGAAAAACGAGTATGGATAGGAATGGGAGACATGGCAGATACGATAGTCATGAACGGCATAACCTGGACAGCTTTGCAAGCCGGTTCTGTCGATGCGGCCAAAGAAAAACACGTCCCTGCTGTGACAAGACAGGGAAGCATGCTGACGGTGACGGTAGGGTCTGTCATTCATCCGATGGAAGAAAAACATTACATTGAATGGATTGCGCTGGTCACGGCTGACCAAGTAGACATACGGTACCTAAAGCCCGGCGAAGAACCCAAAGCAGCATTTACGGTACAAGGCCCAGGCGAAGTTTATGCATACTGTAATCTGCATGGATTATGGAAGGCCGCAGTACCGGATGCCTAATCGCATTGGCATTTTATGAAGTGGCAACTCCATGCATGACCTGTTTGGCATTTGTCAAAACTGTTTTGCTGTTGTGAAACATAACATATCTGCAACATAAAATAAAAATTTAAACATTTCATACTAAACGATAGATAAAAACGAGAGGCTGCGCATAAGGAAAAATCCGGAATGCGACAGCCTTTTTCGGCAAAAAATATATAATTTTTTTAAATAATTAAATTTTATAGCAGGAAATCCCGGTTTATTGTGGAATATTATATATATAAGGGAAGTGAAGGTAGAAATTAAAATTTCTGCTGAACTGTCCCACGAAAGGAAGGGATGTTTTATGGCAACCGTCGTTAGAGGTAAGAATTTAGAAATTACATCGGCTTTGAAAGATCATGTATTGAAACAAGAAAAGAAAGTTACAAAATATTTTGATAATGAAGTAAATGTACAGGCTCTCCTTTCTGTAGAAAAAGATCGAAAAATTGCTGAAATTACGTTGAAAGTAGACGGCGTCGTTCTCCGTGGCGTAGAAGCCAATGCCGATATGTACGCAGCTATTGATTTAGTCTATGATAAACTGGTCCGCCAGATTCATAAATATAAAACCAAAATTGCCCGCCGCATGAAAACTGGCGCATTCAACGCTGCATTAGTAGAAGGCCCGGCCGCTCCGGAAGAAGCTTTTGAAGTAGCCCGCACCAAAAAATTTGCTGCTCGGCCTATGGACGTAGAAGAAGCTATCTTGCAGATGAACCTCGTAGGACATGATTTCTTCGTATTCCTCAATGCAGAAACTGATACGATTAATGTCGTATACAAACGGAAACACGGCAAATATGGCTTGATTGAACCGGAATACTAATTTGCCTGCAGGCTGACGAATGAATATAACATAATATAAAAAAGAGCGATGTGAAACTGTGTATGTGCAGTGTTTCGCATCGTTCTTTTTTATAAAAATGCAGTTATTTCAACACCAAGCCGACCGGGCAATGGTCGCTGCCTATAATATCTGTATATATATGGGCTTCGGCAAGTTTGTCGTCGAGGGATGTTGAGGTAATGAAATAGTCAATACGCCATCCGGCGTTGTTTTGGCGGGCTTTGAAGCGGTAGCTCCACCAGGAATACACGCCTGTTGTATCCGGATAGAAATACCGCCACGTATCGGTAAATCCTGCCTGCAGGAGCTGTGTCATTTTTTGTCGTTCTTCGTCGGAAAAGCCGGCATTTTTGCGGTTAGTTTTTGGATTTTTCAAATCGATTTCTTCATGGGCAACGTTGAGGTCACCGCAGAGGATGACGGGCTTTTTAGCATTTAAGACCTGCAGGTAGGCACGGAAATCATCTTCCCACTGCATGCGGTAAGGCAGACGGGCCAATTCGTTTTGGCTGTTGGGCGTATAGCAGGTAACGAAATAAAAATCTGCAAATTCCAAGGTAATCAGGCGGCCTTCATGGTCATGTGCATCGATGCCCATGCCGTACGATACGGCGAGGGGATGCTGCCGTGTAAATATTGCCGTGCCGCTGTAGCCTTTTTTGTCAGCGTAATTCCAGTATTGTTCATAGCCGGGAAGATCCAAGTCGATTTGCCCTTCTTGCAGTTTGGTTTCCTGCAGGCAGAAAATATCGGTGTCCAGGGCGTGGAAGGTATCCATAAATCCTTTTTTCATAGCGGCGCGGAGGCCGTTGACATTCCAAGAAATACATTTCATGAGAATCAGCTTCTTTCTTTTTGGATTTACTGTTATAATGATAAATTTTTTGTTATAATAAAGGCAAAATATTCTTTTGATATAGTATAGCATAATTTCTACGCATACTTGTATTTTATTGTATAGAAAAGAATCATACTTGTCAAAACAGGAACAGGTGATACGAATGGCAGTACATGAACTAGCAGGAACGAAAGTACGAAAAGAAGATTATATTGGTTTGCAGGCCATTGCGGCTCAGTATGCGAATACGCATCCGGATGTCAGCAAGCCGCAGCAGCAGGTGCGGTTTGGCACGTCAGGCCATCGCGGCCAGGCAGGAAACGGCAGTTTTACAGCAGACCATGTGGCAGCGATTGCCCAAGCTGTCTGCAATTTCCGCAAGCAGTTTGGCGCAGATGGGCCGTTGTTTGTAGGAGAAGACACGCATTATTTATCTAAACTTGCATATGAAACTGTCTTGGGTGTTTTAGCTGCCAACGGCGTCACCGCCTATGTGGACAGCGAGGGAGATTTTGTTCCGACGCCGTCTGTATCGCGGGCTATTCTGCGGTATAACGAAGGGCGCACGGAAAAACTGGCCGACGGCTTGATTATTACGCCGTCCCATAATCCGCCGGAACACGGCGGTATCAAATACAATCCGATTACAGGCGGCCCGGCTGAATCAGATATTACGAAAACGATTGAAACGGAAGCCAACCGGCTGCTGGCTGGGGGCAATGCAGAGGTCAAGCAAATCGCCTATGCAGATGCCAAAGCAGGAACTTTTGTCGTGCCGTATGATTATAAAGGCATGTATGTAGCCGAACTGGATTCGATTATTGATATGGATGCCATCCGCGACGCCCACCTTCGCATCATGGTCAATGCGCTGGGCGGCTCCGGCATGCATTACTGGCACCGCATTGCGGAAGTGTATCATATTGATATTGATTTTGTAAATGATACATACGATCCGCAGTTTACGTTTATGAACTATGACCATGACGGCAAAGTACGGATGGACTGCTCGTCGGCGTATGTTATGTCGGCTGTTACTAACAGCAAGGAACGATATGATTTGATTTTGGCAAATGACCCGGATTATGATCGTTTTGGCATTGTATCGGGGGCCCAGGGCATGATTTCAGCCAATGCCTATTTGACGGTAGCGGCGCATTATTTGATGACGCACCGCAATTTTAAAGGTCGCGGCATTGCTAAGACCGTCGTAACGACGGATATGCTGGCCCGTGCGGCAAAAAAATTGGCAATTCCCTGCTATGAAGTGCCCGTAGGATTCAAATATTTTGGTTCACTGTATACAGAGGGAAAAATCGCGTTTGCCGGGGAAGAAAGTGCCGGCGGTTCGTTTGTAGCCAAAGACGGCAGTGTTTGGACGACAGACAAAGACGGCATGATTATGTGCCTGCTGGCAGCAGAAATCAAAGCCGTGACCGGAAAATCGCCGATTGATTATTATAATGATTTATGTGAAACGCTAGGTCGGCCGTATACGATGCGCAGCGATGCACCGGCTACGTTGGAAGAAAAGACGAAGATAAGCGCGCTGACCGCAGCGGATGTTACGGAAAAAAGCTTGTGCGGCAGTCCTATTACGGCTGTTTTGTCGCAGTCTCCGTACGGTTCATTTGCGATTGGCGGTGTCAAAATTGCGACCGAAAATGGCTGGGTAGCGGCCAGACCGTCCGGAACAGAAGATTTATACAAGTTATATGCAGAAAGTTTTGTATCAACTGACCAAGCAGGAAAGTTGCTGGAAGAAGGAAAAGCGTTGATTTCCAAAGCACTGGCAAAATAAGAGGAAGGGAGAAATACGGATTTTGTGTTTCTCCCAGGCCTTCCTTTAGAATTTATATACAAGCAGTGGAATTTTACGTATCACCTATGGTATAATAAACAAGCATGGAATTTGAATATAAAGGGGTGTATTATCCATGAAAGTTGTCATTACGGTGGTCGGCGTGGACCGTACCGGTATCATTGCCGCTGTAAGCCAAATCATGGCTGAAAACAAAGTTAATATTTTAACGATTAATCAGGTCATTTTAGATGGAATTTTTAACATGGCTATGATTGTAGATTTGGACGAAGCCGCTATTGGTTTGGACAAACTGCAGGAACTGCTGAAAGAAAAAGGCGATGCGCTCGGCGTAGAAATCAGAGCGCAGAACCGTAAAATCTTCGATGCAATGCATCGTGTAGGCTAAGGAGACGTATTATGCTGACAATCCAAGATGTACTTGAAACGAATCAAATGATTCAAAAAAATAATCTGGACGTCCGCACCATTACGATGGGGATTAGTCTTCTGGATTGCTGTTCCAGCGACGGCAAGACGTTGTGCCGCAATATCTACGACAAAATCACGTCATATGGGGAACATCTCGTAGAAACAGGAAATGCGATTGGAGCAGAATTCGGCGTTCCTATTATCAATAAACGTGTGTCGGTTACACCGATTAGTCTGGTAGCAGGAGCCAGTGATTTAAAAAATTATGTAGAAATTGCCAAAACGCTGGACAAAGCAGCGAAAGAAATCGGCATTGATTTTATCGGCGGGTTCTCTGCATTAGTAGAACGGGGATTTACAGACGGCGACCGCCGTTTGATTGATTCCATTGCAGAAAGCTTGGCCTGCACGGATTTGGTATGCAGCTCCGTAGCTGTCGGCTCGACAAAAGCAGGCATCAATATGGATGCGGTTGCAGAAATGGGCCGCGTCTATAAAGAACTGGCAGAACTTACGAAAGAACAGGATGCCTTGGGATGTGCCAAATTGGTTGTCTTTTCGAATGCTGTAGAAGACAATCCGTTTATGGCCGGTGCCTTTCATGGCGTAACTAATGGGGATTCCTGCGTCAGCGTGGGCGTCAGCGGCCCCGGTGTTGTCAAAAAATCCCTGGAAACCGTGAAGGGACAGCCTTTTGATGTAGTCGCAGAAACGATTAAAAAGACGGCGTTTAAGATTACCCGTGTCGGTCAGCTGGTCGCTATGGAAGCATCCAAGCGCCTGCATGTACCGTTTGGTATTATCGATTTATCGTTGGCACCGACGCCGGCTGTAGGGGACAGTGTGGCGGCTATTTTGGAAGAAATGGGGTTGGAAAGCTGTGGTGCCCATGGCACGACGGCGGCATTGGCGTTATTAAACGACGCTGTTAAAAAAGGCGGCTTGATGGCGTCTTCTCGAGTCGGCGGTTTGTCCGGCGCATTTATTCCAGTCAGTGAAGATAAAGGAATGCTGGAAGCTGTAGGCCGCGGCAGCCTCAGTTTGGAAAAACTGGAAGCGATGACGTGTGTCTGCTCGGTCGGCCTGGATATGATTGCCATTCCGGGAAATACATCGGCTGCGACGATTTCGGCTATTATTGCTGATGAAGCAGCGATTGGTATGATTAATAACAAAACAACAGCTGTCCGCGTTATTCCGGTTCCGGGAAAAGATGTGGGAGATACTGTTGAATTTGGCGGTTTGTTGGGCTATTGTCCTATCATCAACGTCAATACATATAAATCAGATGCCTTTATTGCACGCGGCGGCCGGATTCCGGCACCGATGCGCAGTTTGACCAACTAATCGGCATCTGGTTACTTTTAATGGAAAGTAGGCGTGTGTTGTGCTTGAATATCTTGTACCGTTTGTGATCGCATTGATCGTGTCCTATGCGTTGACGCCCAGTGTCAAAAAACTGGCTATCAAGGTAGGGGCTATTGACAGACCAAATGCCAGAAAGGTACATACTCATGTCATTCCGCGATTGGGCGGGCTGGCTATTTATATTGGGTTTGTTGCGGCTGTAGTGGGAACGGCTATATTCTGCAATGTACCAATTCGTCATGATTTACTGGGGCTGCTGCTGGGCTGTACAGCGATTGTAGCGTTGGGGATTTGGGATGATATCTGCAATATTCCGGCTAAGGTAAAGCTGGTAGGGCAGATTATTGCCGCTGCGATTCCCGTTGCCTTTGGCATTCAAATTGAATGGCTGACGAATCCCTTTGGTACGCTGGTCGTCCTGCCGGAAATTATTGCTGTGCCGCTTACCATCTTCTGGATTATTGGGTTTACCAATACGGTAAACCTCATCGACGGGCTGGATGGCCTGGCTGCAGGCGTGGCCTTCATTGCGTCTATTTCCATGTTTTTAATGGCCTATAATATGAATCAGGTATTGCCGGCGATGATTATCGTTTCTATGGCCGGCGCTGCCTTGGGATTTTTGCAGTATAACTTTAATCCGGCAAAGATTTTTATGGGCGATACAGGCAGCATGCTTTTGGGATATACGTTGTCTGTAGCGGCTGTGCTGGGATTGGTAAAGACTGCGGCGACCGTAGCTCTTGTCGTACCGGTTATCGCATTGGGACTTCCTATTTTGGATACTTTGTTTGCGATTATTCGTCGTAAGATGAGTGGTGTGCCTATTTTCCAACCTGACAAAGGCCATTTGCATCATCGCCTGCTGGCGTTGGGAATGACACAAAAGCAAGCTGTATTGGTGATGTACTGCGTCAGTGTTTTACTAGGTGTCGTGGCGCTTTTTGTGGCCAATGTAGGCTATAAAACAGGCATTGTGACAGTAGTAATCGTGCTGGCTGTAATCATTTATTCAGCGAAACGCATTGGTATATTACGAAAAACAACGACGGATACTACTCACAAGAAATAATGTGGGTAGTATCGTTTTTTTCTTAGGAGGAATAGGTATGATAAAAGTTATGACCGTTTTTGGGACGCGGCCGGAAGCTATCAAAATGGCACCTGTTGTGTTGGAGCTGAAAAAGCACAGCGATGAAATTCAAACGATTGTCGCCGTTACGGCACAGCATCGGCAAATGCTCGACCAAGTACTGCAGCTGTTTCACATTAAGCCGGATTATGATTTGGATATTATGTCACAAGGACAGACCTTGTACGATATTACTACTAAAGCCTTGTTAGGACTGAAGAAGGTGCTGGAAGCAGAAAAGCCTGATTTGGTGCTTGTGCACGGCGATACGACGACGACGTTTGCCGGCGCATTGGCGGCGTATTATCAGCAGATTCCCGTCGGCCACGTAGAAGCGGGCTTGCGTACCGGCAATATCTATTCACCGTTTCCTGAAGAAATGAATCGTAAATTGACCGGGGCCATCGCTGCCATTCATTTTGCGCCGACGCCTACGGCCAAGCAAAATTTGCTGCAGGAACATGTGGCGCCGGAAAAAATTTATGTGACAGGCAATACGGTTATTGATGCCCTCATGACGACCGTTGCCGGCGAATATGACTTTGAAGATGATGCGCTGCGTACTGTAGATTTTAAACATCATCGAATTATTTTGCTGACTACGCACCGCAGAGAAAATTTAGGCGAACCGATGCGTCATATTTATAAAGCGCTGCGGCGAATTATTGATGAAATTCCGGATACAGAAATCGTTTTTCCTGTACATCGTAATCCGTTGGTACGTAAAGTCGTTGAAGAAGAATTAGCAGGTGTAGATCGTATTCACTTAATCGACCCGATGGAATATGAACCATTTGCCAATTTGATGAGCTTAAGCAGCTTGGTTTTGACAGATTCCGGCGGCATTCAGGAAGAAGCGCCGTCCTTGGGAAAACCTGTTTTGGTACTGCGGGATACGACAGAACGGCCGGAAGCCGTCGCAGCAGGAACTGTACGACTGATTGGGACCGACAAGGATGTCGTGTATGAAGAAACAAAGCGTCTTCTTACCGATAAAGACGCATACAACGCGATGAGCATGGCTGTCAATCCCTATGGGGACGGCAAGGCTTCCCAGCGTATTGTACAAGCTATTCTTCATACGTTTGGCGGCAAAAAAGAAGTCCCTGAAGAATTTTGCTTGGACTGAATTTTGCTATAACTAAATATAGAATCTATACTGCAATCCATGTCGTTTAGGCATGGATTGTATCTTTTTATGCGCTGCCTATTGCGCATTATGAGCAAGCGAGATAAAATAAAGGTAAAGTTTGGGATAATTTTCACAGAAATTCATAGTATTTATTGTGAAAAAATACACCTGGAAATCGATAGTTTTACAACATATATTTTATAAAAATCAAGCATTGATTTTACTATTTCGGTGTGCTAAGATAGCACTATCAAAGATGAAAGTTATGTATAGGTACTATTCGTCTTTGGTACTAAAAAAGCTATCAGAAGAAACCGGGAGGTGTCTTTATGAGGGAGAGAAGACAACGTACGAATTCGTCTGGTAGTTCATTAAACCGCATGGAGCTTATGAATCTGGTTGTCACGGCAGGCTCGCTGGGATTGACACTGTTTGTTTGTATTTTTGTTGGCGTTTTTTTAGGACGTGTTATTGATGAGTATTTGGCAACGTCTCCGTGGGGAATTATTATTTTTTCTCTGTTAGGGACGATAAGCGGCTTTTGGTCTTTGTATAAAAGGACCATGGCCTATATGAATCGTCAGCCGTCTGCGCATAAGAAAGACGTTGAGGACAAATAAATGGAAGAACTAGTGAAATATGTAAAGACAACAATAATCAAGCTGATTGGGTTGACCTGTATTGTTGCGGCTGTGTTAGGCGCCGTAGGCTGTCAACAGTACATTTTTGGCTGGTGTATCGGCAGCGGCTTAAACATCGTGTATTTTCTGATGCTTAGCAGCCGGTCCGCACGGGCTATAAATTTACCCCCTGAACAAGCCGCTTCTTTCATCCGCGGCGGGGCAATTTTTCGGTTGCTCATGATTTGTTTAGTGTGCATCATCATTTTGCAGTTTCCGGTTATTCATTTTGGAGCTGCTGTCGCAGGGATTTTTTCATATCGCGTTATCATCTTTGCGGATGCCATAGGAAAGCACGTTCGGGGAAGGTAGGAAAGGAGGTATAGCGTATGGAGTTACACGCAGGGCATCATCTGGTTGTTCAAATCCTGGGAATGAATGTAAACTGGGATACACTGATGATGACATGGCTGGTAGCTGCACTCGTTATTATTGTAACCGTTGCAGCGACACGAGGACGCTCTCTGGTACCGTCCGGACTGCAAAATGCCATGGAAATTATTATTGAATCCCTGCTGGATCAATTTAAGGAAACGCTGGGACCTAAATACGGCCAAGTTGTATCGGTGCTTTTAACGATGTTCTTGTTCATTTTATTTGCAAATGAATTGGGACTGCTGCCAAATCCTCATGTATTGGCATCACCGACCAATGATTTGAATACGACTGTCGCACTGGCTCTGGTTTCTTCTTTTATGGTTCACTTTATGGCTCTAAAGAACCAAGGATTCAAAAAGCATTTTAAACACTTTTTTAAACCCTTCGCGCCGTTTGTCATTATTAATTTGATGGAAGAAATTACAAAACCGCTGACGTTGGCTTTCCGTCTTTTTGGCAATATTCTGGCCGGAGAAATTCTCTTGGAAGTCTTATATTTCCTTGTACCTGCAGGCATTCCGATTATTTGGCTTATTTTTAGTTTGGTTATCGGTTTGATTCAGGCATTTATTTTCACCATTTTGACAACATCGTACTTGGCACCGTCTTTTGCAGAAGACTAGAGATGGGTGTACTATTTACGCAGACTTAGGAGGTCATTTATTATGGAAAAAGCACTCGTATTAGCATTATCAGCCTTTGGCGCTTGCTTAGGCGTTGGTTTGGCAGCTCTTGGTGCTGCAATTGGTGATGGTCACGCAGCATCTAAAATGTTGGAAGGTACAGCACGTCAGCCGGAAATGGGCGGCAAACTGTTGGTTAATATGCTTATCTCTATCGGCTTGATTGAATCCATGCCTATTATTGCAGCTGTTATCGCTATTGTATTGGTATTTGCCAATCCGTTCGTCAGCCTGCTTTAATTTTTATGAAATGGATGATCCATTACAGCCGGGGAGGGAAGTACATTGGTTAGTTTAAATGGTACCTTGCTGTTCCAATTTATCAACTTCTTTATCTTGGTAGCTATTTTGGCGAAATTTGCGTATAAGCCGCTGTTAAAAGTGTTGGAAGAACGGCGCAATAAGATTGCCAGTGATTTGGATGAAGCCGCAAAAGCCCGCCAAGATGCTGACAAATTGAAAGCTGATTATGAAGCACAAATTCGTGATGCGCAGGCAAAAGCCCAGGCTATTGTAGATAAAGCAGTCAAACAGGCTGACAAAGAAGCACAGGCACAGCTTGATGCAATTCGTGCGCAAATCGCCCGGGAAAAACAAATAGCCCAGACGGAAATTGCTAATGAACGGGAAGCCGCTATCAGAGAAATGCGTAAAGAAGTAGTAACACTGTCTATGGCTGTAGCAGAAAAACTACTTAAAAAGAACATGGATACAGACATGAACGCAAAACTGGTTGCGGAATGTATTAATCAGCTCCAAACGAATAACCGCATAAAGGGGAACTGATCGTATGATACCCGAAACAATTTACAGCAAATACAGCCAGGCGATGTTTGACATTGCCAGCGAACAAAAAAAGCTTGAAGAATTTGGGACAGAACTGAAAAAAGTACGGGATACGTTTCAAGAAAATCCAGATTTTTGGAAATTTTTGAATCATCCTCTTGTACCGCCGCAGTCTAAAAAACAAACGGTAAAAGAAGTCTTTGCGGATGACGTGTCGCCGTTGGTACTGCAGTTTATATATGTCATGATCGACAGACGCCGCGAAGCAGCGTTGCTGCTGGCTATTGACGGGTTTATCGATTTGGCCCGCCGGGCGCAGCATATCGAAGTGGCAAAAGTACGCATTGTCAAAAAGTTGACGGCAGCAGAAGAAGCACAGCTGCGTGTTAACTTGGAAAAACTGACAGGCAAGAAGATAGAACTGCTTTACTATATTGATCCGTCTATTATTGGCGGCATGGTCATTCAGATTGGCGACAGATTAATAGACGGCAGTCTGGAACGGCAGCTGCATGATATGCAGCATGCGCTTTTACAGAATGACGCAATGAATGGGGTGACGGACGAATAATGAAAATGAAGCCAGAAGAAATTACGGCTATAATCAAAAAACAAATCGAAGATTATAATGTGGAAATGAATGTCGATGATGTCGGCACCGTTCTGGAAGTCGGGGACGGCATTGCCCACATTTACGGTTTGGACAAGGCCATGGCTGGGGAATTGCTGGAATTGCCCCATGGTGTATATGGACTGGCCTTGAACTTGGAAGAAGATAATGTCGGTGCTGTATTGCTCGGCAACGATTCATTAATTAAAGAAGGCGATACGGTCCGCCGTACAGGACGTGTTATGCGTGTGCCTGTAGGTGACAATATTATCGGCCGTGTTGTAAATCCATTGGGGGCACCGATTGACGGAAAAGGCGAAATTAAAACAACAGAATCACGCCTTGTAGAAATCAAAGCTTCTGGTATCGCTGACCGCCAGCCAGTTAAAGTACCACTGCAGACAGGTTTGAAATCCATTGACTCCATGGTACCAATCGGACGCGGGCAGCGTGAATTAATCATTGGCGACCGCGGCACTGGTAAAACGGCTATTGCAATTGATACGATTTTAAATCAGAAAGACAGCGGCGTTATTTGTGTATACGTAGCTATCGGCCAGAAAGCTTCTACGGTTGCGCGGGTTGTACGTACACTGGAAGAACATGGTGCTATGGCGTATACTATCGTTGTCGCAGCTACTGCGTCTGACGGTGCACCGCTTCAGTATTTGGCACCGTATTCCGGTGTATCCATGGGTGAATATTTTATGCACAAAGGCAAAGACGTACTTTGCGTATATGATGATTTGTCCAAACATGCACAGGCATATCGTGCTATGAGTTTGCTTCTTCGTCGTCCACCAGGACGTGAAGCTTATCCGGGCGATGTATTTTACTTACATTCCCGTCTTTTGGAACGTGCTGCCAAACTGTCCGACGAATTAGGCGGCGGCTCCATTACAGCCCTTCCGATTATTGAAACGCTGGCTGGCGACTTATCTGCATATATTCCGACCAATGTTATTTCTATTACAGACGGTCAGATTTTCTTGGAAACAGAAGCGTTTAACTCCGGCATTCGTCCGGCTATCAACGTTGGCTTATCCGTATCCCGTGTTGGCGGGTCCGCACAGATTAAAGCCATGAAGAAGATTGCCGGTACACTGCGTTTGGACTTGGCACAGTACCGTGAATTGGCTGCCTTTGCACAGTTTGGTTCAGACCTGGATAAGAGCACTAAAGCCCAAATCGACAAAGGGGAACGGACCATGCAGCTTTTGATTCAGCCGCAGTATCAGCCGATGCCGGTTGAAGACCAGGTTATGCAGATTTACTTGGCTGTTAAAAATTACCTCATGCCGGTTCAGGTTGCCGAAGTAACGCAGTTTGCTGATGGGTTTATTAAATTTATGCATGCCAATTATCCGGAAGTCGGCGAAAGCATTAAATCGACGAAGGAACTCGGTAAAGATGCAGAAGCAACCCTCCAGAAAGCAATTGGTGAATATACGAAGCAGTATGGCGCTTCTCATGAACTGATTAAAGAGGAGGAATAACCTATGCCGAGTGCACGCGAAATCAATAGACGGATAAAGTCCGTTACAAATACCCAGCAGATTACTAAGGCCATGAAGATGGTATCCTCCGTACGACTGCGCCGTGCACAGGACCGGGCGTTGGCAACGGCGCCTTATACTGAAAAAATTGAAGGGATGCTGCAGCGCTTATCGGCAGCCGCAGCAGGAGATGGCATTGCGTTGTTTCAGCCGCATGATGAAGTAAAAAAAGTATGTTATATCATTGTGGGTTCAGATAAAGGGTTGGCCGGGGCATTTAACTCCAATGTCAATAAAGCAATGGTAGCTGTCCTCAAAGACAAACCCCGCGATGCGTCATGCCTTTTAGTTACAGGCCGTAAGCCTGCTGAATATTTAAAACATCTCCGTATAGTGCCGGACAAAAAATGGAGCGGGTTTTCCGATAAGCCGCAGCTCGTTCATGCCCAGCGCATTGCCCACTTGGCGGTAGAAAAATTCCTGGCTGGTGAAGTAGATGAAGTGTATATTATTTATACACACTTTAAATCTGCGTTATCGCAAGAAGTACAGACAGTTAAAATGCTGCCTATTACGCCAAAAGCCGAAGATAAAACGACAGGACCGAAAGAAGAATATCTGTTTGCGCCAAATCCGCAGCAGGTATTGGAATCGATTTTGCCGCAGTACTTAGATATGGTTGTATACAACAGCCTGCTCCAGTCAGCAGCGAGTGAACTCGGTGCCCGCATGACGGCTATGACGTCTGCTACGGACAACGCAGGTGAACTCATTGACAAACTTACGGTTCATTACAATAAAGTTCGTCAGGCTGGTATTACAAACGAACTGACGGAAATCGTCAGCGGTGCCAATGCCCTCCAATAATCGCGCATTGGATTGGAAAACTAGGAAAGAGAGGAGAGCCTCTTCATGAGCAATAACATTGGGAAAGTAGTACAGGTCATTGGCCCTGTTATTGACGTGCGGTTTGCTTCCGAAGCAGATTTGCCGGCAATTTACAACGCTATTCACGTCACTGGCGGTGAAGGCGATCAGGCCGTTGACTTGGTAGCAGAAGTTATGCAGCACTTAGGCGACGACGTAGTACGCTGCGTTGCGATGAGCTCGACGGACGGCCTCGTCCGCGGCATGGCTGCAGAAAATACAGGAGGACCGATTAAGGTCCCCGTTGGGAAAGGCGTTTTAGGCCGTATCTTCAACGTCTTGGGCCAAACGGTTGACAAAGTAGACGATAAAGTCCAGGCAGATGATTATTGGCCGATTCATCGCCCGGCTCCAAAATTTGAAGACCAGGCAACTGGTACAGAAATATTGGAAACAGGCATTAAGGTCGTTGACCTCATTGCCCCATATGCCAAAGGCGGTAAGATTGGTCTGTTCGGCGGTGCCGGTGTTGGCAAGACAGTCCTTATTATGGAATTGATTCACAACGTTGCGACAGAACACGGCGGCTATTCCGTATTTACCGGCGTAGGTGAACGTACGCGTGAAGGCAATGACTTGTGGAATGAAATGAAAGAATCCGGCGTTATCAGCAAGACTGCTTTGGTATACGGCCAGATGAATGAACCGCCAGGAGCTCGTATGCGTGTCGGCTTGACAGGTCTTACCATGGCTGAATATTTCCGTGATAAAGAACATCAGGACGTACTGCTCTTTATTGATAACATTTTCCGTTTCATTCAGGCAGGGTCTGAAGTATCTGCGTTGCTGGGCCGTATTCCATCTGCCGTTGGCTATCAGCCGACATTGGGTACAGACGTAGGCGCATTGCAGGAACGTATTACTTCAACTAAAAACGGTTCTATTACATCCGTACAGGCCGTATATGTTCCTGCCGATGACTTGACAGACCCGGCTCCGGCTGCCACATTCGCGCATTTGGATGCGACGACCGTATTGTCTCGTCAGATTGCCGAATTAGGGATTTATCCGGCTGTCGATCCGCTGGATTCTACATCCCGTATTCTCGACCCGCATATTATCGGGGAAGAACACTATAAAGTAGCCCGTGAAGTACAGGCTATTTTACAGAAATATAATGATTTGCAGGATATCATCGCTATCCTGGGTATTGATGAATTGTCTGAAGAAGATAAACTTACGGTTGCCCGCGCTCGTAAAATTCAGCGTTTCCTGAGCCAGCCGTTTGCTGTTGCCGAACAGTTTACAGGCCAGCCGGGACGGTATGTACCGCTGAAAGACACGATTAAAGGCTTTGAAGAAATCTTGTCCGGCAAATGTGATGATATGCCGGAACAGGCATTTTACATGGTCGGCAATATCGAAGAAGCATACGAAAAGGCCAAGACTCTGAAAGGAGAATAGGCTATGGCAGAAAAAGGAAAGACTATCCATCTGGAAGTCATTACACCTGATGCTGCTGTACTGCAGGAAGATGTAGAG
The DNA here is from genome assembly GCA_934193515.1 of uncultured Megasphaera sp. GTDB lineage: Bacteria > Bacillota > Negativicutes > Veillonellales > Megasphaeraceae > Megasphaera. The sequence goes on along the minus strand of CAKPVJ010000001.1, from coordinate 46,174 downwards.
TTTGTCTTAGTTCGGGCATTAGACGGCGATTTGGGCATTATGCCGAATCATGCGCCGCTTATCGCATCTTTGAGCATTGCACCGCTTTTCTATGACAAAGACGGTCGTCGGAAATGTGTTTCTGTTGCTTCCGGCTTTTTGGAAGTCAACGGCAACAAGATGACAGTTATCTCCCCGGCCGCCGAATTGCCGCAGGCGATTGATGTCAAACGCGCTCAGTCTGCAAAAGATCGAGCAGAAAAAAGACTTCATAACAACCATGGCGATATTGACGTAGAACGAGCCAATCTGGCTATGAAACGAGCATTGTGCCGTTTGCATGTAGCCAAAGAATACGGCAGTAGATAAGCAGCATCTACGCAGGCAGAAAACAGCTTTGTCTTATAAGGCAAAGCTGTTTTTTATCGATGGAAAATCTTCTTTTTTGGCGGTATCCATGATATAATGAAGCCACAGCGTATTGAAAGTAAAGGGTGGTGTATACACGTGAAAGCAAAAAAGATAGTGTTGACTTTAGCAATGACGCTAGCAATTTCCGCAACAGCATTTGCTGCAAAGGACAATATGTGGCAGTATAATAAACATATAGCCATTGATATGAATTCGGCTCAAATTACCTTTGATATGGGACGAAAGGTACTGACCTTTAAAACCGTAGAAACAGCAGGCGATACGACGGATTACTGCAAATATGTTTACAATGTCGATGACCAGACCATTCAGTTGAAAGAAATGGTTACCAAAACAAAAAAGAGCAAATATAAGAGCAGTTTTTATCCGGAATCCATCAAAGACGGCAACAACATCATCAAAGGAAGAGCCCGCATGGCCAATGATGTGCTGGAAAAAGTCGAAGCAAAAGCAAATCATTAAATGTAGCATGAAAAAGCCCGTTAGCTGGTACAGCAACCAGTTGACGGGCTTTTTAGCGTAGTGTTACTTATTTATCAAATTTTTTACCTGTAAGCATTTCATAGGCTTCTTTATATTTTTCAATCGTTTTGTCGATAACATCCTGCGGCAGGAGATAATCGCTGTCCGGATTGGCTTTGAGCCAGTCACGAACGAACTGTTTGTCATACGAAGGCTGGGATTGGCCCGGTTTGTATCCTTCTAACGGCCAGAAGCGAGAGCTGTCCGGCGTGAGCATTTCATCGCCCAGCACGATATTGCCTTTTTCATCTAAACCAAATTCAAATTTGGTATCTGCAATGATAATACCGCGGGAAAGAGCGTAATCTGCACATTTTTTATACAAGGCAATCGTATAGTCGCGAATTTTTTCCGCATATTCTTTGCCCTTACCCGGGAAGGTTTTGTCTAGGACTTTGGCACCTTCTTCGAGGGAAACGTTTTCGTCATGGTCGCCTAATTCAGCTTTGGTGCTCGGTGTGAAAATTGGTTCCGGCAATTTCTGAGATTCTACTAAGCCGGCAGGCAACTGAATACCGCAGACCGTACCATTTTCTTTATAGCTTTCCCAACCGCTGCCGGTGATATAACCGCGGACGATGCATTCCATAGGAATCATGGTCAGTTTTTGACATTTCATGCTGTTGCCTGTAAATTGCGGCTGTTGGAAAAATTCCGGCATATCCGCATTGTCAACAGAAATCATGTGGTTAGGAATAATATCTTTCGTCAAATCAAACCAGAATTTAGACATTTGCGTCAAAATGGCGCCTTTTTTGGTAATCTGGTTTTTCAGGATGTGGTCAAACGCAGAAATACGGTCTGTAGCGACCATAATAATGCTGTCCCCTGCATCATATACTTCGCGAACTTTTCCTGATTTGAACGGTTTGAATTCTTTCATGTTCTGGCCTCCAATATATAATTATATAACGTTACCTTTCTTATCATATCACAAAATAAAGACGGTGAGAAGAAAAAAATAAAATGATTGGTTTTGAAAGGCTGCTTACGCCAAATGACTGATTTTGAAGGTATTTTCTGAGTAAAACGGGAGAAAAATTAAAGCAAGATTAGAATTAGATTAAAATGCTTCTGTTTAGGCAGGAATGCTGCAAGTACGTGGCGAAAGGTCGTAAAAACATATATCATGAGGAGGCGTTGGTATGAAGAAAAAATGGATTGTACTGGGAATGGTCGTATTGATGGGGTGTTGGGGAATGCAGAATATGCTGCCGTGGGGGAAAGACGCGACGAAAGAAGCAGCCGTACCTGTCTTGGAGGCGCCGCAGCCGACGTCGCGGTATGTGTATGTCAGTGGTGCTGTAAAAAAGCCGGGATTGTATGCATTTGCAGACGAAGTGCGGGTAGGAGATGTGATTCATACAGCCGGCGATTTGCTGCCGTATGCCGACACGGGTGCTGTCAATTATGCTGATGTGGCGCAGGACGGCATGCATATCCATGTACCGTATGATGTAAGCGGGGTTCCGGTCGACGAAGCCATACAGGACGGACGCATCAATGTCAATGAAGCGGATGAACAAAAACTGACAGAACTTCCCGGTATTGGCCCGGCCATGGCTAAAAATATTGTGGCATATCGGACAGAACATGGTTCCTTTACGAGCATAGAAGAACTGCAGAAGGTAAAAGGCATCGGTGCAGCCAAATTTAAAAAACTGCAGGATAAGGTGACGATATGACACATTGGGGCATGGGAATTGCCTTATCCTGCTGTCTGGGCATGATGAGTGCAGACTATATGGGAACAGCATGGGCCTATGGTGTCATTGGCAGTGTGCTATTTGTCGGCAGTGCTATCCTGCTGCGATCTCATAAAACAGCCTGCTGGTGCTGCCTGTTTCTCTGCTTTTTTTGCATCGGTTTTGGTCGAATGGCGTGGGCAGAGAAAATGTACGAGCAATTACCGACCTATTTGCAGGGGGCTGATTTGGCAATGGAAGGGACGATTGCTGAAAAAGGGAACACCTATGATACGGAAAAAGGACGAATGACACGGTACGTCGTTGCGCTGGAACAGTTTGCCTATACAGATGACCAGATCAAACGGCAGGGACAAGGATATATCTATGTCACGATGCCGACGGAGGATGCCTGGCAGCCTGCGGCGCGGATTGCATTTCAGGGAACGGTACAGCCGATTACCTATTACCGCAACCAAGGAGCATATGATGCTCAGCATCGGGATAAGGAAAAATCGATATATTTGAAGACTTATATCGAAGATGCAAAACAGGTGCGGCTGCTGGCAGAACCTGCTGGCTGGCGTCATGAACTGCAGCAGCTGCGGGAGACATTGACACAGGCTTTTCAGCGTGTGCTGTCGCGAGATAATGCCTATATACTGAGCAGTCTGCTCTTTGGCGGCCATTATGAAGATTTGCCGCCGGGACTGATTGAGAGTTTCAGTGCTACAGGACTGATTCATATTCTATCTGTATCGGGCTCGCATATTGCGCTGCTGCTGACCGTCATACAGCTGGCAGGGAAAATGATGGGCCTGCGGGCAACAGGGTTATTTTTTCTGTCTGTTCTTTTTGTCTTATTTTACAGTGCCTTGTCAGAGTTTGTGTCGCCAGTCATTCGGGCATCCATAATGGGTATATTGTGTGCATACAGTGTGATTGCTGAGCGGGAATATACCAGTTCGCATGCGCTGGCAGTTGCCGTGCTGCTTATGGTGCTGTACAGTCCGTTTTTGGTGTATGATTTGAGCTTTCGCTTGTCCTGCGGCGCATCGGCTGGAATTGTTCTGCTGCAGCCTAAAATGAGAAACTGCTTGCGTGTTTTGCCTGGATTTATTCGCGATAGTCTGTCTGTTTGTATTTGTGCACAGCTATTGCTGCTGCCTGTCTTGCTGGCCAATTTCTTTTCTTTGCCTGTGTATGCTTTTGCAGCCAATCTATTGATTGCGCCTGTATTGGATATTGTTATTGTGCTGGGACTGCTGGCAGCCGTATTGTTGAGTTTTTGTGAGCCGGTTATGGACATCGTATTATGGATTATCGCGCCGCTGTTGTCGCTGGCTGTCAAGGGAAATTACTTCTTGGCATCGCTGCCGTACAGCCGGTATTGGCTGGGAGCCTTGACATTTCCTTGGGCAGTCGCTTGGTATTTAGCCGTTGGGGCTGTTTTTTTCTGGCCGTCCCAACGACGGCAGATTTTGATTTTGACTATCCTGTGGCTGTTGGGGACAGGTCTATGGACACAGTATCAGAAACCCGATGCGGTGATATATGTATTTGATGTAGGAAAGGATAAAGCAACCTGTATTCGCTATAGTGATAGTTCTGCTTATCTGTGGTATAATAAATCACAGTGGGCCAGCCCGATGCAGGTCACCAGCGTTTTGGCTCCGGCACTGCGGTATGCGGGGATATTTGATTTGACGGGCTGTGTGGTCAGCGGCTACGAAGCCGAAAAAACGGCGGCCCAGCTTGAACGCCTGGTCGTTTTGCGTACGCCTTGCCGTATCCAGTCTGCAGCAGACAGCAGGGATGGCGAGGCAGGCAGTGTACCGTATTATATATATGATGCGGTACCTAAGAAGGGATTTCCACATCAAGGCTGTTTTGAAATTCGCAGTGTTTCTGCCAAGCAGCCCATGCCGTTTCCCAAACAGGCCGATGCGCTGATTATATATCGAAATCATAAACAAGATGAGATGTATACGGAGTGGCTGGAACGAGCGGCTTATGAGGATATTCCTTGTTATTCGCCGTTTCGTGACGGACAGATTATCGGAACCTATCGGCAGGGCGTGTGGAGATTTACTACCTATGGCGGTGATAGTAACCAATGAAAGCAGTAGCAATTATATATGGAACAGAACCGTATTTGATGGAGCAGGGAAAAGCTGCGTTTTTGGCGTCCTGCCGTAACCGTAGCGGTGATGTGGATGTACAGGCATTTCACAAAGATACCGCAGCGGCAACGGTAGTAGAAGCGTTTGAAGGAACCAGTTTGTTTGGCGGCGGCGGGATTAGTATTTGGTATGATTGTCCTTTTTTGCCTGTTAAACGGGGCGGCCGGTCACGAAGCAAGCTTTCTAAAGAAGAAACTTGGTTTTTGGAAAAGCTGGCTCATATGAGTGAGGAAAATGGACTGCTGTTTTATACCAAGGGGAAACTCGACACGGGCAGCGCCTTTTTTAAAGCCGTGCGGCCCATGGCGGATGTGATTGAGGGAGAAGCAGTCACGGAAAAAAATATCATGCCGTACGTCGAAACGTTTTTGCAAAAACAGGGAAAGACGTTGACACGCAGTGCACAGCAGTATTTGCGAGGATTGTTTCAGACATGGAATGAGATTCCGCTTATGTATGTTTTTTCCGAATTAGGCAAGCTGTGCATTACGCTGACTGAAGAAACGCATACTGTCGATGTACCGGATTTACAGGAATTATTTGCCGGTACTATGGAAAAAAATCTCTTTACGTTTATGGACTATTTTTTGCGCCGTGACGGCAGACATGCCATTCCGTTCATCGAAGGGTTGTTTGCCCGGCAGGATTTATTTTTAAAAAACACAGGATATATGTTGTCCAGGCTGCGGCTGCTGCTGGCCTATAAAGAACTGCAGCGAGCGCATATGGGACCGCGGCAGTGCGAACAGATTATGACGCAGATTAACAAAGGACGCAGTGTAAAATATGTCTTGTATCACTTGCAAAAAGTGACATCTTATTGGAAAATAGAAGAGTTATGTACTATGATTAGCAACATATTTATATTACAACGCAATATTCGCAGAGGAACGGCAGCTGTAGCGGATATAGGGCCTCTTATTTGCTTATATTGCAGTACTAAAGGCAGGGTTTAAATTGCAGGAAGAAGAAAAAGCTCGAAAAGAACGAATGAAAGATTATCGCCGTCGGTATCGTGCCAAACACGGCATCGAAGAACATCCGCACCGCTGGAAGAAAGTAGCCGGCGTGGTGATTGCAGTATGCATCGCAGGTTTTGGCAGTTTTTTTGCGGCGCAGAATAAAGCGGCCTCTATGGTGACTCTGGATGGGCAGTCGATTCAAGGCTGGACTAATGATGATTTGCAGCAGTATTTGTTAGACCATAAAAAACAACTCAAAGACCAAAAAATAAAAATTACCGGGAAAGACATTGATGAAACAATTTCACTGGATGCCATGCATATTGATTTTGACCAGGAACGCATTGCCGATGAATTGTATTTGATTGGGAGAACCGGCTCTCCTGTGCATCGTGTGGCTGAAGTCATTACGACACTGCGGTTTGGCAAAGATGTGCCGCTGTCTATCAAAGTCGATGATGACGCATTGAATGATAAGATTACTGATATATATAATACATATAATCAAGAAACCAAAGATGCCTATGCAGAACCGAATGCAGATAACGCGACAGTTACGCTGCACAAAGAAAAAGACCGCATTGTTATCGACACCGACGCATTGCGCCGCCAGATTGACGACCAGCTGCATGCAGGGAATCCTTCGTCTTTAGAAGCCCCGATTCAGTCACGGGAAGAAGCGGCTGTAAAAAAGGACGATTTGAAATCGATTGATACGGTATTGTCCTATTATACAACGCACTTTGATGATTCCAATAAAGACCGCAACGATAACATTCTTTTGGCTCAGAAAAAACTGAATCATGCGCTGGTACCGGCTCAAAAAGATTTTTCTTTTAATAAATATGTCGGTGCGCGAACCCATGAAAATGGCTATAAAGATGCCCCGGTATATTTTGACAACAAACTGGTATCGGATGCAGGCGGCGGTGTCTGCCAGGTTAGTACGACGCTGTTCAATGCCGTATTGCGTGCCGGACTGTTTATTGCCAGCCGGTCGCCGCATTTTGCGCCGGCTGCATATGTGCCGGTCGGCATGGATGCGACAGTTGCGGATGATTCATTGGACTTTGCCTTTACCAACCCGTTCCAGCATCCTGTCTATGTGTATACGGCAGCTGGTGAAAATTCGATTACAACCTATATTTTAGGCAATCATGCCGATACCTGCACTGTAACGTTCCAGACGACAAAACTGCAGAATCTGCCGCACCGCGTCGTTCATAAACATGATGACAATGCAGTAACGGATAAACAGGAACAAGAAGGATACGATGGGCACGACATTACGATTCACCGTACCGTAGCCTATACAGACGGCGATCATTATGCGGACGATATCACGTCTCATTATGCGCCGAACACAGAAATTATTACTACGAATGGCCCGGCTTCTGAAGATGTCGTCAAGACATCCGATTTGGAACCGCAGGATACTCTGATCAATGCTCTGCATGACATGCTGCAGGCTGTGGCTGCTCCTAGTGAAGATACAGACAATGCAGATACAGCTGCTGATGACAGTGCAGACAGCGGTGATGGGTATGATGAAGATGATGAATAATTCATACGTATTCCTGAAAGGATAGAAAATCAATGAAAGTATGGCATATTATTCCTAAGCACGATGTAGAGATTCCTTTCGATGACCAGCATCCTGTCTGCATAGAAGAAATATGCGCGTTCCCGACAGGGAAAAAATGGAAAGTACGCACGCAGTCAGCGTATGAAATTTCGGATATGAACAAGCTGCGTCAGGCCGTGTGCAGCAAGCTGGCTTTAGCAGGAGACGTTGATGTAGAACATCAGGTCGTAACCGTTCATCATGGCGGTGATATACCCCTAACACTGTGCGATGACGATCCGCTGCGCAGTGTTGTCGATGTGTCGGTAGACGATATGGATGGCTACGGCATACCGCATGAAGACTGCTATGACTCGATTTATGAAGAAGACGATGCATTGTATGATGAAGACTATCGAAAAGCCTGCAAAGCGGCTGAAGAAGGCAGCGTAAAGAAAAGCAGCAGCAAAGGTTCCGGTACGGGTGGAAACAGCTCGTCAGCAGACAGCCGGGTTTGGTTTGGCAAATCCTTTCATGGCGAAGTACTGCCAATTAATGATATTCTTGGTGAAGAACGCAATGATGTCATCATTAAAGGGAAAATTGTAAAGATAGAGTTTCGTGAATTGAAATCCAAACGAATCTTGATGTCGTTCCAAATTGCAGATACGGGAAACGGTATTTCCGGCCGTCAATTTCTGGAAGTGGGCGGCAATGGCAACGCCAGTAAATACCGCCGTAAAAGTGTACTGTCGTCGGAAGACTATGACTTGCTCGTCAAGCGGATGGCCGTAGGGGCCTATGTCCGCATTCACGGCGATGTTATCTATGATACGTATGTCAACGACTATGTATTCAGTGCTAAAGATATTATGGAAGAAGAAGCGGAAACGGTGGAACGGGAAGACAACAACCCGACACCGCGCGTAGAACTGCATCTTCATACCGTTATGAGCGATATGGACGCATTGATTACGGTAAAAAAATTAATTAAAACCGTCAAGAAATGGCACCATCCGGCTATCGCCGTTACAGACCACGGCGTAGTCCAGTCTTTTCCGCTGCTGCAGGAAATTTCTACGGATAAGACAAATAATGTTAAAGTCATTTATGGCATGGAAGGCTATTTGTTTGATGAAAAAATTGACCAGTCTTACCATATTATTATTTTGGCCAAAAACCAGGTCGGGATTCGTAATCTGTACAAACTGGTCAGCATTTCCCATTTGAAATATATATATCGCGGCCGCCCGCGGATTCCCCGCGCCGTACTGAATGAATACCGGGAAGGCTTGATTTTGGGATCTGCCTGCGAAGCCGGCGAATTGGTCCGCTCGATGGTGCAGAAAAAACTGCCATATGAAGAATTGAAAAAAATTGCTTCGTACTATGACTATTTGGAAATTCAACCGCTTACGAACAACCAATTCCTCGTGCGGGAAGGATTGGTTGCAGATGAAGAAGGACTGCGGGATATTAACCGCACGATTTTAAAACTCGGCGATGAACTGGGTAAAATGACGGTAGCAACCTGTGATGCCCACTTCCTCAATCCGGAAGACAAGATTTACCGTGAAATCCTAATGACCGGGAAGGGCTTTAAAGATGCGCAGTTTCAGCCGGATTTGTATTTGCGGACGACCGATGAAATGCTCAAAGAGTTTGCGTACTTAGGTGAAGAACGGGCTAGGGAAGTCGTCATAACCAATCCTAATAAGGTCAATGAAATGATTGAAGATGTCCGGCCGGTACCGAAAGAAACACTGTATTTCCCACAGATTGCCGGCTCTTCGGAAGCATTGAAAAACATGTGTTATGAAAAAGCGCACCGTATCTACGGCGACCCGCTGCCGAAAATTGTTGAAGACCGGTTGGAAGAAGAATTTACTTCTATTCTCGGCCATGGGTTCGGTGTCTTGTATTACATTGCGCATAAACTGGTAAAACATTCCAACGATGACGGCTATCTCGTAGGGTCGCGTGGGTCTGTCGGCTCTTCTTTTGTCGCGACGATGTCTGACATTACAGAAGTCAATCCGCTGCCGCCGCACTATGTGTGCCCGCATTGCCAATACAGTGAATTTTTCACCCACGGCGAAGTGGGTGGGGGATTTGACCTGCCTGACAAAAAATGCCCTAAATGCGGCACGCCGCTGCATAAAGACGGGCATAATATTCCGTTTGCTATTTTTTTGGGATTTGATGGTGACAAAGTTCCAGATATTGACTTAAACTTTTCTGGCGAATATCATCCAAAAGCGCACAAATATACAGAAGAATTATTTGGCAAGGACAACGTTTTTCGTGCCGGGACGATTGGTGCCGTCAAAGATAAGACGGCGTATGGCTATGTCATGAAATGGGCCGAAGCCAGAGGCATTCGTGTCAATGATGCATATGTCAACAGTCTGGTCAGCGGCTGCACCGGCGTCAAGAGTACGACGGGCCAGCATCCGGGCGGCGTTATGGTTATTCCGCGTGATATGGATGTACACCATTTTACACCGGTACAGTATCCGGCCAATAAAAAAGACAGCGGCATCATTACGACGCATTTTGATTATCATTCCATTGAAGGCCGTTTGGTCAAACTCGACATACTTGGCCATGATGATCCGACGGTCATTCGTATGCTGGAAGATATGACAGGCGTCGATGCCAAAACGATTCCGTTTGATGACCCGGAAACGATGAGTTTGTTCTGTTCGCCTAAAGCCTTGGGTGTCACTGCTGAAGAACTAGGTTCCAAAGTCGGCAGCTTGGGAATTCCGGAATTTGGCACGACATTTGTCCGCAAGATGCTCGTCGATACCAAGCCGAAAACATTTTCCGAATTGGTACGTATTTCCGGTTTTTCCCATGGGACAGACGTTTGGCTGAACAATGCTCAGGATTTAATCACGTCAGGAACGGTACAATTAAAAGAAGCCGTTTCGACTCGTGACGACATCATGAACTATTTGATTCAGCACGGCATTAAGCCGAAGACGAGCTTTAAAGTTATGGAAAATGTCCGTAAAGGGAAAGGCATTGATAAGCTGAACAAGCTGGGACAGAAGACGACGGATTATGAAGGCGAACTAAAAGCCGGTCATATTCCGCAGTGGTTTATTGATTCGTGCCACAAGATTGGTTATTTGTTCCCTAGGGCCCATGCGGTGGCCTATGTCATGATGGCTTTCCGGATTGCTTGGTTTAAAATCAATTATCCCTTGGCGTACTATGCGGCTTTCTTTACAATTCGCGCCAAAGCGTTTAAGCTCTCTGCCATGATTCATGGTCTGGAAGGACAGCGAAAGGCCATGAAAGAAATTTTGGCAAAAGGGAAAAGTGCTACTAAAATTGACCAGGATTTGTACTCTTCACTGGAATTGGCTGTAGAAATGAGTCTGCGCGGTTATTCCTTTATGAACGTAGATATCGGTCGTTCCGCAGCGACGAAGTTTACGATTTGTGATGGAAAAATCCTGCCGCCGTTTACTGCTGTAGATGGTTTGGGAGAAAACGTAGCCGAACAAATTGTAGCAGCTCGCGAAGACGCGCCGTTCAGCTCCAAGGCAGACCTCCGGATGCGGGGCAAAGTCAATCAGTCTACCGTAGATTTGATGGCAGAAGAAGGCTGCTTGGGGGATTTGCCGGAAGATGAACAAATCGACTTGTTTGCCATGTAAATGCCTATCGACATTCTTTTTAATCTGTCATATAATACAAGTATGTTTTATACGCTAAAGGATAAAAGTGAAAAGGAGTTGAGCAGCTGATGAGTGCAAACGAAAAATTGAAGGACCACCTTCATGACCAGCTCTTTGCAGCTATTTTGGAGTTACAGAATTTAGAGGAATGCTACGAGTTCTTTGAAGATATATGTACGATTCAGGAAATGAAAGCCATTGCGGCTCGGCTGGAAGTAGCACGTATGCTGAAAGCCGGGGATATTTACGAAGATATTGTCAAGAAAACAGGGGCAAGTACGGCTACTATCAGCCGCATCAAACGCTGCTTGATGTATGGCAGCGGCGGCTACGGTAAAATCTTGGACCGAATGGCAGCGAAGGACCCGGATTTATTAAAAATCAGCCCGAAGAAAAAATAAAGGAGATATGGTGGGATGAAGTCCTTTTTTGAAGAATTTAAAAATTTTGCCATGCGCGGCAATGTCATTGATATGGCTGTTGGTGTTGTTATTGGGGCCGCCTTTGGGAAAATTGTCAGCTCGCTGGTAAACAATATTATTATGCCGCCATTAGGCGTATTGATTGGCGGCATTGATTTTTCCAATTTCTTTATTGCGTTGAGTACGACGCAGCATCCGGCATCGCTGGCTGAAGCACAGGCGCAGGGCGTGCCTGTTATCGCGTATGGGCTGTTTTTAAATACGGTGATTGAATTTTTAATTATTGCCTTTGCTATTTTTATTGTTATTAAACAGCTTAATCGGCTGTTTCCTAAAAAAGAAACAGCACCGGAACCCAGACTTTGTCCGTACTGCCGCATGCCGATAGCGGATGATGCTACACGGTGTCCGCATTGTACCAGTACATTGACGGATAAATGATATATAGAAAGAAGGCAGCAAGAAACATATTATGAAATCAAAAATAGATGTTACTATTTTTAAAAATGGTGATATTGATATGCTCCATGCTTCCATTTATGAAGAATTATGGAAAGATTATTGCGCGTTAAAAAAACGGGCCCGCATGCATGAAGAAAAGAATACAGCGAAGGGAGCGTATTTATGCCGGCGGTATCAGCGCGTGGCGCTTCTTTCCTTATTTGCTTTTTTTGAAGGTGTGCTGGACAATTGGCTGCATCGGCTGCAGCAGGATTACCAAGAATACCAGCATGTATCGATGGCAAACTTGAAAGAAAAATGTGATGCCGTATTGGGCTATTGTTTTTTCTGCACCTATACCAAACGGACGCAGGATTTTACGGAACTGTATGAAATAATCGGCCGGTTTGAACAACATGATGTATCGCTGATTGAACATATCAATCGGGATATGCTGATGAAAACAGAAACGGCTATGGATGCGTATTTGTGTTACGTCGAAGCGATGACGACACTGCAGCGATTTCCCAAGCCGGATAAATCGACAACCGGGTTAATGGATAAACTGGGCGGCATGGTAAAAGGATGCCGTAGTTAAATAGTATGACAAAACAAGTGTGTTCTTATTTTATAGAGGGAACACACTTGTTTTTTATATATCAGTGGAGTATGATATATATGTATAAATTACATATTAAAGTTAGTCTTTGAGGCATGGTGAGAAAGGAGAATCCTTTCGTATTCCTGACCGGTGGTAATAGTCCGCAACCTCCTTTGGGAGCTGACTCGGTGTAATTCCGAGACCGACAGTATAGTCTGGATGGGAAAAGACGCAAGCACGGGAACTTGGTTTGCCGTGTATTTCTCATGAATAAAAGACTGGCGTGCCAGTCTTTTTTTGTGCCGCAGGATGGAAAGGCAGGTACAAGAATGGAAAGAAAATATTATTTGGGATTTGATGCAGGAACACAAAGTGTAAAGGTAGCCGTATATGATGACACACTGCAGTGTGTCGCTATGGATACGGCCAAAACAACATTATACTATCCGCATCCGGGATGGGTGCAGATGGATATCGATGAATACTATCGCCTTATCAAACAATGTATGGCTTCATGCAGCCGGCAAATGCGGGAAAAGGGGCTGGATGTCCATGCAGTACGAGCCATTATGGGGGACGGCATTATTTGCGGCATTGCCGGGATTGATGCGCAGGGAAATGCCATTACGCCGTATATCAATTACTTAGACAGCCGTACAGCAGAAGATGTACAGGCATTAAAAGATAAACACTATGAAATTTGGGCCAAAGAAACGGGCAATGCTGAACCCAATGTCATGTTTCCAGCTATGTTTGCCCGCTGGTTTATGAAACATATTCCGGCGTGGAAGGAAAAAGGCGTAAAGTTTGTTCATAACTGCCCATATGTCTTGATGCATTTGGCTGGTTTGTCCGGTACCGATGCTTTTATTGACTGGGGCATGATGTCCGGTTGGGGGCTGGGGTACCATGTAGTAGAAAAACATTGGTCTGACGAACAGCTGCGCATATTGGGAATCGATACAGCGTACATGCCAAAAATCGTCAAGCCTTGGGATATCATTGGCACGCTGCGTGAAGAAGACGCGTTGGAAACTGGTTTCCCCGCAGGCATTCCTATTTGTGCCGGCGCCGGCGATACGATGGAATCTATGATGGGCAGCGGCATTTTGGAAGCAGGACGTGCTGTTGATGTAGCCGGCACGTGTGCCATGTTCTGTGCAGCGACTGACGGCATTATTCCAGAACTTTCTGTTCCAGGAAGCGGTTTGATTTTTAATTCCGGTACGCTGCCCGGCACGTATTTTTATTGGGGCATGGTACGCACTGGCGGACTGGCACTGCGCTGGTTCAAAGACAGCATCAGCCGTCATGAAGAAGATGCCTATTACAGTACATTAGATGAATTAGCTTCCCGTCATCCTGCCGGCTGTGACGGAGCGATGTTTATTCCGTATTTGACTGGAGGCAATGGCGAATTTCCTCATGTCAGAGGGACCTTTACCGGCCTGACGCTGGATTCGGATCAGGGAGCGATGTGGCGTTGTGTCTTAGAAGGTATCGGCTATGATTATATAGAAATTACCGACCGCTATCGGCATGCCGGCATTGATTTAACGCAGCTGACGATTACGGAAGGCGGCAGCCATGATGCCTTGTGGAATCAAATTAAAGCCGATATGCTGAATACCCAGGTCGTTACCTTGCAGGTAGCCGGGGGAGCCGTGCCGACGAATTGCATTGTGGCTGCATACAGCGTAGGGGATATAACGGATTTAAAACAGGCGCTGCAGCGGCAGTTAACGGTCAAAGATACGTATCAGCCCCATCAAGACCGCGTCATGTTATATCGTGAACTATATAAAAAGAGAAATATCATACTAAAAGCGTTGAATGCAGGAATTGCAACAAGTATATAAGTACAATTTCACGTAGTGCATGCTAAAAGTTCATGATAGAACGTACTATGATGCGGTATTTATATCAAATAATGCTAAAGCTGCATTTGACTTGCCGTATCATAGCGTAAAAAGCATACAAAATATGAAGATTTTTAAAAATAATAGCTCTTTTTAGTAGATTTTTTTGTAGAAAGTGTTATACTTATGAATGTAAGCAGTGCATCTTATTTGAAACAGTGTGAGGCTTTCAAAAAAGATAACGTGAAAAAAATCACGCTGATTAAGGAGGAGTTAACTATGTTTTGTAAAAAAGTAATGGTAATTGGTGCAGGTACAATGGGTTCCGGTATTGCTCAGGTCTTTGCTACACACGGCTGCGAAGTTGTTTTGAACGATATTAAAGATGAATTCGTTGCTGGCGGTAAAGCTAAAATTGATAAATCCTTAACAAAATTGGTTGCTAAAGGAAAAATGACGCAGGAAGACAAAGACGCAGCAATGACTCGTATTTCCGGCTTCGTAACACGTACGAAAGAAAATATGGCAGACATCGACCTCGTTGTTGAAGCAGCTGTTGAAAACTTGAAAATCAAATCCGCTATTTTCCAGGAATTAGATGAACTTTGCCCGGAACACACTGTTTTGGCAAGTAACACATCTTCCTTGGCTATTACACAGATTGGTGCAGCTACTAAACGTCCGGACAAGGTTATCGGCATGCATTTCTTCAATCCTGCTCCGGTTATGAAATTGATCGAAATCATTGAAGGCATCGCTACATCTGACGATACATTCCATAAAGTTCAAGAAGCAGCTACTGAATTGGGCAAATCCCCTGTTAAAGTTGCTGACTTCCCAGGTTTCGTTGGCAACCGTGTCGTTATCCCGATGATCAACGAAGCTATCCAGGCTTTGATGGAAGGCGTTGCTTCCAAAGAAGACATCGATACCGTTTGCAAACTGGGCTTCAATCACCCAATGGGCCCATTGGCTTTGAGCGATTTGATTGGTAATGACGTTGTTCTTCATATCATGGAAGTTCTTTATGAAGGCTTCGGCGATCCGAAATATCGTCCATGCCCACTCCTCAAAAAATATGTTAACGCTGGCTATCTCGGCCGCAAGACAGGTAAAGGCTTCTACGATTATACAAAATAATATTGAGCAAAATGTGCTCCGCAGGCAGTGGGCGTGAGAAATCACGCCCCTGTTTGTCATAAAGCACAAGCATGGTGTCCAAACATACTACAAATATTGTCCAAATTAGGAGGCTATTATCATGGCATACGAAAACATTAACTATACAGTAGAAAATGGTATTGCAACGATTGCTATTAATCGTCCGAAAGCTTTAAATGCATTGAATTTGGCAACATTGACAGAATTAAAAGATGTTGTAGAAAAAATCGCTGTAGATAAAGCTGTTCAGGTAGTTATCATTACAGGTGCAGGTGAAAAATCGTTCGTTGCTGGCGCTGACATTGTTGAAATGTCTACTAAGAATGCTGTTGAAGGCCGCGTATGGGGCCAGGTAGGTCAGAACATCTTCACAGAAATCGAAAATCTGCCGCAGCCGGTTATTGCTGCAGTTAACGGCTTCGCATTAGGCGGCGGCTGCGAATTGGCTTGCGCCTGCGATATTCGCTATGCTTCTGAAAATGCTAAATTTGGTCAGCCTGAAGTCGGCCTCGGCATTACACCGGGCTTTGGCGGTACACAGCGCTTGACTCGTGTTGTTGGCCGTGGTCATGCCAAAGAATTGATTTATACGGCTAATATCATCGATGCACAGGAAGCTCTTCGTATCGGCTTGGTTAATAAAGTAGTTCCACAGGCTGAATTGATGGATGCTGTTATGAAATTAGCTAAGACCATTACGAAAAAAGCTCCGGTTGCTGTACAGCTCGCTAAAGCAGCTATCAACCGCGGCATTAACTGCGACGTCGTAACGGGTATTTCTTACGAAGCAGAAGTATTTGGCCTTTGCTTTGCAACAGCAGACCAAAAAGAAGGCATGAAAGCTTTCATTGAAAAACGTAAACCGACATTTGAAGGTAAATAAGTTTCCCCTTAAACTAAGATTATACAGAAAAACCGCATCTTTTAAGAAAGGTGCGGTTTTTCCTATACTATTTTGTAAATAAGCAGAGTGTTTATTTGCCAAAGCTCATCAGCTGAAACAGTGCGTCAGCATCGTCTAACATGGCATAAAAACAATACAATGTCGCCTTGGTATCGGCGAGACTGTTGTGCCAATCCGTATCCATATACCCGTAATGAGCCGCACACGTTTTTAATTTTGCATACGTGCGGGGATGCAGTATGTCTGTATTGACAAAAGAATAGGCATCACCGATATCCAAATAAATAGGTTGATGAGGAAACGGTACGCCGTATTTGTGAAGATTGCTGATGTCCTGCATCGTACTGTAGCCAACGATTAACTGTGCTTCAGCAAATAATTGTGTCAATACAGGAATAGCCGTTTGAAAAGAAGGCTTGTCTGCTACCATAGACGGCGTAATATGGTGAATATCAACGGTTTTCTCCCAAGAGGTTACTGTTTGAGGACAGAAATAGTGGTTATAAACGACTTGCCCCAGGCCATTTACAATGGACACTTGTAAAATTTCGTCTGTAGGCAGCAGCCCGGTCAATTCAATATCCAGCGCCAATATCCGGCGAACATCTAACGTGTTGATATGGGCCTTGACATCGCGAGACAAATGGATACGCTTCTGCAGCATAACGCCTTGATGAGCAGTATGAAGGATGCGGGGAGCAGCATGATGAAGTGTGTGGGTTTGATAGCTTTGTTCACGCTGCAGCCAAGCTTTGGCAGCGTGATAACTGGAAAAGCTTTTAGCGCGCGCTCCTTTATACCTCTGCGTATAGGCATAATACAGTGCCGTATCCGTGATAATGCCGGTTTTACGGCCCTTGCTGACGGCATAATATCGTTGGGCTGCTGAGTGATGCTGCGCGGCACACTTCGCAGGCTTTGTTGATACAAGTCCAGCCTGCTTCTTGCTCTCCAACCAGGTAGCTGCTTCTTCTTTGGTTGCAAAAGCTTTGGCACAAACACCGCTGAAATTAGCCGTATACTGTGTATATTCTCGTCGTTTTGTGAAAATGCCGGTTTTACGACCGGCACTGATAGCATAAAACTTCATGATACATTCCTCATTGACATACTTGCTGTATGATGATATCAAAAAAGCGTACTACACCATTTGGTAGCACGCTTATTTTTGGCGGAGCGGGTGGGATTCGAACCCACGAGACCTTACGGCCTAACTGATTTCGAGTCAGCCCCGTTATGACCACTTCGATACCGCTCCATACGATACTTAATTATATTACCATGGACAAAGACGTTCGTCAACTGTTTTTATTGCAATCTACAGGCTTTCGCCAAGAAATTAATTATGAATTCATGTGAAAAAATAATGAAATACTAGTGCGAAAATGACGCTGGTGTGCTAAAATATGTAGATGATTAAATAGTGTATTGGAAAGGATTTGTTATGGGTTCGATTTTTTCTCCTCTAACTAAAAATATAGGGATTGATTTGGGTACCAGCACGACGCAGGTTTTCGTGGAAGGCCGCGGCATTGTGCTGTCTGAGCCGTCTATTATGGCGACAGATGAACGCAATAAAAAAATTATTGCTATGGGAAATGCAGCAGAAGATTTGCTGGCAAAATCTCCGGAAACGGTTAAACTGCATCGGCCGCTGCAGAAGGGCGTTATTGCTGATTATGGCGTAACACGGACGATGCTGGGGTATATTCTCAGCAAATGCGTCCGCAGTGTACAGCGGCTGCGGATTATGGTAGGCGTACCGGCTGCCGCCTCAAACGTCGAAAAACGGGCTGTCATGGAAGCGATTTATCAGGCAGGAGCCAAAGAGGCGTACTTGATTGAAACAGCAGCAGCAGCAGCTATCGGCGTGAATATGCCGATTTACGATCCTGTCGGCAGCATGATTGTTGATATTGGCGGCGGGACGACAAACATAGCTATTTTATCTTTAGGCGGTATTGTGATTTCCAAATCCATTCATTTGGGCAGTTTGGATTTTAATGGCGCTATTAAGGAATATCTGCGGTATCAGTATGATATTGTGACGGATGACGTAACGATTGAAGAAATGAAAATTACAAATGGTTCAGCCGTTTTGCCGCTGGAAGATAGGGGATACTATTTTTTAGGCCGCGGACTGGATGATGGCCTGCAGAAAGAAATGGCAGTCAAAGCCAGTGAATTATATCATGTCATTGGTCGGCCTTTGATGAAAATTTTGGATGTCGTAAAAGCTGTTTTGCGGGAAACACCGCCGGAATTAGCGGCTGACATTATGGAACATGGCATTGTATTAACGGGCAGCGGGGCCAAGCTAAAAGGCATGGAACAGCTCTTTGCACAGGAATTAGGCGTACCGGTCATCCTGGCTGCAGAACCGGAACTGGCCGTAGCAAAAGGAGCCGGCAGGGCCTTGGCAGAACGTGAAAAATTAGCAGCATTGATTGAAGGGGCACAGCGTATTTACAGGAGGAGATTTTAAAATTGTTTTCGTTTGGTAAAAGAAGCATTGTCTTCGTACTTATATTATTCATTATAATAGCTGTCGTAGGCTGGGCATGGCGTCAGCGTGATTCACTGCCCTTCATTACAAAGCCGCTGCAGACGATAGCCTCTCCGTTTGAATACGGTGCCAGCAATATCGTAGGGTCACTGGCATCGGGTATTCATATTATTGATGTCAGCTTGAAAAACCGAATTGAATGGGAAGCGTTGGAAAAAGAAAATGCAGCATTAAAAAGCAAGAGTGTTGATTATGATGAATTGGCAGCAGAAAATGACCGGCTTCGCAAATTGCTGGATTTTCGCTCTTCGCATCCTCAATATAAAGTATTGGCTGGTTCTGTTATTTCGCGTGACTATGGCACGTGGAGCAACACCATGATTATTGATGTCGGCAGCGGTGAAGGTGTAGAAAAAGATATGCCGGTCATTACGCCGAACGGGGTAGTCGGATTTATCAGCGATGTCTATCCGCATTCAGCACGCGTACAGCTGTTGACAGATCCGCGCACGAGTATCGGTGCGATTGTACAGCGTCCGGAATCCCGTGTTTCTTCCGTTGTCCGCGGCAACGGCAATGTTCCGACGGAACCGCAGTTTGTTAATATTGCCAAAGATGCGGATATTTTGGAAGGGGATACCTTGGTTACGTCCGGCTTTGGTTCTATTTATCCTAAAGGACTGCCGCTGGGGACGATTGTGTCCATTCACCAAAACGACAATGATTTTGTCAAATATGCTGTTATTCGTCCCAGCGTGGATTTCTCTAAATTGGAAGAAGTATTGGTTATTTTGAAATCGTCTGATACCGGCTCATATGCAAAACCGGATGTTGCGCCGAAATTAGTGCCGCAGACGAATCGAGATAAAGTTGAAGGTATTAAAGGAGCCGCGGCATTATGAAGAAACTAAGCTGCGTCATGGCGGCGTTTATTGTATTTATTTTACAAAGCGCTGTATTGCCGTTTATTTTTAATGGCGTGAATCAGCCTAATTTAATTTTTGTTTTTGTCGTATTGATGGCCCTGCATCATGGACAGCGCATCGGTATTTGGACGGCGTTGCTGGGAGGATTTTGCCAGGATGTCATTATTGGCAATTTCTTTGGCCTGCATTTGCTGCCGTACTTGATTATTGCGATTGTCTGCAGCTATTTAGGCCGCGATATAGATAAAGACCAATGGATATTAACGCTGCTGATTGTACTGGGCGCCACTGAGTGCTGCCTGGTTTTGAACTGTATTATCCTGTTTGCATCAGGACAGTTTATTCATGTGGCATCGTATTTGTTTGAATTTAGTATTCCCATGCTCATATACCATGGTATCCTCATGATTCCTGTCGATCGTGTCGTATGGCGGCTCCGTCGGGAAGATTCCTATTATGGATGGAGCGTTGCTGGTAGATGGAGGTAACATATACATGCTTGAAGCGTTAATGAAAAAGAAAAATAATGATGGCCGCTTCCGGTATTTATATTGGATTTTAATCGGTATTTTTGTCGTCTTGATTTGTCGGCTCGTGTATTTACAGATTGTTGCCGGCGACTATTATCATTCATTGGCAGAAGGAAACCGACTGCGTGCGATTCCTATTGCTGCTATGCGCGGTATTATGTATGACCGCAACGGCCAGATTTTAGTAGGCTCTCGTCCCAGCTTCATGGTGACGTATGTCCCGACTAAAGACGGCATGACAGATGATGAACTGAAAGAATTGTCACAGTTGATTAATCAGCCGGAAGACAAGCTGCGGGAAAAAATACAGAAAGTCAAAAGTGCCTATGTGCCGACCGTATTGGCTACGGATTTGACACAGGACATTGTCACTAAAATTGAAGAACGGCGCAATGAACTTCCGGGTATTTCTGTCGATGTACAGCCGATTCGCTACTATCCGTACAACGAAATGGCGGCACAGATTTTTGGCTATGTAGGTCAAATTGATGAAGAAGATATGAAGCGCCTAGAAGGACAGGAAGGCGTTTCTAATATTACACAGATTGGTCGCGCCGGTTTGGAATCCTATTATGATGACATCCTGCGCGGCAAAGATGGCGGCAGACAAGTAGAAGTCGATGCAGCAGGCAGTCCTGTCAAAGAAATGGAACGCAAGAATCCAGTTGCCGGGCACAATATTCATTTGACGATTGATTTGAATTTGCAGCAGGCAGCGGAAGATGCTATGGATAAGCAAGTTGCCAACGGCATTGGGACGCATGGGATTGCCGCAGTGGCTATCGACCCCAATACAGGCGCTGTATTGGCTATGGCCAGCCGTCCGTCTTTCAATCCAAACTGGTTTACACGCGGCATTACGGCGAAAGAATGGGCACAGATTAATGACAACCCGTATCATCCGATGGAAAACCGTGCTATTGCCGGGGAATATCCGCCTGGTTCTACATTTAAACTGATTACCGGGTCTGCGGCATTGGAACTGAAAAAAGTTACACCGGATGAAATGATTTTCGATAGCGGCCGGCATTGGCTCGTCGATATGCGCAACGCCGGTGGCGAAGCTTTGGGCTGGATTAATTTTACCGAAGCGTTGGCTAAGTCCGATAACGTATACTTTTATGAAATGGGCCGCCGTGTCGGCATCGAAAAATTAGCTGAATATGCACGCATGTTTGGCATGGGCAAGAAAACAGGCATTGCACTGCGCGGCGAAGCGTCCGGCTTGGTTGCCAGTGAAGAATACAAAAAGAAAACATTCAATCAGGATTGGTATCTAGGGGATACATTCAACTCTGCTATCGGGCAGGGCTTCCAGTTGGTAACACCGCTTCAGGCAGCAATGATTGTCAGTGAAGTGGCTAACGGCGGCATTCAATACCGTCCGTTTATCGTCAATCGTATCGACAATCTGGATGGTACGCCGTATAAGATTTTTGCGCCGGAACAAGTGGGAACCTTGGCGGTATCTCGTTCTACCTTGGATTTGATACGGGAAGGGATGCGCAACGTTACGGAAGAATCCGGTACAGCCGGTTCGTTGTTTGCTGGATTTCCTATCCAGGTCGCTGGTAAAACAGGGACGGCAGAAAACTTTGGCGGTGTAGACCATGGCTGGTTTGTTGCATATGCACCGTTTGACCATCCCCGCATCGTAGTTGCCGTATTGGTAGAACAAGGCGGCTACGGCGGCGTCGCTTCCGGTCCTATCGTCAAAATGATGCTGGAAGAATTCTTCCATGTTGGCGAATATGCAGATGGCGGTAAACACGATAAAGACAGCAAAAACAAAGACAGTAAAAACGCTGATGCACAACACAAAAATCAAGCGAAAACGGATGATAAACGATAATATCTGACAGAGAAAGGAGTCATTCTCATGGCGACCATTATTGCTGTGGCGTCCGGCAAAGGCGGCGTAGGTAAGACATTGATTACGGCATCTTTGGCTGTCAGTCTGCAGCGGCATGGACATCGTGTCCTTGCCGTAGATGCAGATATGGGCCTGCGTAATCTGGATTTGATGTTTGGCATGCAGGATGACGTCCTGTATGATGTCGGCGATGTAATGAAAGGAAACTGCAGCACCAAAGAAGCACTGCTGCACGTAACGGACCAGTTGGATTTTTTGGCAGCCAGTCAGAAACATACATGGGAAAAAATAGATGCACCGTCGTATCAGTACATTGTTGAAAAAGTATCCCAAAAGTATGAGTACGTACTGCTTGATTGTCCGCCTGGCCGGGGACGAGCGTTTAAAGATGCCGTCGCCATTGCCGATACCATGTTTTTTGTCATAGAGCCGACATGGTCTTCCATGCGCGATGCCGCGCGGGTCATGCAGTTTTGCAATAAGCACAAACGGTTTCATTACGATGTGTTGTTTAATAATTTTTACGGCAGCGATCCAGGCTATGTATCAGTGCAGGAAATGCTGCAAATTTTAAATCCGGAAACGATTGCCGGTATATTGCCGCATGATGCAGTTGTTCATGCGGCTGCACAGCAGGGAAGTTTGATTTCCTGTCAAGACACGCCGTTTTATGATGCTATGGAACAGACCGTAGGGTATATAGAAACGGGGAAAGCCGTAGATGTAGACGTATTGACGGCGCTGCTGCCGACAGCAGAACAGCTAGTAAAATCAAACCAGCCAACAGAAAAAACAGCAGCAGCGGCAGAAACGCCGCCTGCATTAGGACAAATGAAAGCATTGGCGGCGGCAGAACTGCAAAAGGCGGCCGCTGTCATGACGAAGATGACGAATGAGGATACGCCGTCATCTCCCGAGTCAGATACAGAATCAACAAGCAAAGAACGACCGGAGCCGGCTGTTTCCATGCCGCGTATTTCCGTGCGGCAGCGGCGGCAGCAATCTATGGCTTGGCGTCATTATCGTCGATAGGAGTTACAAATGTTTAAACGAGAATGGAAAAATTTGGATAAAGTAATGCTTATCATGTGTTTGCTGATAGTGTGTGTCAGTCTATGCATTATTGGCAGTGCCACACATATCAATAAAGGCGCTATTAATTATGATTTTGTGGCAAAGCAGGGAGCAGCCTTTATTGTCAATTTAATGATTATTATATTTTTCAGCCGCTATGACTATACCAAATTAAAACAATTTGCCCGGCCGCTGTATATTATCAATTTATTGATGCTGCTGGCGGTCATGTTTATTGGGACATCCGCTTTGGGAGCGCAGCGCTGGATTCAGCTCGGGCCTATTACGCTGCAGCCGTCTGAATTTTCTAAACTGATTATGATTGTTTGTATGGCAGCGTTGTTATCCGACAGAGTAGAAAAAATCAACACATGGCGCAGTATTATTCCGATTGGCCTGTATATGGGCATTCCGTTTTTATTGGTATTGAAACAGCCGGACTTGGGCACCAGCCTGGTATTTTTAGCTATTGGTTTTGGCATGCTGTTTGTGGCCAAAATTAAAATGTCTTTACTGCGCAATATTTTTATCATCGGCGTCGTATTGGCTCCGATTGGCTGGCATTTTCTGAAGGATTATCAAAAATCCCGTATTGCTGTCTTTTTGAATCCCAATGCCGATCCGTTTGGTGCCGGATATCATATTATTCAGTCTAAAATTGCTATTGGTTCCGGCATGCTGTTTGGCAAGGGACTATTTCAAGGTTCCCAAAGCCAGTTAAACTTTCTCCCTGAAAATCATACAGACTTTATTTTTTCTGTTATTGGCGAAGAATTAGGATTTATGGGATGCATTTTTATCCTTTTCTTATATTTTGTGTTGGTATACCGCGGTTTGATGGTAGCCAAGGAATGCAAAGACAACTTTGGCATGTTGCTGGCAACGGGTATCGTTGCCATGTGGGGATTCCAAATCTTGGTCAACGTCGGTATGACCTGCGGCATTATGCCTGTTACTGGGATTCCGCTGCCGTTTATGAGCTACGGTGTCAGTGCCTTGACGACCAATATGATGGGATTGGGTATTTTGCTTAGTATATATATGCGGCAGCAGACGATGATTTTTTAGGGGAGTAGGAGGATGTTTTTGTGTCACATACAGTCTTGATAGACCCGATTTTGCTTAGTAAAGTTACGAAACCGGCACGATATGTGGG
The DNA here is from genome assembly GCA_934193515.1 of uncultured Megasphaera sp. Lineage (GTDB taxonomy): Bacteria > Bacillota > Negativicutes > Veillonellales > Megasphaeraceae > Megasphaera. The sequence goes on along the minus strand of CAKPVJ010000001.1, from coordinate 21,702 downwards.
CGGTGAATGGAATAGTGTAGTCAAAAACCATGACGATGTTAAATTGACAGTTGCATATTGCTTTCCAGATGTATATGAAGTAGCTATGAGCCATTTAGGCCTGCGGATTTTATATGCACTTTTGAATGAACGGCAGGATGTAGCGGCTGAACGTGTCTATGCGCCATGGCCGGATATGGAAGAACTGATGAGAAAAGAGGGGTACCCTCTTTTTTCTTTGGAAACCAAAACGCCGGTTAGAGAATTTGACATGGTAGGATTTACACTGCAGTACGAAATGAGCTTTACCAATATTTTGAATATGCTTGATTTGGCAGGTATTCCTATATTTTCCAAAGACCGGGGAGACGATATGCCGCTGATTGCGGCCGGCGGCCCTTGTGCCTATAATGCCGAACCATTGGCAGACTATATCGATATATTTTTCCTCGGTGAATCTGAAGAATCGACGCAGCTGCTGGCAGATACGATTATTCAATGGAAAGAAGCGGGCAAGCCGGGCGGTAAAAAAGGCTTGCTGAAAACCTTGGCTGCGCAGCAGGGTAACTATGTACCAGCTTTCTATCAGCCAACATATGATGCGGCTGGAAATTTTAAAGCCTTGACGCCGACAGAACCGGAAGCAAAAGAACATATTGAAAAATGCGTTGTTGCCGATGAAGAGCACGTTTTCTTCCCGACGAAACCCATTGTGCCCAACATTGATATTGTTCACAACCGGGCTGTTTTGGAATTATTCCGGGGCTGCAGCCGGGGCTGTCGTTTTTGCCAGGCTGGTATGCTCTATCGTCCTGTGCGGGAAAAATCTCCGGAACGACTGGTACAGATTGCTAAAGAAATCATTGCCAACTCCGGCTACGATGAAATCTCTCTGATGAGCTTGAGTTCAGCCGATTATTCCTGTCTTCCAGAATTAGTCGATATGCTGCTGGAAGAATTTAAAGGCAAAAAAGTAAGCGTCAGCCTGCCGTCACTGCGTGTGGACAGCTTCTCTGTCGATATTGCCAAAAAAGTACAGCAAGTACGGAAAAGCGGCCTGACATTTGCTCCCGAAGCAGGTACGCAGCGGCTGCGGGATGTTATCAACAAAGGCGTTACGGAAGAGAATTTGCTGGCAGCGTGCGAAAATGCCTTCCAAAACGGCTGGTCTACGGTCAAGCTCTATTTTATGATGGGACTGCCGACAGAAACAGACGAAGATTTGGCCGGCATTGCTGACTTGGCCTATAAAGTATTAAACCTTTATCGGCAGGTTACGCATAAGAATAACGGCAAAGTTACCGTATCCGTTTCCAGTTTTGTTCCTAAGTCCCATACGGCGTTTCAATGGTTTGGCCAGCTGCCGATTGAAGAAATCCGCCGTAAACAAGAATATATTAAAGGCTTGATTCGCGATAAGCATATTTCGTACCATTACCATGACGCTAAGACAGGCCGCTTGGAAGCGACCTTTGCCCGCGGTGACAGACGGATGGGTCGCGTCTTGTACGAAGCGTGGAAACTGGGCTGTAAGTTTGACGGCTGGACAGAAATGTTTGACTACGACCGCTGGATGCAGGCTTTTAAAAATGCTGGCATTGATCCGGATTATTACGCAGCACGGCAGCGTGACTTGAACGAACCGCTGCCATGGGACCATTTGAGCAACGGAGCTGCCAAGTCCTTTTTGCAGCGGGAATGGAAGCGGGCTGCCGCCGAAGAACTGACGCATGACTGCCGCCGCCTGAGCTGTACTGGCTGTGGTGTATGCCCTCATTTAGGCGTGAAAATTATTGACAGAAAGGAAGGCGTGGACCATGGAAAGACTGCGTTTAGCTGTTAAAAAAGACGGAGCACTGCAATTTTTATCGCATTTGGATTTTGCCCGTGCTGTCCGCTATGTCATCATCCGGGCCAATCTTCCTATTTGTTATTCCGAAGGATTTAACCCGCACATGAAACTCAGCTTCGCCTCGGCATTGGGCGTAGGTGTTTCGGCAGATGTAGAATACTTGGATATGGAATTAAGCGAAAAATTGGCAGTATCTGATGTCATGGCCCGCATGAATGCCACATCTCCCCATGGCTTTGCCGTATTGGATGGTAAATATGTCGATGCCAAAGCTGCCAAACTGATGGCAGCTGCCAACTATGCCGTATATGACCTCATGGGCCCGGCACAAAAAGAAGCCACGGCCGCTGCCGTCGAAACGGCATTGCAGGCTTTCAATGCGGCACCGGAAGTGCAGTATGAAAAAGTATCCCTAAAAGGAAAGCACAAAGTACGCTTGATTAATGTCAAGAATCATGTCATAGAACCGATTACAGGTCAGCTGCAGGACGATAAAATCACCTTGCGTGTAGGCATTTACCAAACCAGCGAAGGCGCTATTAAACCTTCCCAGGTCTGGGAAGTATTGGGAAACCAGTTCCAGCTGCCCATCGATACCGATATGATGCTGGCAAGACGCATTGGCATCTATCATCGTGAAGAAGGACGCAACTACTCCTTGTTTGAAAAATAAAATAATATTGTTTTATGTAAACTAAAACCGCCGTATGCAGTGAATGAAAAACTGCATACGGCGGTTTGTTACACATAGGAAAAGGATGGCTAAGTAATTACATCCTTGTATTATTCTTTATTGTTGACGACTTCATCTTCATGAATATCTTCCGTCAGTTTTTTCTTGCCTAATTCCGTCGTCAATGTATCCCGTGTAAATGCATAAGATGGGCTGGCAATGCTGTTTTCCGGATGGTAGTGATTGGATTGAATATTCAGCATGCCGCAGACCATTTCATATATCAAATCATTCGTGAAGTAACTGTCTTGATGGTCACGCAGGGCAGCAGCTGTATCAGGATATAGTTGCATATACTCGTCAGATAAATACAAGAACATCGGTATACGCAGGGCCGTAAAGGAAGCCCTATCCGGCTGTCGGAGGGATTTTGGCACAGCACCGTGGTCAGAGAAATACAGCATGGCCTGTAAGTTTAGATTGTCTTTGCCGTACTTGTAAATTTGTTCCAATACCCAGTCTGTATACGCCAGCGAATTGGAATATTCCTGTACAGCGTCACGAGATGCGTCAGAAGACCAACGCGCAAATTCTGGCGGGTATCTGTTGGCATAATTATCATGACTGCCCATAATATGAATGACAACAAAATTGTTTTCATTAGGATTGATTTCTTTTAAATACGGCAGTAAATCACCGTCATAGCGGACATGCGTGCTGTTAGCCAATTCATCTTCAATCCATTTGGCATGATCTGCCGTTTGCGCGACTAGTGTAATTGGCGTGTCCGCATTGCTGATAGTCCCTTGATTGCTGAACCAATAGGTAGTATAGCCTGCTTTTTTAGCTATATCGAGCAACGTTAGACTTTCATGAAATTCCATTGTATTATATTGGTTCTTTTCCGTTAATGCCCGTTCCAGAGAACCGACAGTCTGTACCATCGTCGTATAAGCATGCCGGAAGAGAATAAAATTGGCCTCTTGAGAAGCAGTGCGCATCCATGGCGTCGTATCCAATTCGACAGGATAGTAGGCACTCATATAACTGCGTGAAGCCGATTCCCCGATGACCATAATAATGGTACTTGGTTTATGAAAAGCCGGAACAGAGGGTGAAACCTGTAAATCAGCAGCATTTTTGTCATGCAGTGCCGCAAATTTTCGCGCATTGTCAAAATATTCCTGCGCTTGATGACGAGCCCACATCGCACCTGTATCTGTGAAAATACGTTGGGCATACCATGCCGAAGCAAGACACAAAACGACAGTAAAAATAGTCAATTTTTTGGACAGCGGCGTTAGCGTAACTGCATGGCGATGGCAGTAGAAAAAGAAAATAAATATGGCTAAAATAACAATTCCAAACGCACCCAGTCCAGGTATTCCCCAAACCTTCATTACGTATTCATAGGCTTCAGCCGTGTTGGTCTGCAAAACAGCCACCCAGGCAGCTTCTGTCAGCGGTGTTTTATACACAAGATAATAAAATATCTGCAGCAGCGGCAGCAACAGTAATACAGTCTGAATACATGCTAAGATACAGCGGTTAATGGTTTTAGGAATTCTTGTAGTATGATATAATAATTGGGAAAGAGACGTAGAAAATAAAAATAAGTATACGCCCATAGCAATATCAAAATGATTGTCAATGAAATGCGTATTTTGATGAAATGTGAGCCAGTATGTAAAAGGATACACAATCATCCATGCCAGCCCTACGACAGCATGAGAGATAAGCTGGGCATATGTCCGGCCGGATTGTTTCCATAAGGCAAATGAAATACTCAGCAAAACAGCACAAACCGCATAGCGGCGCAGTTGTAAAAAAATAGTCTTATGAGGAAGACCGGCACTCATAGCCATATAAAAGCCAAATAATACAATCAGGCTGATACCAAATGTCATGACATACGGTATCAGAAATTTTAGTTTTTTCAAAGCAGTCACTCCTAGTGGTAAAAAATTCAAAGTAGTATTTATTATACCATTAATACTGGCAATGTGTCATACGTTTGTACGTGCCAAGTTGAGATATGGAGTGCAGGTCTATAAAGGAGTATAGAGTGAGTTCTTTAGCCATTTTAATTTTAACTAAAAATGAAGAAGAAAATATAGTCAGTGTAGTGCGCAATGCGAAAGCTTGTACCGATGAAGTCATTATTGTCGATTCAGGCAGTACTGATCATACAGTAGAACTGGCAAAGCAAGAAGGTGCAGTAGTATACTTCAGAGCTTGGGATGACGATTTTTCAGCACAGCGTAATTTTGCATTGGAGAAAACGCAGGCAGATTGGGTGTTGTATCTCGATGCCGATGAACGGCTCAATGATGAGCTGCGGCATGCTGTTTGCCAAGTCGTAGAACATGGAACATTAGATATGCAGTATGCGCTGACAAGAAAATCCGTTGCTTTCGGTGTCACATTCAGCTATGGTGTATTGTATCCTGACCATGTGCTGCGCATGTTTCCGCGCACGAAAGTAACCTGGGTCAACAAAGTACATGAACATCCGGAATGCAGCTTGCCGACAAAAAGACTGCCGGGACATATTAAACATCACACCTATGCAAATTGGCATGAATGGGAAGAAAAACTTTGTTTATATACGACAATTTGGGCAGAAGATGCGTATAAACGGGGAAAACGAACATCACTGCCAGGCATTTTACTGCACAGCATCGGCGGTTTTTTTAAAATGTTTGTGTTGCGTAAAGGCTTTTTAGACGGCGGCATTGGTTCTTATCTATGTTGTACGCATTTTTTCTATACCATGCTGAAATATTTAAAATTACACGAACTGCAGCGAAAAAACGGTGGTGCATAATGTGGAAGATGTTATGATTCAACGTGTCGGCGGCAAATCAAGAAAAAACTGATAGAATAATAGAGGTGGCTAATGATGCTTCTTAAGAAATTCAGTGTTAAAAATTTTAAAAACTTTAAAGAATCCTTTATGATTGACCTTTCAGATGTCAAAAATTATTCGTACAGCACACAGTGTTTGTCAAAAGGCATTATTAAAAATGCTATTATTTATGGAAAAAATGCTGTGGGTAAGACTAATTATGGACTGGCAATGGTCGATATTACGTATCATTTAGTTGATAAAAATGGCGTAGCTCAGTCCATAACGAACTATTGTAATGCAGATGCAGACTCAGATATTGTTTCGTTTTCCTATGTGTTCCAGCGAGACGATGATGAGATTATTTACAAATATACCAAAAGAGCTGCCAGAGAACTTGTTACAGAATCTTTATCATTAAATAATCAATTAGTATTTTCGTTTGACTATGATAAACAAAAAGGCGATTTTTCTCACTTAGCTACGTATGGGTTGGATACCCTGAATTGGGAATTTCGCGATAATAGGATTTCTGTTTTGCGTTATATGGCTAATAATTTGACACTGGATGAAAGAAATCCTGTACGGGAGGTCATGAAGTTTGTTAGCGGCATGCTTTGGTTTCGCAGTTTAGGAACGAATAACGAATACGTTGGCTTTTCGACAGTCGTAGAATCAATGGCCGACTATATTATTAAAAATGATTTTGTTCATGAATTTGAAACTTTTTTGAATGAATATGGTGTGCATGAAAAAATTTGTGCAGTTGCACAAGCTGATGGAAAACAGAGTCTTTTTTTTAAGCATAATCGTCTCGTTCCCTTTTTTAATGCTTCTAATGGTACCAATGCATTATTAACATTTTTTTATTGGTATAAACATGCGAACAAAATTAGCTTCCTGTTTATTGATGAATTTGACGCTTTTTATCATTATGAACTGGCTGAGAAAATTGTTAAATTGTTGGAAGAAAAATTTTCCATTCAAACTATATTAACATCGCACAATACAGGTCTTTTGAGCAATCGAATTATGCGGCCCGACTGCTATTTTTTATTGCTCCCTGATAAGATTATTTCCTTAGCGAATGCTACCGATCGAGAACTGCGGGAAGGCTATAATTTAGAAAATCTCATGAAACATGGTGAATTTGATGAATAGAAAAATTTTAGCCATTGTAGAAGGAGAAAAAAAGGAACCGCAATTATTAAATCGTTTATTTGATACGTATATGTATAAAAAGCGTCAAATTGTTTCTTATGGAGCCAATATACATGATTTGTATGAACGTATTCAGCGTTATTATGGGGAAGATCTAGAGGATCTGGATTTTCTCTTATTCTTACGTGAGCAAGAGCCAGACGAAAACAAGAAAAAGATTTTTGATGATCGATATACAGATGTGTACTTGATTTTTGATTTTGATCCACAAGATAATCGTTTTTCTGTCAAAGCGCTTCAACAAATGATAAATTATTTTAATGATTCGACATCGCAAGGGCGTTTGTATATTAATTATCCAATGGTGGAATCATGTATTCATATACCATCTTTTGAAAATGCTAACTATTTGTCCAGCCGTGTTTGCTTAGATGAATTGGGGCAGTATAAAACAAGGGCTAATGCAGAAAGCTGTTGTCCGAATATTACGCAATATGATAAACTAATTTTTTCTAAGATTATTCGATTTAACTTAGATAAAATAAAAAAAATAGCATGTTGTAATGAGACAATGTTGGTGGAGAATTTATATGCTGTTTTAAAAGATGTATTGAAAATCCAAATCCATTTATTACGGCAAACTACTAGCTTTTATATATTGAATACGTGTTTGTTATGTGTATATGAATATAATCCCAAAATGATTGAGTGGCTAGAACGAAAATAGAGAGGAGCTTTTTGCGTTATGCGTGTAGCTATATTAGAGTCCATTGTCATGCCGGCAGGACATGAAGTGGAATTTGACCGGATTTTAGTAGATGAATTAAAACGGCAGGGGCATGAACCTGTATTTTTTGTACCGGAACATTTTCCTTTCAAACTGGACTATCATTGTGATATCGACTATCTAGCTGGCGGGGAAGTCGTGACGTATGCCGGAGCGGGCAAAATCAAAAAGATTTTTTTATCTATTTTACGGGAACGGCGGCGTATTGCTTGGTTTAATGCTGCCTATGAAAAAGCATGTGCAGGAGCTTGTGATGCCATTATCATTCCTACTGGAACATGGCGGTATATACGAACCGTTTTAAATAGCAAACTTAAAAATTCACCGGTCCCTGTTTATATGATTTTTCATGGCATTAATCCTCATGAACAACCGAAGTTTGAAAAACAGGCCCATCGAGTAGAAGCATATAAAAATATTCATTTAAAAGTTATTACGCTGCGCGATGATTTTCAACACAGCGGTCTTACCAATTTGGATTTAATAGCTCCTCCTGTATTTAAGCCGCAGGATTTGCCTGTTGATACTACGCTAACTATTACGCCTCCTATCAAGATTGGTTTTTTCGGACAATTCCGCAAAGAAAAAAACTTAGGATTTTTCTTGGAAGCATTTACCAAAGCCTCTTTCACTGTGCCGGTAGAACTCATTGTCCAGGGGGCAACTGCTAAGCCTGAAGATGGAGAATTATTTGAACAATTTGCCAAAGAATACAGCTCGTATAAAAATATCACGTTTTGGCACAAGAATTTGATCGGACTGGAATGGCAAAAAGCTTTGCTCAGTGTAGATGCGATTATGATGCCGTATGCAGCAGAACGTTATCGGTATCATTGGGGAGCAATGCTCTTTACGGCCATTGGTTTTTACAAGCCTGTGTTATCTTCTCCAGAATTAAATCCGGAAGTACTGCAAAAATATAAAATTGGCGTTGCAGTGGATTTAAGTACCGTAGATTCTTTTGCACGGCAGTTGGAAGAATTCGTTGATGATTTAGTAAACAATGCAGACGTATATAGAAAAAATTTGGAAGCGGCCAATAAGCAGTATAGTCATGAAGCGTTGATTCATCATATTTTACGATAGGAGATATAGTTGGAGGTGAAATGATGATTACCCAGCTTGCATTACACACGTTTCGATGTTTTGATTCATTTACCATGAAACATATTATGCCAATTACATTGATAGGCGGGAAAAATAATTCAGGTAAGTCTGCAATATTAGAAGCTGTTTTTTTAGCTGCAGGATATCGCAATCCTAATATATATTTTGCATTAGCCGCTGGAAGGAATGGTAATGGTACTCTTCAAGCAACACCCCAGCGGATATGGAACCCTTTGTTTTATAATATGGACAAAACTGACAGTTTTTCTATACAATTAATTCGCAATGAGGGATTGAATTCGACACTTACGATGAAAAAAGTAGAAGATAATGCGGCCAGTTTGGACATTAATGCCGATACTGTTACCAATATTTTAAAACAAGGATATAATCCTACTACATTAAATCGATATTTTTATTCATTACAATATACATGTACTGTAGGAACTGAAAAAAGCATAGGCGTTTTTTCGTTTGAAAACACTAAAATTAATCACGTTTCTTTGTCTAAAGCAGATAAAGAAAAAAATCCCATACTGAAAGTTCTGTTTTATAAAGATATATATGTTCCTGATAATGCAACAATAGCAGAATGGGTAAGTCATTTAATTTTGGATGGTGATAAATCCATTTTACTGCAACTATTACAAATTTTTGATAAACGCATTGTGGACATAACAACTATCGTAGATAATAAAATTCCTTATGTATATGTTATTTTAACAGATAAACAAAAATTACCCATTACGTATATGGGAGATGGTATTAATAAAATGCTGCAGCTGTTGCTATGTATACTAACAACACCGCAGGGGATTGTTTTGATTGACGAACTAGAAAACGGCTTTCATTACAGTGTATATGAAAATATATTACACGTATTATATGCAGCAGCATTACAGGTAAAATGTCAATTATTTATTACGACACATAATATTGATATTTTGCGGGAATCCTCACATGTGATGAAGAAAATGAATGCATTAGATAAATTGGGCTATCAGCGAATTGATTTTACCAAAGGAAAGCGAAAAGCATATCCTTTTTCTGGAGAAGAACTGGAAAACGCACTAGACATAGAAATGGAGGTGCGGTAAATGGCTGTAAAAAAAACATCTATCCGACTATTTCCAAAGATTCCCTATGTCATTTTGTGCGAAGGAATTGATGAAAAATTTTTTCTGATTCAATATATTGAATATCTAGTAAAACGGGGTATAGTTCCCGATTCTTATAATGTGATCGATATGGGGGGAAATGAAGAACTGCGCAAAAATATGCCAATTATTTCTAAATTAGCACATTATCAAGAAATGAAGGGATTTTTGGTTTTGCGTGATGCAGAAATGGATGCCAAAGGAGCGGCAATATCTGTGCGGCAGAGTATTTTGCGGGCGTTTTCTGTTTCCATACCAGAAGACGATACATTTGTAAAAAATGAAGAGGGCGCCCTATTTGGATATACATTACTTCCGGGCTGGAGTGCAGATAAGACGTATCGCAACGGTACATTAGAAGATTTGTGTTGGGACATTATGAAAGATAAAAAGAATGAACTTTCAGAAGAGATGTTAAAAGAACTTTCTATTGATTACGTGAAGCGAGCAGCATCTTTGAGAAATAAAAATTTTCGTACTCTTCATAAAAATAAACTGCATGCATATTTATCTGGAACGGATTCATTTGTAGGCATGAAAATTGGAGAAGCAGCACAAGCGGGCTGTTTTGATTTTTCGCATACTGCACTGAATTTTTTGCAGAAAGCCTTGCTAAGATTGGCAAATAGAGGGTAAAATCGTAGATGAGAGGATTTTGTAATGATGAATATATTACTGGCGAATTTAACAAAAATGGTAGATGACAGTGGCGGCATGGCAAAAGTGACTTGTGATTTTGCCAATGAAATGCAGCATCGAGGGCATCGTGTATCTTTAGTATACAGCGATGTAAAACAGGGAGATTTTTATTATCCACTGCATAAGGGAATCCCTGCCATTGATATTCGTCATTTTAAAGGACAATCTATTTCATATCCTTGGTATCTCAAAGTGAAACGAGAATTGTATCGTACCTTTGACGCACAAAAAGCACGTACTGTAAATAATGATTTCGCTGAAAAATACCTGCTGAAAAACTTAAAAGAAACATTGCAGGAATGTCAGCCTGATGTTATCGTATCATTTCAACCGGCAGCCAGTAAAATGCTTCTTTGCGATTTAAAAACTACCATTCCCGTTATTACCATGAGCCATGGCGACCCGGAAGATTATTTTCATACCTATCCGAAAGAAGAAATTCCTGCCTTGGAAAAAAGTACGGTGTGTCAAGTACTCCTGCCTTCCTTTGCACAACATCTAAAAAATCATTTGCCAAACGTAAAAACCGTAGTCATTGGTAATGCAATTCCACAGTATGATGTCCAAGCCGATTTAGCAGCAGCAAAGGAAATATATAAAATTATTTTTGTTGGCCGATTATCAAAAAATCATAAGCGGCCGCACCTCTTGATAGAAGCATTTGCGGGACTGGCTAATGCATTTCCCAATTGGAATGTGGAACTTTGGGGAGCCGAAGATGGCAAGGCGTATTACAAAGAACTGCAGCTTTTGATTCATAAGAATCATTTGGAAAACCGTGTTTTCCTGAAAGGTGCAACCAATGATGTACCCAACGTATTGCAGCACGGCGATATGTTTGCATTTCCCAGTGCTTATGAAGGATTTGGCATGGCGTTGGGAGAAGCCATGAGCATGGGGCTTCCTGCTATTGGTTACAAAAATTGTAGTGCTGTTAATGAACTGATTGAGGATGGTAAAAATGGCTACCTTTGTGAAGATGGTGTAGATGACTTAGCAAATAAAATGGCGTTGCTTATGAAACGGCGGGATATGCGGGTACAATTTGGTATAGCAGCTAGAGAGTCTATGAAAAAATATGCTACAGAAACTGTTTGGAATCAATGGGAAGATATATTGAAACATAGATAGAAAGAGGTCCAATAGAATGAAAACACCTATTGCATCTATAATCATACCTGTATATAATGCAGAAAAATATATTATTAGATGTCTAGAATCTGTTTTACATCAGACATATGAAAATTTTGAGGTATTATTAATAGACGATGGTTCGACTGATAATTCTGGCAGAATTTGTGATATGTATAACCGAAAAGATTCGAGAATTTATACGTATCATCAACCAAACATGGGACAAAGTGTTGCACGGAATAAAGCTTTAATGAAAGCGCAGGGAAAATATATTGTTTTTATTGATGCTGATGACTATGTTGCAAATACTCTTTTAGAAAAAACGATTCCTAAAATGGAAAAAGATGACATAGATATATTGATATTTCAACATAATGAAATAACTGTCAATGGCATAGTTCCATTTATTAATGAATGCGAGAAAAAAAACATTGATATTAATAATTTGACAATAAAAGAAATTCGTAAATTAATTTTAATGGATGAGATATCTAACTTAATGTGGAATAAAATATATAAAAAATCCATTTGGGAAAATTTACAGTTTCCAGTTGGATATTATTATGAAGATTTATATATTTGTCCAGAATTATTTTTGCATGCTGAAAATGTAAAACATATATCGAAAGCATTATATTATAATAACCGAATAAATCCACAATCCACTACTAGTAGTATAAACGATGAAAATTCTTTTAATAGATATAGTAAATTTAGAGCTTATCGACAGCATGAAGAAATAGCAAAACAACTCCATGTAACAGATGCTGAAAAGTGGGCGAAAGAAAAATCTATTCATGAAGCTATAAAAATTATGTATAAAAATTTTTATAGCGCAAAGAAAATTACAAGAGAAGAATTTGACGATGTAATATCTTATCTATATAAAAATAAAGGATATAGTTTGGATTTAGGATTAAAAGATAGAATATTACGGTGGAGCGCATTAAATTGTATTAATATATGCAAAGTTTATGGGTATATTGGACATCAAATAAAAAATAGATAATTCCATTGATAATATCAGTATGATATGAAAATATAACAAGAGTATTATAAAAATAAAACACTCTTACAATAACAGAGGGCCAGGGAATATTATGAAAATTATGTTAGTAGATGAATTTAAAATTGTAAATTATTCGGGTGGTATCGAACATGTGTTGTGTAATTTTGCGAATGAGTTTGTGAAAAGAAACTACCAAATAGTATTAGTGGGGCTTGATACAGAAAAGGGTGTACCAGCATTTGATCTAGATTCGAAAGTCAAATTTGTTAATTTATGTTATGACATTCCCGGGAAGTCGTATCTTTGTGCTGCATATTATTGGCAAAAAGCTAAAAAAGAAATATTACGGGCTATTGGGGGACCAGAGTTAATTATTCATGACAAAAAAAAGAAAAGATCCTAAGAAAGAATATTTTAAAAATGAATTTATAAAACGACTTAAACTAATAGTACGTCAGGAAAAGCCAGATATTATTATAGACGTAGGAGCATTTATTGCTGCTATTGTTAACAAAGCCATTCAAGAATTTCCTTCTATTGCCCATGTCAGTATGTGTCATACAGATGCATATCGGTGTACCAAGCAAATGAATGAAGAAGAAATAAATGCTTGGAAAAAATGCGATGCAGTTCAGGTGCTAATGCCAAGTTATATAGCACCTTTGAAAAAGTTAGGTATAAATGATGTTGTATATATTCCTAATATAGTTCCTCAAATTGACAAGGAAAATACAACAAATCTTGAAAAATGTCATTATACTATTATAAATGTAGGGCGTGTTGAAGAATCTTTGAAAAGGCAACATTTATTAATTCAAGCATTTATAAAAATAGCTGATAAATACCCTCAATGGAAAATAAAAATATATGGTGAATTAGATAAAAATAGTTATACTAGAGGTTTGCGAAAAGCAGTTTCTTTAAATCTTTTGGAAGATAGAATTCTTTTTTGTGGCACAACAAAGAAAATTAGAAAATGTTTGGCACAAGCAGATATTTTTGCATTTCCTAGTGCTTCTGAAGGCTTTGGACTTGCATTGACAGAAGCAATGGCAATGGGGCTTCCTTCCATAGGATATCGCTCATGCAGTGCTGTCAATGAATTAATCAAAAATGGAGAAAATGGATTTTTGTGTGAAGATGGCATTGATGATTTTGCAGCAAAACTGGAAATTTTAATTAAAAATCAAGAATTACGGATACAAATGGGGGCTAAAGCCCATGAAGATATGAAAGAATATGCTCCTAATAAGATATGGGATATGTGGGAAAAGTTAATATGCCAATACATGAACATATAATAAATATTATAAAGTTTGTAGAGGATGGTAAAGTATGATTTTGGCAAAAAACATTTTTTTATTTTTATATACAACATTTCTGATATCAACTTTATCCAATGCGGGTGTAAGCATATCAGTTAGTTTATTATGCGTTGTTATTATTTACTTATATGTAAAAAATTTTAAAAAGATACTATGGCCAGATAAGACATTTCTAGCAATATATATAGTATTTTTTGGCAGTTTGCTTTTATCTGCAGTTATATCAGGAGATTTAAAATCTATTAGTGAAACCATAAAATATATTTATTGGACACTACCTTTTTGGGTTGTATATTTATCTGAAAAACGATCATTTTCTATAGAATCTTGGGGATATGGCACAAGCTTGTCGTTGTTAGTTGTTAGTGTGTATTCTGTATATCAGTTTATAACGTTGCCGTTAGGCACCCGAATTACAGGAACATTTGCTAATCCTAACGGGTTTGTTGGTGTATTGGAAACCTCTCTGCCAATATTAATCGCTTTTTATTGGTCATATGGAGAAAAAAACATAAAACAATATCATCAACTTATAAAATACATACTTTTAGGTATTATAGGTATGACTGTATTTGTATTACTGGCAACACAATCACGAGGTGGTATAGCGGGCGCGTTTATAGGGGGAATTGTTGTTTTTCTTATGCGCTATAGAAACAAAATAGGAATACAGTACAATAATCGAAAAAATATAGCATGTGCATTGATTTTGGCAGCAGCAGTAAGTGGCGTTGCTTTTTTAGGACTATCGACATTTCAACGAAGCTATGATAATGAACGCATGTTATTAATTCAATCCAGTTATGCGATGTGGAAAGATAACCCTGTGTATGGGGTGGGATTTTCTAATTGGAAAGAACAATATCAGTCTCACTATATTTCCCCTATGGCTAAAGAGCCTAATTTACCTATGCCGCACAATAATGTTGCCTTTTTCTTTTCGACAACAGGCATTATTGGGGGCATAGGATATATCGTATTTACAATTGGTTTACTCTTGCTGTTAATAAAAAAGATTGTAAAATACCCACAAAATGTATATTATCAAGCAGCTTTATGGTCATTTATAGCTATTTCTGTTCATGGATTTGTGGATTCAGGGATTACCAATAAGTTTAACATGCAAATATTATTTTTGTGTTTAGGAATTGCATTTGCTTCCGAAAATAATAAAGCTGTAACAAAATAATTTTTTTACAGCTTTATATTACATGGTTGAAAGTGAAGATATGTTGTTATGATTGAGAAGATTGAATTTGTCTTTTGGAGTAATCCCATTGAGCCGGGGGTATTTTGAGAGCCGTCATGGCATTTTCGATAGAAAGGTTCATGCTTTCCATGAGCGTTTTGATTAGTACGGCTCGTTCTTCTTGGCGTCCTTCACGACATCCTTCTTCTTTTTTTATCATGCAATAATAATTCAAAATGCATAAACGCACCTCGTATCTTTTCGTCACATTTGATTTTTAAAATTTCTGTGTTGATTTCCTCGGTGAACACATCGGTGACAATGTGTTCATGGACGTATGTTAAGAAACGTTTGACATGGGGTGTCACGCTGCCGTGGGTGCCCGCTGCATTGAGAAACAAAACGGTAGTGTCGTCAGGTAAAGCCAAAGATGCGTTTGACGGATTGTTTGGTGCACAGTATAATAAAATCAAATGCTGCAAATAGCAAATCTGTTATACTAAAATGATAAGCCATGTCTTCTAAATGGCATAGTAAGAGAGGTGCAAACATGTTGCAGGTTTATTTAGGGGATTGTGAAAACGAAATTTATAATCCGCCTGTGTATTTTATCAATCAGTACGAAGATGAGTGGCTGGAAAATGATTTTGCCAAGAAGATGATCATGGATGTAGACAAATCCGAAGTAGTGGGGCCGCATTTGATTCAAAGTCCTGTATTGGGACCTATTTCACCTCGCGAGTTATCAGGAGGCGTCAAAACCTTATTGCTGTTGGCATTTGATACGAGTGGGAAAATTTTTAATGCCACGGCTTGTGGTGATAATTGCGCCAAATGGATACTAGAAATTGCCAAAACCAAACCATTAACAATCAGTTTGCATCATAGTATGAACTTTGGTGATGGTGAATATACGATAAAGATTATGAATAATGGCGTTATTGTCCATAATCAGGAAGAATGGCTTAATGAGGTGTATCGTTTTTTGTGAGGTAGAAAATGAAAGGCAAGTATACTATTTTAGTACAAAACAACAGGCTTCGCTATGAATTTGTTATCTCTAGAAACATTACGATTATTAGAGGAGACAGTGCAACGGGTAAAACTACATTACTGGAGCTATTAGCAGCCTATGATAATGATGGGGATAGCAGTGGTGTTTTAGTAAAAAGCGAGGTACCTTGTGTCGTAATTGGCGGGCGGCGTTGGCAAGAGAATCTGCAATATATTCACAACAGCATCGTTTTTATTGATGAGTGCAATCGCTTTATTAAGTCCGAGGATTTTGCAGTGCAGGTCAAAGAATCCGATAATTACTTTGTCATCATTACCAGAGAGGATTTGCCCAATCTTCCTTATAGCGTTAAAGAGATTTATGGTATTAGAATCTCAAATAAATATCGAGGATTAAAGCAGGTTTATAACGAATTTTATCATTTATATGGAAAAACGGCGAATACTAAACTCGATAAAGCGGACATTTTATTAGCTGAAGACTCTAATTCTGGCTTTGAATTTTTTAGCAGTACATATGGTGGACAGGTACAATGCGTCAGTGCGCAGGGGAAATCAAACATATTCGGATTTTTACAGACTCATCGTCAGCAAAAAATTTTAGTTATTGCTGATGGAGCTGCATTTGGTTGTGAAATGGAAAAAATCATGCAACTGATACGATTAGGAAGAAAGATTACCCTTTATTTGCCGGAATCGTTTGAATGGCTTGTGCTTCGTGCCGGAATTGTCACGGACAGTGAAATAAAGAATATTTTAGCAGACCCTAGTGCGTATATTGATTGTAAAAAGTTCTTTAGCTGGGAACGTTTTTTTACGGATTTACTTGTACAAAAAACGAAAAGTACATATTTAGCATATACTAAACGCAGTTTGAACCATGCATACCTGCAAGATGCGATGAAACGTAAAATTCTAGATTCTATGCATCAGCTTCCATTTTAACTGGTAAGAAATTGTTTTTTAGAGTATTTTTCTAAGCACCTTGCAGTCCAAATATAAATTATAGTACATGAGGTAGTTCGATGTATTCGGTTTTCCTCGCGGAAGCGAGGTGATCAGCATGAGTGTATATGAAGCGTTGTCGTTGATGATAGCTTTTGCTGCATGAATCGTGTTGATTATTTCAGTACGTAAATAAGTAAGACGTAACGAAAAAAACCGCATACCCTGCGGTACACGGCCTTCTTCAACACTATTCTAATAGAGGAGAGCCGATGTTCCGCCATCGGACTATCTCTGTTTTTTATTTTAGCATATTTTGTAAAAAAAAGAAAGAAATCAAGTAGGATGGATACCTGCGACTAGAACGGAAACAGATTGCATGTTTTTCTATGCACTGTGTTATATTGCACTTATGAAAAAATTTGTTTTTTATAATACTCCCATTGCGCCGGTGGTATTTTGAGAGCCGTCATGGCATTTTCGATAGAAAGGTTCATGCTTTCCATGAGCGTTTTGATTAGTACGACTCGTTCTTCATGACGGCCTTCACGCCGACCTTCACGACGGCCTTCTTCTTTTTTATCGTGTAATAATAATTCGAAATGCATAAACTCACCTCGTATCTTTTCATCACATTTGATTTTTAAAATTTCCGTGTTGATTTCGTCGGTGAACGCATCGGTGACAATGTGTTCATGGACGTATGTTAAGAAACTTTTGACATGGCGTGTCACGCTGCCGTGGGTGCCCGCTGCATTGAGAAACAAAACAGTAGTGTCGTCAGGCAAGGTCAAGGATGTGTCTTCTTGACATTGCTTTTGAAAGGTATACGAATACAGCTCCTTGCCAAACAGGTCAAAGTTGCAGATAAAAATGATATACGTCGGATTGAGCCTGTCATACGGTTGGCCTTTTTTTAATAAATCCATATCCAGCATGGCTTGGTAATACCGTGTGCGTTTGGGCAGTACCGATAAGCCCGTATTTTCGTTGATGACATCCGAAGCCTGCATTTCAATATTATACCGCGTGTGATGTTCATCGTGTGCTGTGACATCCAGGCGGATACCGTGGCTGTTGTGGTAAATGTCGATGGTTTTCTCTAATTCAATAAAGGTCAAGGTTTCAATCTGAATATGAAGAATTTCTTCAATGAGATGTTTGCAGATGCGTTTGTTCTGCATGACTTTCTTGAAAAGAAAATCATTGGTAATGGTAAGCTGGTCAAACGTAGTAGGTATATCAGCTTCCTCCTTTAATTATAGCATAAAAAAAACCACAGAATATATCTTGTATAACGATAAAATTTCATATCGTATACGGATATCTTCTGTGGTGAACTAAACCGTTCCTTGCGAGTCCTGATACGCAGTGACGCTGCGCAGCATGACTATATAAGAAATATAACATATGTTCGTAAAATGTGTCAATGTGTTTTTTCTTGTAAGAATCCTATAAAAATATATAGCAATAGGAACTTGCAAAAAATAAAATACAGGCAGTATAATGAATTGTATTTATATACTTAGAATAAGGAGTGACGCTTGTGTTTGAGCATTTTTTTATGTCCATGCAGCAAGATATCAAGCTTTTTCTTTTATTTCCGATTGTTTGTGCTATATTTCGCTTAGCGTTTATTTGGGCATATCATCCGGGCTCTTTAAAAGGGAAAGGACGAGTTGTTTTTGAATGTTTTCGATTTGGGTTTTGGTGGGGCATGGATTTTAACGCCTATGTATTTTTGATTCCTTTGGTGATTATATCATTGCCAGCTATGTTTTGGGATATATTTGTTGTCCATGGTGATGCGATGCGAGTGGGCATAGGGACAGTTTACGGCGTTGTCTTGTATGCGGCTTTTATGGGTAAAATTATTTTTTATCGTCATTTCCATGATACGTACAATTATTTGGTGCATATGGGTAAGCATGCAGAAAAACATAATTTAATCGACGTTTTTTTTCATCAAGACCATGGATTGGCTGTTTTGTTGGGATACATTCCCTTTGTTCCAGTGCTGGCAGGCGCATGCTGGGTTATACAGCAGTTGCCGTCTGTCCCGTATCCGATGTTTGATTCTACAATGGTGCAGTATGGATTTAATGCAGCTGTTTTTGTGGGAAGCATTCTAGGTTTTTATTGGGTCCGGTATGGTGGGACGTTCGATCATCGCAGCAAGCCCGAATGGGATACCATTCCGTCGCTTGTCAAAGAAGATGCTTTTTTAGCTAAAGCGTGCATTGATGATTTAATTGCGTTAAAGTGGGTTCATCGCAGACCGATTGCAGAAGAAATGCAAAAAAGCGATGCCGATTTGGAACAAGCGGTGACTCGTCTCATGCCAAATGCTGTGAAAGAAAACTGGAAATCTTTGCCGAATCCGCTGTATGCATTTCGGAGAACGGCGAAGGGAGCTGTCATCACCAAGCCTGCTCATATTTTTTTGATAGTAGGAGAAAGCGTGCCGCAATGGGCCATGGATCCGATGTATGCTGTCGTTCATGCGTTAGATGGTAGTCGAGAATTGGCAAAAGATGAACATACAGCATATTTAAAAAATTTTTTGCCGGCAGGCAATGTTTCTCGTCCTTCTATTGTTTCGTTAATGACGGGCATATACGACGCACAATTGGAGCTGAATGAAAATGAAGGATTTTGGCATGGAACAGTACCTACTGCCTTAGCATGGCAGATGAAAAAATTGGGGTATCAGACGATATACTGGTATGGCGGCAATGCATCCAACGGAAATTTCAATCATTTTGGCAAAGCCCAAGGATTTGACCGAGTAGAAAGTGCCGTTGATTTTTGCGGGCCCGATGCTCCGAAAACGTGGGTTGGTGTGTATGACCATGTCTTTTTAGAAAAAGCGGCACAGCTCATGAAGCAAGTCGATATGCCCACCTTTCATTTTGTATACACGACATCTAATCATGGCCCGTATAAAATTCCAAATAGCGTCTTGCAATTTGATGCGGAACATTTGTTGAAAGATGCAGGGGATGATATTCGCAGCAATAAAGGAAGGTGTGCCGGGTTAGGAACCGCAAGATATGCTGATTTAGCAGTGCACCGTTTTATCCAAGAAATGAAGCAGGCATATCCAGACAGTCTTTTCATTTATACAGGAGACCATTCTTCTTTATATACTCCTCTCAATCAAACTAAACTGGTTCCGAGGGATTATACGTTTAGAGAATTATATTGTACTCCATTGCTGATGCATCATCCGCAAATTTCACAGGAACTGTTCAAAAATACCACTATTGGTACGCATCTCAATATCATACCAACGATTATGGAACTGATTGCGCCGAAAGGATTTGTATATTATTCCATATATCCACCATTAATGGAACCGCAGCCACATATTTTGGCAACACCTAAGCAGTGGATTACAGCGGATGAATTAGGAGAAACAGCATCCGGACGAGCCGAAAAAGTGGGCGAATCTGTTCCGGAAGTGTGGGAAAAATATATACCCCGAGATAACACGGGATGTAAACTGTCGTCAGATATGGCGGCATTGACAGCATGGATTGTCAAACATAGAGATACCTGTTTGAACTGCATTGATGGAAAAAAATAGCATACATTGAGTGATGATTTATTAAGATTTCATAGAGGAGGAGTACTAGATAAAAATCTTCTTGAAGATATAATTTCTGTTTGAAAAAGCGTGTGAATTGCGAGGATATGCTGCCGTATGCGGATTGTTTTAACAAACTTTAACACGGGAACATTTCGTTATATTTTCACTTGATAATTTAAGGGGCATGAAAGATATGATGAGAAGGAGATTTTTTGACTGGATGTAGAGTATCTATTAAAGAATCGAAACAGACTACCCATCGTCGAATTTTCGAGGAATAATTAATTCATCGCGTAACTCCTTTGAAATGGTGTTTTGTAGCAGATTCATTATACTTCAAAGTGTGGTTGCGCGATATTTATTTGTTACTAGATTGTCAAAAACTACTGCATTTTTCTCAAATTTTAATTTAATTTTAATCTTCACACCCCATTTTTTAATCTTATTTTAATCTTTCTATTGTATACTATAGTTATCAATCAAAAAGAGGTGGATATGTTATGAAAAACTCTCATTTAAAATCTAGGCGCCCTTCTCTGCGCACCCAACTGCTCACGCTGTACACAAATGGCCGTCTTCCCACGCTGGGAACGATCCGCTCCATCAATCAAGAATACGTCTGGAAACCAAATGAATGGGGACAGGCTGCGGAAACTGTATTGAAAACGATGCAGCAAACATCCAAAATCATTATGATACAGGAATTCGTCGTCATGCCGAATCATATTCATTTTCTCCTCTCGTATCGGCAGCATAAACCGTATATACTCAACTGGTTTGCGCGGCGCTGCAAACGGATGATGACGCCGCCTATGCTGCACGCCAAGCATACCTCTCTTCCCATTTGGGAAGGTTCTTTTCACAGCACTGAAATTCGGCACGAATACACGCTGCATGCCGTTTGTGAAAACCTGCGGGAACACCACCGCCTCTGGCAATATGATATGCTGTGCAGAGAAGCGCATGCCGCCTTGTTAAAAGAAAAAAATGAACAAGCTAAAAGTAATAGAGAGTAATATTGACTGACAAACGTGTAATAGGTCGGGATGTTTATTCGTACAAACAGATAAATTATCCTGGATCAGCAAAAAAAGGGGCTGTAACATAATATCTTTATAAAAAAATGGATTCAGATAACTGAGTCCGTTTTTTTTATAGATGAATTGTCAAGTCAAGTGCAACGTTTTTGAAAAATAGACCTCATAGGGTGTTTTGTAGCCAAGACATTTTC